>DBBK01000146.1:590-17623 GCA_002292165.1 Brevundimonas sp. UBA986
CTATCCGGCGCACGGCGTCGGCAAGGTCGTGGCCATCGAGACCCAGGAAGTCGCCGGCATGTCGCTGGAAGTCTATGTCGTGACCTTCGACCACGAGAAGATGACCCTGCGCGTCCCGACCAAGAAGGCCAAGACCGCCGGCCTGCGCTCGCTGGCCGCCGACGACGTCGTCACCAAGGCCCTGACTACCCTCAAGGGCCGCGCCCGCATCAAGCGCACCATGTGGTCGCGCCGCGCGCAGGAGTATGAAGCCAAGATCAACTCGGGCGACCTGATCTCGATCGCCGAAGTGGTTCGTGACCTGCACCGCGCCGACACCCAGCCGGAACAGTCGTACTCGGAGCGCCAGCTCTATGAATCGGCCCTGGACCGGATGGCCCGTGAAGTCGCCGCCGCCAACCGCATCGACAAGGACGCCGCCGTCGAGCTGCTGTCCAAGTCGCTGAGCGCCAAGAAGGCCGCCGCCCCCGTCGCCGCCGATGCGGACGCCGAGGAAGCCGAAGCCGCCTGATCCGTTCGCGGAACCGCAAGACTGAAAAGCCCGGGAGCGATCCCGGGCTTTTTGCTATCCGGCGGCGCGCTGGCCAGTGCGCCGGATGACCTCGATAAGCGCGGGGCCGACCGCGCGAATGTCGAAGCTCCGCTCGAACAGAACCTTGCCGCGCTCGCCCATCTCGCGCCGCTCCGGGGGCGGGGTGGCGATCCAGTCCTGGATCAGGGCGATGGCGCCTTCCAGGGTGTCGGGAGCGACCAGCCCGGCCTTCGCCTGATCGACCTCGCGCCAGATGTTGACCTTGTCGCTGATCAGGACCGGCAAGCCGCAGGCCAGGGCCTCGGCGACCACGACCCCGAAATTCTCCTGGTGCGAGGTCAGTGCGAAGGCCTCGGCGCCGCGGAAGGCGCCCCATTTGGCGTCGCCGGTCAGCATGCCGGTCCAGTGGATGTGTTTGGCGACGCCCAGCCGTTCCGCCAGATGCTTGAGCGACTGGAGCAGTACGGGCGATCCCGGACCGGCCATGACCAGCTGCAGGTCAGGATCGCCGACGCCGGCCCGGTTCCTGGCGCGGGCGAAGGCCTCGATAAGGAGATCGCAGCCCTTCTTCTCGTGGATGCGGCTCAGATAGAGCAGATACGGTCGATCCTTGAGCCCGGGCGCGGCCGCCTTGAAGGCCGCGGTCTGGTCCGGCGTCGCCGGCGGCGGGGCCGAGGCGCCGTATCCGACGACGGTCTCGCGGTAGGGATGGTCCAGGAACTGGCCGCGCGCCAGCAGCCGTTCCTCTTCGGTGGTGAACAGGACGCTGGTCGCCCCCGCCATCAGCCGGCCCTCGCCCACCGTCCAGAACAGCTGTTTGGCGGCGTGCTTGAGCGGATAGGTGCGCCGGAACCAGGGATCCATCATCCCGTGGGTGAAGACATAGTAGGGGACGGGCCCGCCCGGCAGGACCCGTGAGGCGCCGAAGGCGGCGTAGTTCCACAGGCCGTTGACGATGACGGCGTCGTATCGCTCCAGATTCTCTCGCAGCCAGGGCGCCAGCAGAGGCGAATAGCGCCAGTGACGCAGCAGGGGCGGATACGCTCCGGTCCCGCCAAGGGCGTGGACGGTCAGGGGCGTGGTCTCGAGCCAGGGATCGCCGGGATGGTCAAGGCAGACGACCTCGCAAACGCAGGCGTCGCGCGTCGCCTCGGCCTGTCTCAGAATCCCCTCGACCGGGCCGCCGTCGGCAGGGTTCATCGAGGCGATGACGTGCAGGAGCTTCACCCAGGCGTTCCTCAGGGACTGCGTCCCGGTCAGCCACGAGCTATCGCCGGGATCCAGCGGCGCTGATCCCCCGATCGACTACCCCCACCCCCGGTTTTGAAGAGCCGACCACGCTCACCGGGCACCGGACCGTCGCGAGGCTTTTTTCCCGCCCGTCATACGATCCCGCACAAAGAAGACGACACCGATGGCGCCTCACATCAAGGCGGGAAGCGGGAAATGTGGCTTTTCTGGCGGGCTGTGGCGTCGCCTGTCGTGCGGCTAGTGTTTCGCGCCCGGCTTCAGGCGCAGCGCCTGGTGCAGGACGAAGGCGATGATGCCGCCGACCACGGCGCCGATCAGGGCCGAAATCAGGGCGTTGACCAGCCAGCCGGCGAGGGCGCCGATGGGGCCGAGGGCCGAGGCCACGGCGTGGGACAGGTGTTCCACCGGCACGGCGGGCCAGTGGAGGCCCAGGGTGTGGGAGCCGTGCAGCAGGATGCCGCCCCCGACCCAGAGCATGGCGAAGGTGCCGATGGTGGACAGGGCGCTCATCACCACGGGCATGGCCTTGACCATCCCCCGCCCGAAAGCCCGGACGCCCTTGCTTTCGCGCTGGGCCAGATGCAGGCCGACGTCGTCCATCTTCACGATCAGCCCGACCGCGCCATAGACGACGACCGTCATGATCAGGCCGACGATGATCAGGACCCCCGCCTGGGTCAGGAGGGGTTCGCTCGAAACGTCGGACAGGGCGATGGTCATGATCTCGGCCGACAGGATCAGGTCGGTGCGCACCGCGCCCGATACGGTGGCCTTCTCCAGCGCGGCGGGATCGTCATGGGCCGGGCCATCGTCGTCATGGCCGTCCGCGCCGAACATCTCCATCAGCTTCTCGGCGCCCTCGAAACAGAGGTAGGCGCCGCCGCACATCAGGATGGGAGTGATGAGCCAGGGAGCGAAGGCGGTCAGCAGCAGAGCGACCGGCAGGATGACCAGAAGCTTGTTGCGGACGGAGCCGACGGCGATCTTGCCGATGATCGGCAGCTCGCGGGCCGGGGACAGGCCGACGACGTAGCGGGGGGTGACGGCGGTGTCGTCGATGACCACGCCCGCCGCCTTGGTCGAGGCCTTGCCGGCGGCGGCGCCCATGTCGTCGACCGAGGCCGCGGCCAGTTTGGCGATGCCCGCCACGTCGTCGAGCAGGGCGATGAGTCCGGAGGGCATGGGCGCGCTTCAGGTTCGAGGAGGGGAGACCCTCGGGCCTAGAGCAGGATTCCCGCCTTGTCGATGTGTCGGCAGGCTGACTGGGGCGGGCCGCCGATCAGAAGTACTCGGCGTTGGCCGGGCACTGGGCGCTGAGGCGACGGGCGGTGATGCTGGCGGGGATGTAGGGGGTGCCGCGCAGCAGCTGGGCGCCGCCGTTGAAGCGGAAGCTCTCGGGCTGATAGGTGCCGCGCAGGCGCACATTGAAGCGGCGACCCTTCTTGTCCTGACAGGTCCCTTCGAAGTGGGCGTTGCCGCCCCCGACCTCGCGCACCGGATAGGTGCAGGCGTAGCGGCGGGTCGAGATGCCGCCGAAGAAGCGGGAGATGTCCTGCGGGCGCACGCATTTGGTCTCGGTGTTGCGGTCGCCGACGGCGCTGGTGGTGTATTCCCAATAGCCTGGCAGGACGGGCTGGGCGGGGGCGGGGGTCTGGGCGTGCAGGTCGCGCGTCGGCGAGGCCAGCAGAATCGCACCCGCAAGGGCGGGAGCGGCGACGGCGGCGATACGGATAGCGAGCGTGTTCATCTCTTGAAGGTCCCGGTCAGCGGCTTTCGCTGTTATGCCTTCACTATATGGCGGCTTTTGAACGGCGGCTGAACAGGAGGTTTCAGTCAGGCGGAGACTCGGTTTCCCGGCCTTAATGTCTTGACGTCGCGCCCGCCGTTCCTCTATACGGCCCCCTCTCGCGCAGGAGCCCGTCTCTTGCGCGTCCTCATTTCATGCGCTCGCCGCGTTTCGGCGGGCGACCACCTCAAGGATCAGACGATGTCTCGTCGTTGCGAACTCACCGGTATCGGCCCGATGGTCGGCCACAACGTGAGCCACTCGAATGTGAAGACCAAGCGCCGCTTCCTGCCGTCGCTGAAGAAGGTCAAGCTGGCTTCGGAAGCCCTGGGCCAGACCTTCACCCTGCGGATCTCGAACGCCGCCCTGCGCACCCTGGACTACAAGGGCGGCCTGGACGCCTACATCGTCAAGGCCGGCGACGAGCAGCTGTCGATCGCGGCCCAGCGCATCAAGCGTCAGGTCAAGTCCAAGCTGGCCGAGCAAGCCGCCGCCTGATTTCGGCGACGACCTGAAAGATCAAAGGGCCGGTGCGAAAGCACCGGCCCTTTTGCTTTGCCTAACGCCAAGGCGAACCTTCGCCGTGTTTGCCGATACTCTTCCATTCGGGCGGGGCGGCCTTGTGGACGTATTGCTCCGAGACCAGCCAGCCCTTGAAGGGCCGGAGAGTCCCCAGGCACATCAGGGCGATCAGGGGGAAGGTGACCGCGAAATGCACCCAGACCGGCGGGTGGACGGTGAACTCGAAGGCCATGAAGGCGATCATCCCGAACACGCCGACGCCGGACATGACGAAGAAGGCCGGGCCGTCGGCCGGATCGGCGAAGCCGTAGTCGAGGCCACAGACCGGGCAGCTGTCGCGAATCGTCAGATAGCCCTTGAGCAGGGGGCCCTGACCGCAACGCGGGCAGCGGCAACGGATTCCGGTGCTCAGGGTGCTCAACGGTGGGTATTCGGGCGGGCTCTCGGCCGGGTCAGACATGACGGCTCCTTTGCGCGGGATGTCGGCCCGGCGCGTGGCGGGCGCAAGACGGCGTTCTGTCCCTTGGACGATATGTCCAACCCGTGTTCGTTCAGGCTTGGGGCGCGGCGCGCGTCGCGTTCCAGACGAAGACGAAGTTGCGGTGCTCGGCCCAGGTCTGCCCCTCGACATGATCGCCGACGAGGCAGGCCGCCGTGTGATAGGGGCCGACCCCGTCGGTGGTGCGGAAGGAGACGCAAAGGCGGCCGTTCTGCGCCTTCCAGCGGCCGGCCTCGATAGTGCTTTCGTAGAAGTCGCCCGTCACAGTCCCGTCGGCGGCGAGGGCCAGATGCATGGGCTTCACATAGGGCTGGGCCGGATCGGTGCTCAGATCGACCGTCCAGCTTCCTGACAGGGTCTCGGGTGTGGGCGGGGTCTGGGCGAGGATCGCCGCCATCAGCATCGTCAGAACCGGCATCGACACCTCCCAGCGCCCGGCGAGGCTGCGCTAGTGAAAGCACGCTGGCAAGCCGATTAAGGCTCATTAACCGCGTTGAAAGGCCCCGCGCGCGAGTGTGTGCGTCAATGGTTGGGCCGTCCTCGAGAAAATCGATCGCGAGGACCTCCGTGGCGCTGGGCGCCGTGGGGGCGGTCGTGCTCGCCCCTATCATGACCGCCGCCGCGCCGGCGATCGCGCAGGAGGCGTCGAGCGCGCTCGAGCCCCTGACCATCCGCCTGGGCACCACCCGTCCGGGCCAGACCCAGAACTTCACCCGCGTCGAGTTCGCCGGGGTCATCGGCTCCCGGTCGCGCGTCCGCCGTGAGGGCGACGCCGTCATCGTTCGTATCGGCACGACCGCCGCCCCGGACATCGGCCTGCTGCGAAACAGCCTGCCGCCGGGTGTGACCAAGGTCGAGACGCGGTCCGTCACCGGCGGCACCGAACTGATCCTGCGACTGGCCGGGGGCGCGGACGCCCGTTCGGGCGTCGCCGACGGGGCCGTCTGGCTGAATCTCTATCCGTCCGGCGCGCGCCCCGAGGCCGAGCCCGGGGCCGTGTCCAACGCCGTGCCCGCCAACGGCGTCGTGCCGGTCACGACGACGGCCGAGGCCGATCGGGTCGTCCTGAACTTCCAGTGGGCCGCGCCGGTCGGGGCCGCTGTCTTCCGCCGCGACGACGCGGTCTGGATCGTCTTCGACACCGCCGCCAAGATGGGCCTGCCCAAGGGCGCCAAGATGGGCCCCGCCGGCGAGGCGCGCTGGGCCCAGGGGCCGGGCTACACCGCCATCCGCATCCCGGCCGCGGAAAACCTGCCGGTCTCGGCCAGCGGACAGGGCACGAGCTGGAGCGTGACCATCGGCGGCGTCCCGACCGGCCCGGCACAGGCCGTCGACGTCGATCGCGACGACAGCGAGCGCACCGCCCTGGTCGCACGCATGGCCGGGGCCACCAAGGCTATCTGGCTGACCGATCCCATGGTCGGAGACCGCTTCGCCGCCGTCACGGCGCTGGCGCCCGGCAAGGGCTTCGGCAGCCGTCGCCAGACCGTCGACGTCACCCTTCTGCCGACCGCACAAGGTTTGGCGGTCGAGACTCCCACCGACGACCTGACCATCACGCCTTCGGGGGATCTGGTCACGGTGACGCGGCCGCAGGGCCTGACCATGTCGGCGCCGTCCGAGGCCTTCCTCGACGCCGCACCCGAGGCCGCGCATCTGCCGCGCAAGGCGGCCTATCCGGCGATGATCCTGGCCGACTGGGCCGATGTCGGCGAGGAGGGCTTCGCGGCCCGCTATCGCGAGCTTCAGGAGGGCGCCGAGCAGGAGACCGGTCAGGTCACCGACGATCCGCGCACTCCGATCGAGCACCGCCTGGCCTTCGCCCGCTTCCTGATCGCCTCGGGCCTGGGCTATGAGGCCATCGGCGTGCTCAACGCCATGATCGCCAAGACGCCGAGCCTGCAGGGCGAGCCCGAGGTGCGCGGCCTGCGCGGCGCCGCGCGCGCCTCCATCGGCCGCTTCGACGAGGCCGAGGCCGACTTTGCCTCGGGCGCCCTGGCCGGCGATCCCTCGACCAGGGTCTGGCAGGGCTATGTGGCAACCCAGCGCGGCGACTGGACGGGGGCGCGGCTGGCCTTCACCGCCGGCGCCGCGGTCATCGACCAGTTTCCCAATGACTGGAAGGCCAAGTTCGGCGCGGCCCACGCCCTGGCGGCGCTGGAGCTGGGGGACCTGTCCTCGGCCAAGGCGCTGCTGGCCTTCAGTTTCAGCCAGCGCGCCCCGGCGGCGGACCAGTTGGTCGCCCGCCTGGTGCAGGCTCGTCTGTTCGACCTGGAGGGGCAGAGCGATACGGCCCTGGCCGTCTATACCGCCGTCGCCCGCGCGCCCCTGGACGGCATCGCGACCCCGGCCAAGCTGGGCGTGGTCAAGATCTCCCTGGCCAAGGGGCTGATGACGCCCGACGCCGCCGCGACCCAGCTGGAGCAGCTGAAGTGGCGCTGGCGCGGCGACGCGACCGAACTGGCCGTGATCCGGACCCTGGGCGACATCTATCTGAAGCAGGGCCGCTATCGCGAGGCGCTGGAGGTGCTGCGCACCGCCGGCAAGCGGATGAGCGACCTGCCGGGTGCGCGCGAGATCCAGGACGACCTGTCCAACACCTTCCGGGCCCTGTTCCTGCAGGGCGCCGCCGACGGGTTGCAGCCGGTGCAGGCTCTGGCGCTGTTCTACGACTTCCGCGACCTGACCCCGATCGGGGCCGACGGCGACGAGATGGTGCGGCGTCTGGCGCGCCGCCTGATCGACGTCGATCTGCTGGACCAGGCCGCCGAACTGCTCAAGCACCAGGTCGACGAGCGTCTGGACGGGGTCGCCAAGGCCCAGGTCGCGACGGATCTGGCCACCGTCTATCTGATGGATCGCCAGCCGGAGAAGGCGCTTCAGGCCCTGTGGAGCTCGCGCACCACCCTGCTGCCCACTGCCATGGCCGCCGAGCGCCGGGCGCTGGAGGCGCGGGCCATGATGGATCTGGGCCGCTACGACCACGCGCTGGAACTGCTGGAGGGCGACACGACGCCCGACGGGCTGGACGTCCGGGCCGAGGTCTACTGGAAGCAGCAGGACTGGGCCGGAGCGGCCAAGATCTATGAGCAGCGGCTGGGCGACCGGTTCAAGGATGTGGCGACGCCGCTGAGCGCCGCCGATGAAAGCCGGGTGATCCGCGCGGGCGTGGGCTATTCGCTGGGCCACGATCTGCCGGCCCTGACGCGGCTGTCGCACAACTACATCCCGTTCGCCGCCAAGGCCCGGTCGGCGGCGGCGATGCGCATCGCCCTGTCGGGCTTCGACGGCATGGAAGGGGCGGTGCAGACCAGCGACTTCGGCAG
Source organism: Brevundimonas sp. UBA986 (assembly GCA_002292165.1). GTDB lineage: Bacteria > Pseudomonadota > Alphaproteobacteria > Caulobacterales > Caulobacteraceae > Brevundimonas. The sequence continues at coordinate 8,507 of DBBK01000146.1, forward strand.
CCTGACCGCCGGCGCCGACACCTTCGCCGGGTGGGTCCAGACGATGAAGTCGGACTTCAGAAAGCAAACGGGCGGGAACGGCTGACCGCTCCCGCCCGCAATTCCGCGCCGCGATGCGGCGTGGAGATCGGTCTTACTTGTTGACCGCGTCCTTCAGGGGCTTGGAGACCCGGAAGCGGACAGCCTTGGAGGCGGCGATCTTGATGGTCGCGCCCGTGGCCGGGTTGCGGCCTTCGCGCTCGGCGCGGGCGGCGGTGTCGAAGACGCCCAGGTTCGAGATGCGGACGTCGCCGCCGGCGGTCAGCGACGAATGGATGTTCTTGACGATCGCTTCCAGCACGCGGCCGGCGTCGGCCTGCGAAACACCGGCGTCCTTGGCGACAGCGGCGATCAGTTCAGCTTGAGTGGTCATGTGGTCGTTTCCATAAACTCGCCCGATTCCGGACGATGACCGGGGGATCAACACGCTTTTGGGGCGGCTTGGCAAGCGCCGTTGACGCGCAAACGCCCTGACAGCGGGGGTTTACCCCCCGACAGTATGTCGGGTGAAGCTCTCCACGAGGCTTCCGGCGACCAGTCTCCAGCCGTCCACGAGCACGAAAAAGATGAGCTTGAACGGCAGGGAAATCACCACCGGAGGGAGCATCATCATCCCCATGGACATGAGCACGCTGGAGACCACCAGATCGATCACAAGGAACGGAACGAAAAGGAGAAATCCGATTTCGAAGGCCTTCTTCAATTCGCTGATCATGAAGGCCGGAGTGACCACGCGCAGGGGCAGGTCGGCCATCTCCGTATTGGGCTCCACCTTGCTCAGTCGGGTGAACAGGGAAAGGTCCCCGCGGTCGACCTGGGCAAGCATGAAGTTTTTCACAGGTTCCGACGCCGCATCAAACGCTTGAGGCAGCTCCATCTGCTGATCGAGCAGGGGGCGGATGCCCGAATCATAGGCGTCCTGCCAGGTCGGAGCCATGACGATGGCGCTCAGAAACAGGGCCAGAGAGACCAGAACCGCGTTTGGCGGCGACTGCTGCATGCCCAGCGCGGTGCGCAGCAGCGACAGGACCACGATGATCCGCACGAAGCTGGTCGTCATGATCACGATGGACGGCGCCAGCGACAGGACGGTCATCAGACCGACCAGCTGGACGACGCGCTCGGTCAGGCCGGCGCCGGTGCCCAGGTCGACGTTGATCGAGGAGCCGGTGCTCGCCGCCGCCGCCGCGTCCTGGGCGAAGGCGGCCAAAGGCCAGATCAGGCACAGCAGGGTGGTGACCAGCGACAGCAGGGCCGCGCGCTTCAGCTCGGCGCGGGTCGGGACGGTGAAGATCGAGGAAGCCAGCTTCACTTCGGGCCTCCCTTGTTCAGGGCGGAGAGGTTCAGGCGGGCGAAGGGGCGAGGGGCTTGAGCCGAGACGAGCTCCGGTTCGGACTCGACGGCGCGCGGCGCGGGCTGGCGCGGCTCGATCAGTTCGCGGCCCTCGCCCAGCAGGATCAGCCGCTCCTCGTCATCGACCCGGACCAGAACCAGCCGCCGGGCCGGATCCAGCACCAGGGTCTCCATGACCTGAAGGCGGCGTTCGCCGCGCTCGGCGCCCAGCTTCGCCATGAGCTGGGGCGCATAGCGGCGCGCAGCCCAGGCGCAGAGTCCGATCAGGCCCAGCACGAAGGCCAGGCCGAAGATGGCGCGGGCGAGATCGAGGAAATTCATGCGGGCGACGGTTCCGGGGCCGCGGGAACGCGCGGCCGGTCGACGCGGACTCTTTAACCATCGTGGTTAACGAGCCGTTGAAATAACCCCCCGTTAACCATGCAGGCGGCATTTTCTGCCTATCCGATCAGGAGACCGCCCGATGGGCTTCACCGATGTTCCGCTGCTGGGCCAGATCAAGGGCCGCCTGAACTGGCTCGACGAGCGTCAGCGCGTGGTCGCGCAGAACATCGCCAACTCCTCCACGCCCGGTTTCGTCGCCCGCGACCTGCAGCAGCCGGCCAACGCCGATTTCGCCGCCGCCATGCGAGCGGGCGGGGGGCTGCAGATGGCGCGGACCAATGCGGCCCACATCGCACCGGCCCAGCCGAACGTGGCGCGCTTCTCGTCCCAGGCCTCGCCCGATTCCGAGACGACGCTGGACGGCAATTCGGTCGTGCTGGAAGAGCAGATGCTCAAGATGTCCGAGAGCCGCATGGCCTATGACGCCGCGATCGGCCTGTATCAGAAGTCCATGTCCATGCTGCGCATGGCCGCCAAGAAGCCCGGCGGCTGAGACAGGACGAGGAATAGCCCATGCCCGATCCGGTTCCGCCCCGTAACACCGCCATGGCCGTGGCCTCGAGCGGGCTTCGCGCCCAGCAGTCGCGCATGCGGGTCATCGCCGAAAACATCGCCAACGCCCAGTCGACGTCCGAGACGCCGGGCGGCAACCCCTATCGCCGCCAGATTCCGGTCTTCGAGGCGCGCAACGTCGACGGCGCGACCGGGGTGGTGCTGGCCGAGGTCCGGCCGGACCAGAGCGATTTCCGCATGGACTATGACCCCTCGCACCCGGCGGCCGACGCCAACGGCTATGTGAAGCGGCCCAATGTCGATACCCTGGTCGAGGCCATGGACATGCGCGAGGCTCAGCGCGCCTACGAAGCCAATCTGAACGTCATCGAGACGGCGCGGTCGATGGACAGCCGCACCCTCGACATCCTGAAGCGATAGGAGCTAGCCGATGAATCCCTTGGCGGCGGCGAAGGCCTATGCGGCGGTGCAGGGCGGCGGAATGCCTACGGGCGGAGCGGCGGCGCCCTCCGCGCCCGGCTTCGGCGAGATGCTGCAGAACGTCATGGGCGACATGACCAAACAGACCCGGGCCGCCGAGACCCAGATGACCGGCGCCATCCAGGGGCAGGGAAACATGATCGACGTGGTCACCTCGGTGTCCAGCGCCGAGGCCTCTCTGGAAACCGTCATCGCCGTCCGCGACCAGGTGATTCAGGCCTATCAGGAAATAATGCGCATGCCGATCTGACGGCCTATATAGGCCGCCATGTCCGTGATTCATCTCAAACGCTGGAACCTCGCCCTCGGGGCCGGCCAACCGCTCGTCGTCATCGCCGGCGTCAATGTGCTCGAAAACCTCGATATGGCCCTGGCCGTCGGGCGTGAGCTGAAGGCCAACTGTGAGGACCTGGGCCTGCCCTATGTCTTCAAGGCCAGCTTCGACAAGGCCAACCGGTCGTCGATCACCTCCTACCGCGGCCCCGGGATCGACGAGGGGCTGAAGCAGCTCGAGATCATCAAGGCCGAGCTGAACGTGCCGATCTGCACGGACATCCACGAGGTCGATCAGGCCGAGCGCATCGCCGCTGTCGCCGAACTGGTCCAGATCCCCGCCTTCCTGTGTCGCCAGACCGATCTGGTCGTCGCCGCGGCCCGGGCCACGGCCGCCGCCGGTGGCTGGATGCACGTCAAGAAGGGTCAGTTCCTGGCCCCGTGGGACAGCGCCAACATCATCAAGAAGGCCCGCGAGGCGGCGCCCGAACTCGACATCGTCATGTGCGAGCGCGGTGTGTCCTTCGGCTATAACAACCTTGTCGTCGACATGCTGGGCATCGGCCAGATGCAGAAGCTGGGCGTGCCGGTGACTATCGACGCCACCCACGCCGTCCAGCTGCCGGGCGCCGATCCGCGCACCAGCGGCGGTTCGACCGGCGGGCGCCGCGAGGGCGTCTCGATCATCGCCAAGGCGGCCGTCGCCGCCGGCGCCGACGGCGTCTTCCTGGAGTTCCACCCGGATCCGGACAAGGCCCTGTGCGACGGGCCGAGCTGTCTGCCCCTGACGGCCTCCCACGGCCTGCTCAAGACCCTGAAGACGATCCACGAGGCCGTTCAGGCCTGATCGGCCGGCGGAACCTGATCACCGCTCCGGACGCTGGCTCTTCCGAAACAGGGAGATCGCCATGCTGAAGGACAAGGCCTCGTCGGCCATCGTCGCGGTGAAGGATCTGACGCGGGCGCGGGCCTTCTATGGGACGACGCTCGGGCTGGAGGTCGATCGGGAAGAAGGCGATCAGGTCGTGATGTTCCGGACCGGGGCGACCCGGATGGGCGTCTATGTCTCCGAATTCGCGGGCAGCAACCAGGCCAACGCCGTGGTCTGGGGCGTGGGCGACGATCTGGAAGCCATCGTCGCGGATCTGGCGGCGAAGGGCGTGGTGTTCGAACACTACGACATGCCGGACGTCACCTTCTCGGGCGGCATCCACCACGCGGGTGACTTCCGCATGGTCTGGCTCAAGGACCCGGACGGCAACATCCTGCACCTCAACAGCGGTACTTAAGGCCGGGTTGCGCCGGTCGGCGAACGGCCGCACGCTGGCTACGCGCCCGACGCCTCCCCGGGGCGTTGTCCATTTGAGCCCCGCCGTGACCCAGCAAATTCTGATCGCCGAAGACCAGGCGGACGTCCGTGACTTCCTGTCCGCCGTCCTCACGGGAGCGGGGTATGAGGTGGTCGAGGCGGCGGATGGGGCGGCGGTGCTGACCCGTCTGGCCTATGCCCCGCCGGCGATGGTGCTCATGGATCTGCATATGCCGGTCATGGACGGGCTGGAGTCGCTGCGGCGTATCCGGTCGGTGGAGGCCTGGGCCGATGTACCGGTGCTGTTCCTGACCGCGTCCGACCTGACCGAGGACATCGTCACGGCCCGGCGGCTGGGCGCGCGCGGCTATCTGGTCAAGCCGATCCGGGCGGCGACCCTGCTGGCCAGGGTCCGGGCCGTGCTGGACGACCCGGGCCTGCTGTGGCTCGACGATATGACCCAGGCCCGCGCCGGAGGTTAGGCCGCCGTAGTCTAGGCCGCCGACTTCATCGCCGCGCCGTAGAGGGCGCGGGTGACCGTCCGCAGGAAGTCGGCCGCGACGAGCGGCTTGGCCACCACGCCCGCGAAGCCCGAGGCCATCAGCAGCGGCGCGTCGCCGTCGCCGTCGGCCGTATAGGCGAGGATCGGGGTGTCCTTGGCCGAGGGGATGTCGGCGCGCACCGCCTTCAGGGCCTCGCGGCCGTCCAGACGCGGCATGCGCAGATCCATCAGGACCAGGTCGAAGGTTTCGGCGGCCAGACGTTCGACCGCCTCGGCGCCGTCCACGACCTCGACCACTTCGGCGCCCAGCCCGCTCAGGAACAGGCGCGCCAGTTCACGATTGGCCGGATGGTCGTCGGCGACCAGGACGCGCGTGCCGGACAGGGCCGAGACAGGGGTGACGGAAACGGGAGCGGCGATCTCGAGCGCGGCGCTGGCGGCCGGGGCCTCGATCTCGAACCAGAAGCGGCTGCCGCGGCCCTCGATGCTGTCGGCGCCCACGGTTCCGCCCATGGCCTCGCACAGGCCCTTGCAGATGGCCAGGCCCAGGCCCGTGCCGCCCGCGCCACGCGTGGCCGAGCCGTCGATCTGGGAGAAGCGCTGGAACAGCAGGTCCAGCTTTTCGGCGGGGATGCCGGCGCCTGTGTCGGCGACCGAGACGCCCAGCCGTTCCGTGCGCGGATCCCAGGCGGCGACGACCTTGACCGATCCGGCCGCCGTGAACTTCACCGCATTGCCGATCAGGTTGAGCAGGATCTGGCGCACCCGGTCCGGGTCGATCATCAGGTTCGGAACCAGGGCCGAGGAAACCGAGCCCATGCGGAATTCCAGCTGCAGATCCTTGGCCCCTGCCTGGGGTGCGAACAGTTCCAGCGTCGAACGGCACAGGTCTTCCAGATCGCTCGGCTCGGGCCGGATGGCGACCTGGCCGGCCTCCAGCTTTGAGAAGTCCAGGATGTCATTGACGGTGCAGAGCAGGGCGCGGCCGGCGTTGTCGATGCGGCGGACATAGTCGCGCATCTGGGGCGACAGGTCGGGTTGGCCGGCGGCCAGATCGGTGAAGCCGACAATGCTGGTCAGGGGCGTGCGCAGCTCGTGGCTCATATTGGCCAGGAACTCGGATTTGACCGCGGCGGCCTGTTCGGCGGCGACGATGGCGGCGCGCTGATCGGTCACGTCCTGGAAGACGCCGAACAGGCTGACCGGGCGACCGTCGTGGTCGAACTGGCAGTCGCCCTTGGCCAGGACGCGGCGCTTCTCGCCGTCCGGCCGGTTCAGGCCCAGCTCCAGATGGAAGGGACCCTTGCCCAGGGTGGAGGCCTCGATGGCGGCGGTCAGGATTTGCTGGTCGTCGGCGTCATAGAGGTGGATCGACCGCCCCAGCATCGGCTTGAAGGTCGCGCGGTCCAGGCCGCAGATGGCGTAGACCTCGTCCGACCAGACGAGCGCGCCGGTCTTCAGATCGCATTTCCAGTGGCCGACGCCGCTCATGGCCTCGGCCATATACAGAACCTGTTCGCGTTCCTTCAGCAGGTGTTCGGCTCGCAGCCGCTCCAGCTCGGCGACGGCCAGGTCGGCGAGGCCCCGCAGGTCGGCCAGGGCCTGGTCCGACGGGCGACGGCGCGGCACGGTGTCGATGACGCACAGGGCGCCCAGGTTGAACCCGTCCGAGGTGGTCAGGGCCGCCCCCGCATAGAAGCGGATGTGCGGATCGCCGGTGACCAGGGCGTTGTCCCTGAAGCGGGGATCGGCGGCGGCGTCCTCGACCACCATGATGCCGCGCGGCGGGCGCTGGATGGTCACGGCGCAGAAGGCGTCCTCGCGCGAGGTCGAGCAGACGTCGAGGCCCGTGCGGGCGGCCAGCCACTGGGTGTCCTCGTCGATCAGGGTCACGGCCGTGATCGGGCATTCGAACAGGCGTGCCGCGAGGCGCGCGGCGGAGTCCAGCACCGGATTTGCGGGGGCGCCCACCACATTGAAGGTGCGCAGTTCGGCGAGGCGTTCGATTTCGGTAGGCATGGCGCGCGCTCGGGGGAACGGATGAGACTGGTCCCATCCTGCCCGCGATTGGTTTACGCGCCAGCTACTTTTCGCCTCCGTACAGTCCGTAAAACCTATAACTTTAGGGCGTTTTGAGCGCTCCGGCGGGCGTCGGCGCAACCGCGGCGCGGCAGGTTTTGCGCCTCTTCAACCATCCCTTGATCCGGGTCTGCATCGGCTGATCGATGACCGTATGGAACAGGAAGGCGACAGCGAAGGCCGCGCCGATCCCGCCGGCGAACAGCAGCCATTGCACCGCGACCGACAGGGCGAACCGGGCGATCAGGGCGTTGGCGACTCCGAACCAGGCGATGCGGGTCACCTCATTGGTGATGAACATCGAGAAGGACATGACCGAGGCCCGCTCCACCAGCTTCGACGGGCGGGGCACCGGCACGGCGCCGGCGGACAGGATGATCAGGGAGATCAGGACCAGGGCGATCAGGGCGTGTTTGTCGAACAGCTCCAGCACGAAGAAGGCGACGGCGGAGGTGATCCCGACCACGGCGGCCAGCTTCGGCGCGATCCAGACCCGCTCGGTGAACTGGGCCAGACCCATGCCGAGGATGAACAGGGGCAGGGCGCGCCAGAAGCCGTACATCATCGGCATCTGATAGACCGGATAGCCGAACAGGGCCCAGGTCGCCTGGTTGAACAGCAGATACAGGACCGTGACGCCCGCCAGAGCCGTCCACGGGCCCAGACGCCTCATCCCTTTCAGGATCCAGGGGAACGCCAGGTAGCAGCCGATCAGGGCCGAGACCGACCAGCTGGGCGCGTTCCAGCCGAGGCCGCCATGGATGCCGAAGGCCTGGGTCAGGGTCAGCTGGGCCGGCAGCTGGTCCCAGCGGAACCATTCCGGATTGCGCGGCGGCATACCGACGGCCGTGGCGACGAGGACGAGGGTGACCAGCGACAGGCCGACCAGCAGATGGGCCGGAACCACGCGCAGGAACCGCTTCAGGAAGAAGTCGCCCGGCGACATCCGACCAGCGTTCACGGCGGCGCCGTAGACCCGCATCAGCACATAGCCGGAATCGATCAGGAAGAAGTTGGTCAGCAGGAAGCCGCCGCGCTCGAAGATCGGATTGATCAGATGGGCGAGGGGCGCCGGGCCCGCAGCCTGGAAGTGGTGCAGGATGATCAGGCTGGCCACAATGAAACGCAGGGCGTCCAGCCAGCCGCCGCGGGAGATGGGCGGTGTCTCGTTTCGGGTCGAAATCGCGGTCCAGGCCATCGCAAAAGGCTCCTTCGAGCCTCTCCGGGCAAGGAGCGGACCATCGGCTACAGCCGCGGTTGCGGAGAGGTCGGACCTAACCCCGAGTGGGCGCTCTGGGCCGCATCCACTGCGACAGGATCCATTTCTCGCCCGAAATCGGGGGCAGGCCGGCGTGGCGGGTCAGGGGATCGGGCGCGCCGTCGGGCGTGACATTGGCCCAGAGTATGGCGTCGCCCTTTCGGCCCCGGAAGCGTTGGTCGCCGCTTTCGAAGGCCGTTTCGCCGCCCTCATAGTCGTCGTTCAGCCAGATCAGGCCCGTGGCGATCCTTTGGCCCGAGCGGGTCAGGTCGTCGCGGTGACCGGAGACGACCGGATCGAGGAAGTCGAAATGCCAGTCGAACTTCTGACCGGGCGTGTAGCGCAGCACCTGGCAGGGCTCGAGACCGGGGACGGGCAGGCCCGCCAGTCGGGCGAACCGCTCGCGCACCAGCACCAGCACCAGGTCGGTCGCGGCCAGATCGAAGACGAAGGCAGTGTTGGTCCGGATCGGGGCGGGCCGTCCCGCGCCGGACACGGGATCGTAGACCTCCGCCGGCGTCAGATGGGGCGCGGCGCGGCCGCGGATCCAGTCGCAGACGGCGGGAGAGACGAAGCCGTCGGCCAGAAACACCGTCGGGTGTTCCGAGACCCGGCGCGGCGCCGGCGGGCGGAACCAGGCCTCAAGCCCGCCCGGTTCGGCCTCGAGCAGACTGAGGCTGGCGGCGGCGACGGCGTATCCCCGGTCGGCGGCGCGGCGCAAACGCTCCAACGCCAGCGGCGGATCGTGCGGCGTCCCCAGGCCGATGGCCGAGAGCACGGCGAGCCGGTGCAGGGCCTCGCCATCGTCAGGCAGGCGCTCCAGCTCGGCGGGGCTCCAGCCGATGTCCACCATCAGAATCCGATCAGCGCGTCAGGCGCAGGAACTCCTCGCGGGTGCGAGGATCGTCCTTGACCACGCCCAGCAGG
>DBBK01000109.1 GCA_002292165.1 Brevundimonas sp. UBA986
GCCTCTCACTATCTCGCCAAGCCGTCCAGCACCGACGACATCGAGGCCGCCTTCGGCAAGGTCGAGGGAGATCCCGACATGGCCCTCAGCGCCCGCCCCACCTCGATCAAGACCCTGGAGTGGGAGCGGATCCACGAGACCCTCGCCGACACCGGCTTCAACATCTCGGAGGCCGCCCGTCGCCTCGGCATGCACCGCCGCACCCTCGCCCGCAAGCTGGCCAAGCGCCAGGTCACGTAGGAACCGGGTCGCCGGACCCGGTCAAATCCGCAACGGTCCCCGGCTTTCTTAACCCTGTCCCTCACCCGGCGCGGGAAGGCGGTTGCCGAACGGCGGTCGCGTCCCCTAGGGGAAAGACAACATGCTGGGGTTTGATCGCATTTTCAGGGGCTTGGCCTCCGGAGCGGCCGTCGCCGTTCTCGCGGGCGTGATGACCCCTGCCCTTGCCCAGCCGGCGCCGCAGACGGCCGCCCTGCCGCCCCCGCCGCCCCGCTCGACCGGAACCCTGATCGCGCCGACCCTCAGCCGCCCCGTCGCCGCCGGCGTGACCTGGCCCAAGGTCCCCGAGATCGAACGGCGCGACGGCAACGGCGTCTCCTTCTACGGCGGCGTCGCCACCATCGACGGCAGCGATCAATACGGCCTCAGCGTCCTGAATTTCGACCCGTTCCAGTCCCGGGTCCGCGCCACCTATATCGACGCCTGGGCCCTGAACGCGCCTAACGCCGCCTCCTGTTCGCTCACCTTCCGCGCAGTCGAACGCCCCCTGACCCAGGATCAGGCCAACGCCCTGAACCCCGAGCTGGCGACCGCCGAGTTCGAGACCATCAAACGCGACCACCCCGATCTGGTCCGCACCGGCGAACGCACGCGCGAGGGGTCGGGCGACACCCGCGTGGTCGATCGCTTCAGCTGGGGCGGGGCCGACGGCGCGGGTCCGCGCTTCGACGGCCTGAGCAAGTCCTGGGTCTTCGTCCGTTTCGGCAAGGCCTATTACGTCAACAAGATCTGCCTGTCGCAGACCGGCATCGGCGACCTGACGGTCATGGACCAGCTGATCGGGCTGAACTACCGCACCGGCGACGCCCCCGATCCCCTGCCCGCCGATCAGGTCCCCGAGAACCCGCCTGCGCCGCGTCAGCTGATCTATCTGCCGCCACCGGTCGGTAACATCGTCGCCCGCGATCAGGACCGCCCGCAGCTGGAATCCCAGACGGCCAGTGGACCCGAGGGTGAAGCCGCCCCGGCCGTCCGTGCGCCCGAACCTGCTCCCGAACCCGCGCCCGTCGAGACCCCGCCGCCCGCACCGGGTCCGGTCGCACCCGTCGCCGCCCGGCCAGTCGCCGAGCCGTCCAGAGCGCCCGAGACGAGTGCGCCGACGCGCCGCACCACGCCCGCCGCCCGTCCGGCCCAATCTGCTCCGGCCCAATCTGCTCCGGCCCAACCTGCTCCGGCCGCGACGGCGCCGGTCCTCGAGACTCCAAAAGCCGAAACCCCGGCCATCGAAGCCCCGGCCCAGCCCGCCTTTGTCGCCAGCCCGACGCCGGTCCCGGCCCCGCCGCCCGCGCCGACATCTGACCAGAGCCAGGCCCGCAGCCTGACCCGCTCTCTGAACGGCACGCCGCCGGCATCCTGAAGTCGGGCGCTCAGCCCACCGTCCAGGAAATCACCTCGGCGACCTCTGCGGCCTGAAGCCGGATATCGGGCACGGAGGTCACCTCCCAGAAGGCGCCGCGCGTCATCGGCCCGACGGCGTAGAGCTCATCCTGGGCCGCCCCGTCGATGTCGCGCACCCGGCAGTCGTCATCGACGTCCAGCCCCAGTCCGTCCGGATCGCCCCGCGCCAGACCCCCCTCGACCAGCCCACGGATCAGCGGAATCCGGCTGCCCGCCACATCGGCCAGCGGCCCGGTGCAGTTGACCACCGCATCCACCTTCCTCGTCGTGGTGCGGGTCCAGCCGCGCGGCCGCCAGGTGACCAGAACCTTGTCCTCCGCCGGTTCGATCCGGACGATACGGCCCGCGTCGATCGACAGTTCCCCCGCCGCGACCATGGCTTCGACCCGTCCCGCGACACCCGGCGCCAGCCGGTGCCGGTGCACCTCCCAGATCGGCCGCAGGTGCCTCAGGAACCGCCCGCGTTGGGCCCGGGTCCATGACCGCCACAGGAACCGGGCCGAACGCCTCAGGTCGTCGGTCACCGCCCGCCAGTCCGAGGTCAGGGCCGCCTCCCGCGCCCGCCTCAGCACCACGCCGGGCGACCCGGAATAGGGCCGCGAGCCGACGGCCAGATCGGCCGCCTTGTGCGCCCGGGGCGTGAAGCCTCGCCGCGACAGGGCAAAGAAGCGCCTTCCCGTGCGGGCGTGCGACAGAACCACATCGACCATGGTCAGGCTGGAGCCGATCAGCAGGACACGGCGAACATCGCCGTCCAGCGCCGCCGCCCCCCGCCAGGGATCGGCGACATAACGGCCCGCCTCGACCACGGTCGGGTCCAGCCCGGGCGGATCGGCGGGCTCCAGATTGCCCAGCGCCAGGACCACGACATCGACGTCCAGCCGGTCGCCCGAGGCGAAGCCGATGCGCCAGCCACCGCCTTCGCGGGCCAGCACCGTGCTCTCGTCATGCACCAGCTTCAGCCGCGATCTCGACTGGCCCAGCGTCTCCGACAGGATGGCGCGCAGATACCGGCCATAGTCGCCACGCGTGATGAAGGCGCCCTGGGCCGACCAGTGCGGCTGGGTCGCCAGCCAGCGCGACAGGTGGTCCGGATCGTCTGGAAAGGCGCTCATATTGCCAAGGCGGACGTTCAGCACATGGTCCGCTTCACGGGTGCCATAGGCCGCTCCCTCCCCGAACCGCGGCGCCTTCTCTATCAGCCAGAGTTCGGCGTCTGGCAGTTTTCGGGACAGATGGACGGTGGTCAGCAGGCCGCTGAAGCCCGCCCCGATCACGGCGATGCGCGGGGCGGTCACCGCCCGCCTCGCGAGGCGATGGAGACCTTGGGCTTCGGGGGACAGCGCTCAACCATGCCCCAGCATGGCGCGACCGCCTGAAGGCGGCCACGGAAATATCCTATCTTATGGATAGAGAATTATTCGCGAAACCGTCTCACGCCGACAGGCGACGGCCGTCATCCAACCTGAACGTCTCCGGCAGGCTGCGTTCGAAGGTCCTGGTCATCCCCGACATCTTGGCGGCGCGAGCGAAGGCGATCTTGGCAAGGGCGGTCGGATGCGGCGCCTGTTGCACGCGCGGGCGGGCGCCGGCCTTCCTCATCACCCCGTTGGCGTACAGGACGTTGGCGCGCATCAGGGCCGCAGGGGTCATGAATTCCACGCTCAGCGAGACGTTCAGCATCGGGCCGTTCTCGATCCGGTGCGGGGCGTTCTGGCGCCAGGTGACCATCTTGCCGGGCGTCAGGTCGAAGACCTCGGCCTCGGCGTCCATGTCGAGACGGAACTCCAGCTGTTCGGCGGTTTCCTTCAGGACGACGCGTTCCAGTTGCTCCGCCCCGACGCAGGGTTCGGCGACCGGATAGACCCAGACCTTCTTCTGGCCGCGCAGCTGCCACAACGACACCAGGGGCACGTCGAGATGGTAGAAGACCTGGGCGTTGGCCGAGGAGATCAGCATCCCCAGATCGCGCTTGAAGGTCTTGATCCCGGCATGGGCGCGCTTCTCGGCGAAGATCTCCTCCTCCAGCGCGGCGTATTCCGGCAGATAGTCGTTGGCGTGGCGCAGGTTCAGCCAGATGCGGCCCTCCTGCGCCGCGCGCAGCAGTTCCTCGCCCGACAGATCGCCCGCCGAACCCCGCCGCCAGCTCTGCCAGTCGACCGGGTCGTGGCCCATGGTGAAGACGCCCAGCTTGTCGCGCGGATAGCGGTCCAGCAGAGAGATCAGCCCCTCGTCATTGAACATCGGCCGTTCGTGCAGGCCGTGGTCGAAGCCGAGGTTGGCCTTCGTCAGCTGGGCGGCCTTTTCGGCGGTCCAGTCGGTGATGATGCTCATTCGCCGGCCCCGGAGGTCGAGCCCAGCGAGCGGCGACGCGTGGCGACGACGGCCTCCATCAGCCCCTGAACCCGGCCACGCATGGACGGATCGGCGGTGGCGATATGGTCCAGACGGCGGCGCACCTTGTCGACCGCCGAGGACCGGCCGAGCGGGCCCAAGGTCCAGGCGGCCTCTTCGGCGCGCTTGAAAGTCCCGCCGGGCGCGGAGTGGAAGCCCGATCCGACCAGGCTGATCGCCGGGGCGAAGGGGCGTTTATAGTGATCATGGCCGCAGCCGAGGTCATAGACCTCCAGCCCCAGCTCCGGCATGGCGCGGATGGCCTGATCGATGAAGGTCTGGCCGGGCGAGAAGGCCGCCATCTCCGGCGACATCGAGGCGATCCACGGGTGGTAGACCCCGCCCTCGCGCACCCCGAAATGGCCGCCCACGAGGGTGTCACCGGCATAGAGGGACAGCAGCAGGCCGGTCATCGGTCCCGTGCGCGTCTCGAACAGGGACTGCATCAGATCGGTCGCCCATTGCGGGCGCAGCACGTCCTGGACCCCGGTGCGCAGGAACTGGGCGCTCTTCCATTCCATGACGGCGTCGAAGGCCTCTTGCGAGGTGTCAGCGCGGATCGTCAGCGGCCCGACCTCGGCCAGACGGTGGGCCAGACGGCGCCAGTTCTTGAACTTCTTCGGGCTCGCCGCGCGGACGGCCTCCAGATAGTCGTCCGGCGACTGGGTCAGCTCGATGGCGAAGGCCTCGACACCGTCCTCGGTCGCCGGGAACAGGCCGTGCGGGTCGATCAGGCCGTTGTGGCGGAAGGCCTTGAGACCCGCCAGCGCGATGATCTGGCCGGGCTTCAGCCCCGTATCGGCGGTCGAGACCACGCCGTGATAGTCGCTGAACGGGGCGCCGAGGGGCCGGCCGAAGCCGCCCGGACGCTGGTGGAAGCCGAAGAAAGCGACCCTCTCCCCGCTCCGGCTGACCATGGCCACCCGGGCGTCGTCGCGGACCTTGCCCACGGCGCGGGCGAAATGGGGGCTGAGCAGCGGACTGCGGAAGGCCGGATGCGATCGCTGGATCGCCGACCAGGCGGCGGTGTCGGCGACCCTCAGCATGGAGGGCCGGACGATCTCGACTTCGAAAGGCGTGGCTCGAACAGTCATTTTGACACACTCGCGAAAGGCTCTGTTTCAGCCCTGCAATGCGTCGGCCACTTCCCTGTCTCTTACCGCTCCTGCCCCTTATGGCTCCTGTGTCGTCGGCACGGCGCCGACCATGGCATAGCACTGGGCCCGCGTCGGCCGGTCGCCGGTCAACGGCCCATAGGCCGAGGCCACCGAGCAGCGGTCGGCTTCGCTGAGCTTCCCTTCCCACCGCTTGGCGTTGCAGTAGTTCATGATCGAGTTGGGGTCGTAATAGCTCTCGGACGCATTGACGGCCTCGGGCGTCGTGGTCCGGGCCAGGCAGTTGGGCGCGGTCGCGCTGACGTGGTCGTGCGAAAAGCCGAGCGCATGCCCCAACTCATGCAGGGCGTCGGCGTAGAAGCATTTGAACTCGCCCAGCGTCCCCCGCGGTCCGCACAGCCGGTTGGTGACCAGATATTCGGCGTTGAGCGTGATCTCCCCGCCGTTCAGCAGGCTGCGGCCCAGGTGGCTGGACGAGGCGAACATCTCCGGGTCGTGGACGATGCGGATCGGCACGGCCCGACCGCCGTCCGAACCCGTGGCGCAGTCGTCGGCGATGTGGAAGTGGACGTCGGCGGCGCCTTCCCAGGTCGCCGCGGCCGACCGGACCTGTTCGCGCGCCCAGTCGTCCTCGGCCTGGGGCGCCTCGAAACACATGGGCACGATCCCGCCGTCCCAGGTGTCGCTCTGCGGCGGCGGCGCGGCCATGACGATCATGGGCGGCGGAGGCGGAGGCGGCGGGGGTGGCGGTGGAGGCGGCGGGGCGACCTGGGTCGCGCACCCGGCCAGCAGGCCGATGGCCATCAGGGCCGTGATCCGGCGGAACAGGTTCATACCCAGCGGGTCTCGGTCAGGGTCAGCACGACCTCCAGCGACAGCCCTTCCGTATTGGCCCGCTGGACCGTCGGCGTCAGGTCCTCGGCGTCGACGGTGACCACCACCGGCCCCGCATCGCGCGCCAGCAGGTTCAGAATCTCCGTCCCGAACTGGAAACTGACGCCATAGTCGTCGCCGGTCGTATGGTCGTGGACCATGCCGGGCATCGAATGATCCATGCCGCCCATCGGCCCCACATGGACGAAGGTCGGCGACGAGCCGAGCGCCAGCTTCCGCTCCCCCGCCAGGATGTCGATGTTCAGACACCGGTCCAGCAGCCGCTCATCGCGCTTGTAGGTCGCCTGACCCACGCCCGAGATCAGCAGCGTATCGTCGGCGGCGCGCAGCCGGGTCGCGATGTCCGCAGGGATCGTCACCGACATCTTCGTCTGGCCGGGCTCGCAGCGGGCCTTCAGGGTCACCGAGGTCTGGCCGATCGGCTCCTGCCGCGTCGCCCCCTCCGGCCCGTTGCTGGCCACATTGAACACCGGGAAGGGATAGAGCCGGTCGTAGCTGTAGCCGAGTGAACGGGTCTCGACGATCGCGCCGGGCGTCCAGGTCCCCGTGTCCTCGCCGTTCGCCCCGATATAGCCGGTCAGCGGAACCTTGCCCCAGTCTGTGGGGTACACCGGCTTGGCCAGACTGTGCCAGGTCGCCCAGACCCGGTCGATATTGCAATGGTGCAGCCAGAAGACCGCGTCCGCCGCCGCCGTCTCGGTCNNTATGGTTGTGGCCATAGGCCTCGACCGCCCCGGCCGAACGCGGCAGGCCGGCGAAGACCTCGAAGCTGTCCGACGCCAGCCGGGCCACATTGCGCGACGTCGCCCAGCGCGCCTTGGCGAAGTCCATGGTGTTGGCGTTGGGGCCGCGCTGACGCTCGTACAGCGGCGAACCCGGCGTCGTCACCCAGCTGGGCAGGAAACGGTCCTCCTGCCAGTCCCAGTAAGGCAGGGCGAAGGTCGTATGGCCGGTCAGCCGCGCGATGATCCGCTCCAGATGCGCCAGTTCCAGCCGGTGCCAGGGCAGGAACAGGCCGCTGCCGTGCTGGGCCTTCTCGCGGTGCAGCCGGGTCTGGCGCGCCCACGAGCGGTTGTCGGTCCGCCGCTTCATCGCCGCCACGCCATCGCGGAAGGCGACCAGATCGTCCGAGTTCGGCGACAGGGTCGAGGCCCCCTTGCGCACCCGTCCGGTCTGGGCCCAGGCGGGCATGGCGCCAAGAAGCGTGCTGCCGGCGGCAAAAGCAGCCCCGGCCCCCGCGAGCGCCTGACGTCTGTCGATGGTCATGGTCAGCCCCCCGGCCGGTCTCTTCGCCACGGACAGTCCAGCAAACGCCGGTCTCTGTCCAGTCGGCTAGCCCAACCGGCGAGTGATCAGTCCTCGCCCTTCCGCGCCGGCGTCTGGCCGGGGAAGCGCAGGGCGTGGAGGCCTTCATAGGCGTCGCGGACCGTCTGGCGCGGCTGGTCGGCGCCCAGCTGGGCGATCTGGGCGCACCAGACGTCGGACAGCTGCTGTACGGTCGAGGTCACCCAGCCCGGCGCCTGCTGCCGCGACCAGTTCTGGATCGAGGCGGCGTTGAAGACCAGCAGGAAGACGGTCACCAGCAGGATCACATGGCTGGTCCAGCGCCGGTCGCGCGCGGCGACCCCCTCCTCGTCCGGCGGCGGTCCGGGCGGGAAGGCGAACCGGCCCAGCGCCGCGAGAGGCTCGGGAACCAGCGGATGACGCGTCGGCAGGTCGTGCGCGTTCGCCGTCTCGATCCAGTCGCTGGGGGGATCGGCCGGCGCCTCCCCCTCCAGCGGCGGAAACGGCGACGCGGCCGGGAACGGCTCGACGGGCGGGTCTTCAGGATGATCGGTCATCGCTCTCGAACCTCCCTCAGAACTGGAAATAGATGAAGGGGGCGACGCCGTCCGGCCGCACCGCCTCGACCAGCAGGATCGCCACCCCGATCAGCACCGCGACCGTCAGGGCCGGCGCAGGCTTCAGCCGCTCGGCGACGCCCTCGATCATCCGCGGCGGCAGCCAGTGCATGGCCAGACCGCCGACGATCAGCAGCAGCAGGAAGGGGGTGGTCAGCAGCACCGGCCCGGCGCGGCCCAACCCTTCCAGCACATCCATCGCCATGCCGAAGCTCTCGGCCCGGAACAGGATCCAGCCCAGACAGACGATGTGGAAGGTGATCAGCACGCCAAGCCAATGCGGCACGACCTTCCTCTCGCCGAACACCGAACGCCCCAGCCGCTCGACCACCTGGGCCGCGCCGTGCAGCCCGCCCCAGGCCACGAAGGTCCAGGCCGCCCCGTGCCACAGCCCGCCCAGCAGCATGGTGATCATGACGTTGACGCAGGACATGATCAGGCCCTTCCGGCCCCCGCCCAGCGGCACATAGAGATAGTCCCTCAGCCAGCTCGACAGGCTGATGTGCCAGCGCCGCCAGAAGGACTGCATCGAGTTCGCCCGGTACGGCTGGTCGAAGTTTCGCGGGAAGGAATAGCCCAGCAGGGCCGCGATCCCGATCGCCATGTCCGAATAGGCCGAGAAGTCGCAATAGATCTGGACCGCATAGCCATAGACGGCGGCCGCGATATCCAGCCCCGAATGGGCCGAGGGATCGAAGAAGACCGGATCGACCAGCCGGATCGACAGCTCGGACGCGATCACCGTCTTCTTGAACAGGCCCCAGGCGATCAGCAGCAGGCCGTGGATCGCCATCTCCTTGGTCAGGCGCGGCACCCGGTCGAACTGGGGCAGCAGGTCCGAGGCCCGCACGATCGGCCCGGCGACCAGATGCGGGAAGAAGCTCATCAGCAGCATGACGTCGAGCAGCGACTTCGCCGCCGGCGTCCGGCCCCGGTTCACATCGACGACATAGCTGATGCCCTGGAAGGTGAAGAAGCTGATCCCCACCGGCAGGACCACCTGCAGCAGGGGCAGGTCCCGCTCCCAGCCAAACCGGGTCAGCAACTCGCCCATCTGCACGGCGAAGAAGCCGTAGTATTTGAAGAAGCCGAGGATCAGCAGATTGGCCGCGACGCCCAGCCCGACCAGCCAGGCCGTGCCGATGCGTCGGCCCTCGCCGTCGACGGGCTTGCGCGCGATCATCGCCGCCACGGCCCAGTTCATCACCGCCGAGCCGATCAGCAGGCCGACGAACCGCCAGTCCCACTGGGCGTAGAAGAACCAGCTGGCCAGCAGCAGGAACAGTTTGCGGCGTCCGTTCTCCCGGTCCAGCGACCAGGAGGCGAAATAGACGAACAGGAAGAAGACGCCGAAGGCGAGGGTCGGGAACAGCATCTAGCGCGCGCCCCCGCCATCTTGCCTGGACTGCCTGTACCACTGCCGTCCAGCCGTCATCAGATCCTCATACAGAAGGCCGCCGATCCAGTCGGCCCCGGCCTGGGTGAAGTGCACATGGTCCCCGCGCATCATCGGGTCCTCGCCGTTCGCGCCGGGCTGGGTCAGGCGGAAGGCCGAACAGTCGCCGCCCATCCGGCCGCGCCAGTCCCAGTAGGCGACGTTCAGACTGGCCGCGACGCGCTGCTGGACGTCGCGCACCACCGCCAGCATGGCCGGAGACCGCCAGCGGGCCTCGGCGTCGCCGGGACAGCTTCCCCCGCCCTCCCCGCGCTGGGCCTCGGGCGCACCCATGATCAGCAGGGCCGCGCGCGGCGCCTCGGCGCGCAGACGCATGATCTCCGACCGCAGCAGCCGCTCATAGGCGACGGCGTCGAGCGTATCGTCGAAGCCCTCATTGACCCCGTACTCCAGCACGATCAGGTCGACGGGCGCGTCCAGCACCGGCAGCGGATGGTTGGCCAGATCGGTCAGGGTCACCCCGACCACCCCGATCGGTTCGATGCGGATGTCACGCGCCGGAAAACGGGCCTTCAGCCGGGTTTCCAGAGCCCCGGTAATCAGCCGCCCGGCCGTATGGCTGTCGCCGAACTGGACGATGCGCACCACCCCACCCCAACGTCCGTCGAGGGCACGGAACAGAGGGGTCAGCTCGCGCGCCTGGCACAGGCCGTCGGGACAGGACCGGCTCGGCGGCGACGGCAGGGGCGTCCACGGCCGTTCCTGGGCCACGGCAAAGCCAGGAACCGCGCCGAACGCGGCGGCTGACAGCACCGAAGCCAGAACCAGCCCGCGGATCACGCCCCGGCGCCGCCCGCGCTGGCTTGAGCAGGAGCCGCCGCCTGCGGCGAGGCCAGACCGGCGTCGGCTCGCAGCCGCTCGACCACCGGCTCGCTGATCCGCAGATAGCCGGCCATCGACATGTGGATGCCGT
Organism: Brevundimonas sp. UBA986; assembly: GCA_002292165.1. GTDB lineage: Bacteria > Pseudomonadota > Alphaproteobacteria > Caulobacterales > Caulobacteraceae > Brevundimonas. The sequence goes on from DBBK01000109.1 coordinate 10,351, forward strand.
CGTTGGCCCGCATCAGCTGGCGTCGGCCGCTGTCGTGGGCGGTCAGATAGGCGTCATAGTCGCCGGTATCGTCCGAGGTCAGGGCGACGGTCGAGATATAGGGCACGTTCAGCGCCTTCATGTGCGCCGAGACCACATCGTTGATCAGGGTCATCTTGGCGTCGAAGCTCTCGCGCTTCATCTTCGGCAGGCCGACCCAGTAGACGGCGATATCGCGGCTGCGTAGCAGGGCCACCAGATCGTCGACCCGCTTGCCGTAGGCCGCCTTCCAGCCCTCCGAGCCGAAGGCGTGGATCTGGCCGTCCATGCTAATGCCCTGGGCGTCATTGGTGCCGAACAGGATGACGGCGACGTCCACGGGGGTCTCGGCGATCTGGCGCTCGGTCTTGGCCTGGATGTCGACGTAGTCATAGCGCGACAGGCCGGTGGAGACCTCGGAGAACTTGGTCACGGTCACGCCCGGCGTGCCGTTCAGGTCGCGGTACAGGCCAGCCCACAGGCCGTCGCCCATGGAATCGCCGAACACCCCGACGCGCAGCTTGCCGCTGGCCATCCGCACCTTCAGCGGGGTGATGGCCGGACCGGCCGAAACATTGGCAGCGGGCTGGACGGCGGCCGAAACCGGTTCAGGCCCCGCCGAGGCGTTGGCGGTCGAGCCGAACAGCAGGGTCGGATGGCGGATCCACGCGCGGCCATCGGGCGTCAGCAGCAGGCCAATGCCCACGCCGACCAGAAGCGCCGCCGTCAAGGAGTTGATGTTCGCCCGCACGCCCCACCCGCACGTTTACTGACCGAACAGCCATAACCGATCCCCGGATCGTCGCCCACCGCCTGCGCGTCGCGAGCGAAGAAAAAGGTTAACTGTGGCGTCCGAAACTTTCGGTCTGGCGCCGGGATGGCAGGCGAGGCCTGACGGAGGCGGGATCGAGGGCCTTCTGTTAGGCGCCTTAGGCGGTCGTGTTAGCCTTCTCGACAGACAAACCCGACCGGAGGCGAAACGTCGACTTGGCACGGTTTGGCACGGTTTGGCCGTGTATTCTTGAAAGGCGGACAGCCATTCCGCCGACGCCCCCCACGGGCTACGATCCGGCTTGCGAAGCGGTTCGGGCCGGACTATTCACGAGCCCAAGAAATATTCATCAAAGCGTGAAAAAGGGAAGCGTATGGGGAAGATCGTCGCTGACGCGAGGGCGGCCCTCGAGGGTGTGGCCTTCGACGGCATGACCGTCATGTCCGGAGGCTTCGGCCTGTGCGGCATTCCGGAGAACCTGATCGCCGCCCTGCGCGACAGCGGGGTCAAGGGCCTGACTGTCATCTCCAACAATGCGGGCGTGGACGGCTTCGGCCTCGGTCAGCTGCTGGAGACCCGCCAGATCGCCAAGATGATCTCGTCCTATGTCGGCGAGAACAAGGAGTTCGAGCGCCAGTATCTGGCCGGCGAGCTGCAGCTGGAGTTCAACCCGCAGGGGACGCTCGCCGAGCGCATCCGCGCGGGCGGCGCCGGCATCCCCGCCTTCTTCACCGCCACCGGCGTCGGCACCCTCGTCGCCGAGGGCAAGGAGGTCCGTGAGTTCGACGGCCGCGACTACGTCATGGAAACCGGCCTCGTCGCCGACCTCGCCATCGTCAAGGCGTGGAAGGCCGACGAGCGCGGCAACCTCGTCTTCCGCAAGACCGCCCGCAACTTCAACCCGATGATGGCCACCGCCGGCAAGGTGACCCTGGTCGAGGTCGAGGAAATCGTCTCGACCGGCTCGCTGGATCCCGACCAGATCCACACCCCCGGCATCTACGTCGACCGCCTGTTCAAGGGCAGCTTCGAAAAGCGCATCGAACAGCGCACCGTCCGTCAGAAAGAGGTCGCATAACCATGGCCCGCACCCGCGAACAACTGGCTGAACGCGCCGCGAAAGAGCTGCAGGACGGCTTCTATGTGAACCTGGGCATCGGCATCCCGACCCTGGTCGCCAACTACATTCCCGAAGGCATGGAGGTCACCCTCCAGTCCGAGAACGGCATGCTGGGCATGGGCCCCTTCCCGTGGGCCGGTGAGGAAGACCCCGACCTGATCAACGCCGGCAAGCAGACGATCACCGAAATCCCCGAGAGCGCCTACTTCAGCTCGGCCGACAGCTTCGCCATGATCCGCGGCGGCCATATCAACCTGTCGATCCTTGGGGCCATGGAGGTCGCCGAGAACGGCGACATCGCCAACTGGATGATCCCGGGCAAGCTGGTGAAGGGCATGGGCGGCGCCATGGACCTGGTCGCGGGCGTCAAGCGCGTGGTCGTGGTCATGGATCACGCCAACAAACACGGCGAGTCCAAGGTCCTGAAGGCCTGCACCCTGCCCCTGACGGGCACGGGCGTGGTCAGCCGCATCATCACCGACCTGGCCGTCTTCGACGTCAAGCCGGACGGCGCGGGGCTGGAGCTGATCGAACTGGCCGACGGCGTGACCCTGGACGAAGTCGCGGCGAAGACCCAGGCCAGCTACACCGTGTCCGCTGCCCTTGCGTAAGCGTTCCTTCGCCTAACCGACTGAGACTTAACCAAATCCGGCAACCCACACGCGATCTTGCTTGGCAAAACCGCCGATCCCGGACGATAGTGGTTAAGGGAGATGGGCATGCCGGGAACGAACGCGCACAGGGTCTGGCCGGGTCTTCCGGCGCCGGATGAGGCGCGCGTGGCCCAGCTCTCGCCCGAGGCCGTCTCGGACGGCTTCGGCGAGGACGCCCGCAAGGGTCTCGCCGCCCTCGCCGACCGGGTCCGGGCCGAGATGCGCAGCGGGGAGCTGACCGAGGCCCTCGCCGTCATCCACCATCTGCGCGCCGGTCTGGAGAGCCTGAACCCCGCCGATCTGGAGCCCCGCAAGGGCCTGGGCGGCCTGTTCGACAGCCGCAAGCGGCGCCTCAAGGCCTTCCGCGACCGCTTCGCCGAGGTGACCCGCACCCTGGCTGAATCCCTCGACGACCTTCAGGTCCGGGTCGGGGCCGTGAACCGCCGTTCGGGTGTGCTGGAGCAGCTCTGGACCGACATCCGCCACGGCGTGCTCGAGATGGACGACTTCGTCGCCGCCTGCCTGAGGAAGGTCGCCCCCGTCCAGACGACCGAACCCGGCGCCGCACCCGTCCTGCATCCGGTGCACCAACGCGGCCACCGCCTCGCCGACGCCCGCGACGCCGGCGTCCGCCTCCTGCCCCAGGTCCGGGTGGGCCAGAATGCCGACGGCCAGGCCGCCCGGCGGCTCAAGATGGCCTGCGACGCCATGATCGAGTGGCACCACGAATGGGCCGACAACCTCGGGGTCCGGGCCCTGGGCGTCAAAGGCCCGAAGAAGGCGAAGAAGGTCGCGCCCGATCAGGCCCGGCTGACCACCTCGCGCCAGACGGTGCTGGCCATGCTGGACGCCGCCGCCCGCGAGGTCGAGACCGCCCGCCAGCGCCGCGTCGAGGCCGACGGCCGCATCGAGGCCGCCCGAAAGGCGATCTGACTACCGGGCGGGGGCCGCCACCGCCGCCGGAGCGCTGTTCGCGGTCCAGTCCACGATCTGGGCGTCCAGATCCCGCGAGGCGATGTCGAAGGCGTCGACGATGGCCGAGACCCGGTTCTCCCGCGCCGGCTGGGAGACGGTGAAGACCTCCTCGCTGGTCACATTGCGCTCGGGCAGGACCGTCAACCGGGCCCGGGCCGTGATCACCACCGTGGGGGTCCCGCCCAAGGCGTCGTAGCGGGCCTCGAACCGGGTCACATCGACGCTCAGGACCCGCGTCGCCACGCCCGGCTCGCGCCGCCCGATCAGCCGCACCTTCGGATGGGCGTTGAAGGCCTCTTCCAGGGCGTCGTTGAACAGGATCTCGGCGGGCGATACCCAGCGCGCGCCCTTGATGTAGGCGGCTTCCGTGCCCGTGACGCCGAGGATGCGGTCGCCCTTGGAGGCCTCGGGGAAGTCGATGCGGCGCAAAGCTACCGGGATCGGCGCCGCCGCCGAGGCCGGCGCGCTCGCCTCCCCGGCCCCACTGCCGCCGAAGCGATAGAGCTGCACCGGCTTGGGCGTCGACAGCAGCGAGCATCCGGACAGGGCCACCGCCGCCACGGCGGCCGCAGCGAGGATGCGGGTCGAGGAAGCGATCACGGCTGGACCTCCATTTCCTTGGATGCGGGACGGCCGATGAAGTCGCGCGGGCTGGCGCGAACGTCATCGATCAGGCTCTGCAGCGAGGCCGTAGCCTCGTTCAGCTCCTCGATGGTCTCGTTGAGCCGCGGCAGGCCCGTTGTCGCGAAATCGCCCACGGGACGCTCCAGCGCGTTGGCCGACCGATTGATCGAGGCGATCGCGGTTCGGGCGTCCTCGGTCGCCTTGTTGATGTTGGCGATGGCCTGACGCCCGTCGCCGTTGACCACCACCCGGGCGTCGGCCGCGAGCTGACGGTATTCCTCGACCGCCTCATTGGCCTTGGCGAGCGCGTCTTCCAGCTCCTTGAACATCCCCTTGCGCGCCTCGAGCTCGGTCGACAGGGCCTCGATGTTCTTCAGACTGGTGGAGAAGGAGCGGATGTTGTCGTCGGACATGACCCGGTTGATCCGGTTCAGGGCGTCCACCGTCTGGGCCAGCACCGTGCCCGAGCCGGACAACAGCTCGGAGATCGGCGACGGCTGGCTCTGGATCACCGGCACCACATTCTCGGGATACTGGCTCTTGAGCAGGGCGCTGCCCTCGGTCCCGGCAGTGATCTGGATATAGTTCAGGCCGGTGATGCCCTGGGGCTCCAGCTGGGCGCGCGAGGAGACGCGGACCGGGGTGGTGCCGTTCAGGCGAACGCGGGCGATGACCTGATCGCCCTTCTTGGGATCGAGGTTCAGATCGGTGACCTCTCCGACGCGGATGCCGTTGAAGTGCACCTCCCCGCCCTCCGACAGACCGCGCACCGGCCCGTAGAAGACGATGTCGTAGACGTCATAGTCCTTGTTGAACTGCAGCCGGGCCAGCCAGATCGTGAACACCGCCAGCGCCATCAGAAGGGCGACGGTGGCGATGCCGACGGCGGCGTAGTGTGCGTCTCTTTCCATAGTCGTCCGCTCTCCTCAGGCGGCTTTGGTCGCAGCGCGTCCGCGCGGCCCCAGGAAGTATTCCTTGATCCACGGATGGTCGGAACGCTCCAGTTCCTGAACCGTGGCCTTTTCGACGATCCCCTTGTCGGCCAGCACCGCGACCTTGTCGCAGATGGCGTAAAGGCTATCGAGGTCGTGGGTGATCATGAAGACCGTCAGCCCCAGGTCGTCCGACAGGCTGCGGATCAGGTCGTCGAAGGCGGCCGCCCCGATCGGGTCCAGCCCCGCCGTCGGCTCATCGAGGAACAGGAGGTCGGGATCCAGGGCCAGGGCGCGGGCCAGACCCACGCGCTTCCTCATCCCGCCCGACAGCTCCGACGGCTTCTGGTGATGGGATTCCGGCTTGAGGCCGACCATGGCGATCTTCATCTCGGCCAGCTCGCGGATGGTGTCGCGGGGCAGCTTGGTATGCTCCACCAGGGGCGAGGCGACATTGTCGAGCACGCTCAGCGAGGAGAACAGCGCTCCTTGCTGAAACAGGGTCCCGGTGCGGCGCTCGATCTCGTGCGACTGTTCGGAGGTCAGGTCGGCGGTGTCGTGGCCGAACAGGCGGATCGTGCCGCCGTCGGGCTCCTTCAGGCCGATGATGGTGTTGAGCAGCACCGTCTTGCCAGTGCCGGAGCCCCCGACCACGCCCAGAACCTCGCCGCGTTGGACGTCCAGGTTCAGGCCGTCGTGGATCACCTGATCGCCGAACTGGCTGACCAGACCGCGCACCTCGATCAGGTTCTCGGGCTCTTTGTCATTGGCGGGCGCTTCCGCCGCTTCAGGAATCTTCGCCTTGGTCACAGGTTCAGCTCCAGGAAGATCAGGGCGAAGACGGCGTCCAGAAGGATGATGGCGAAGATGGCCTGGACCACGGCCGCGGTGACGCGCCGCCCGAGGCTCTCGACGTCGCCGGCGACCGCCATCCCCTGCCGGCAGCCGATGGCGGCGATGACGATGGCGAAGACCGGCGCCTTGACCATCCCGACCATCAGATGGGTGCCCGACTGGGCGTCCTGGCTCATCTGCTGCAGGAAGAAGGCGGGGCCGTAGCCGAGCTGGCTCCACGTCACCAGCAGCCCACCGAACAGGCCCGCGATGATGCCGATGAAGGTCAGCAGCGGCAGCATGATCAACATCGAGGCCAGTCGCGGAATGACCAGGGCCTGAAACGGATTGACCCCCATGACCTGCATGGCGTCGACCTCCTGGTTCATCCGCATCGAACCGATCTCGGCGGCGAAGGACGAGGACGACCGACCGGCCAGAAGGATGGCGGTGATCAGGACGGCCAGCTCGCGCAGGGTGGCGACGGAGACCAGCTGGACCGTGAACACCCCGGCGCCGAACTGGCTCAGCAGATTGGCCCCGAGGAAGGCGATGACGGCCCCGATGAAGAAGTTGGTCACCGCCACGATCGGGATGGCGTCCAGCCCCGCCCGCTCGCCCTGGCTGAACCAGGCGGGCCAGCGGATGTCGCCGGGATGGCGCACGGCCGCGCCCGAGGCGGTGATCAGACGGCCGAGGAAGGCCATCGACAGGATGAACTCGCCGCCGACGTCGTAGACGCCGTGGCCGATCTTGGCGAAGGTGCGGGTGAAGGCGTCAGGGCGGCGCGGCGGCGGCGCGCTTTCGCGCTCCAGCTTCTCGACCATGGCGAAGATGCGGCCCGCCTCGGGCCGGGCGGACCAGGCGTCGGCGGGCAGGGACTTGTCGGTCGCCTGGACGATGACCAGGGCGCCGGCGGTGTCGAACCTGCCGAGATCCGAGATGTCGATACGCGAAACGGTGCGGCCCGACAGCTGGTCGCCGAGCCGCCGCGCGGCCTGGCCCAGACCACTCGTCGTCCAGTCGCCACGGAGGCGCAGCACGGCGCTGTCGCCGCCCGACTCATCGATCTGGAAATCCGCTGCGCTCATCCCCTCCCCTTTAACCGAGCCCGCGCCGAACGCCCATGGCGAAGCTGGTCCCGAGGCCTGTGAACGCCCCTCTGGTCAAGTTGTTCAGTCGACCGTGGCAGTTACGCGTCACAGCAGCTGACGGACGCGTTTCAGGTCGTCGATGAAGGCGGCGTGTTCGCGCCGTTTCGCCGCCTCGTCCGGCAGGCGCAGCAGATAGGCCGGATGGACGGTGACGATGGCGTGGGAGCCGTCGGTCAGGGGGATGGGCATGCCGCGTTCCTTCGTCACCGCGACCTTGCGTCCCAGGACGCCCAGACTGGCCGTGGAGCCCAGGGCCAGAACCACCTTCGGCCGGACCAGCGTCCGTTCGTGATCCAGCCACCAGCGGCAGGCCGTGACCTCGCTGGTCGTCGGCGTGCGGTGCAGGCGGCGCTTGCCGCGCGGCTCGTGCTTGAAATGCTTGACGGCGTTGGTGACGAAGGCCTCGTCCCGGTCGATGCCCGCTTCGCGCAAGGCGTCGTTCAGCAACTGCCCCGCCGGACCGACGAAGGGCCGGCCTGCAAGGTCTTCGTGATCCCCCGGCTGTTCGCCCACGATCATCAGCTTCGCGCGCGGCAGGCCTTCGCCGCAGACCCCTTGCGTCGCATCGCGCCACAGCGGGCAACGGCGACAGGCCTGAACGCCGTGGCGCAGCTCGTCGAGGTTGGAGGGCGAAAACCCCTCCTCGAAGGCGCCGTCGCGGTTATGGCGGAAGATGGCCTTGGCCAGGCGAGGATTGGGCTCGGAGTGCGGGGTCGCGACCATGACATCGGTGCGCACCGCCGAGGCGGCGACCAGTTCCGGGATCAGGGCGGCCTCGGGCAGGTTCTTCCAATAGCGTTTGGGCATCTCGCCCTGCATGGTCTTCGTCTTCAGCCGCGCCGGATTGAAGGTGGAGGCGTAATAGGTCTTCCAGAACGCCTCGATCTCGTCCTCCTGCGGCGCGTCGGCCGCCTCGGCGGGCGGGCCGAAGCTCATGGCCTTGCCGTCCCAGAAGCCCGAGCCGTCCGGCGTCAGGATCGACCAGCGCATGGTGGTGAAGCGGTTGGCGAAGAAGGGGGCGGTACGGGCCAGGACCCGGTGCGCAGGCTCGAACCAGGCGACCCAGCATTCACCCTGATCGTCGAAGGCCTGACGGAAGCGGACGAACGCCTTCATCTTGTGACTGGCCCGGCTGACGTTGCGTTGCCGATCCATGGCGTCGGAGACGTCGCGATCCGAGCGCACCCGCATCAGGTCCGGCTCGGCCTGAAGCCGCCAGAGGACGCGGTACAGCAGGTCGAAGCGGTCCGCGGTGCGGTGCAGGACCACGTCCTGGGCCATGTCCATGAAGGCCTGGGGGACGCGAAGCGGTCGAGGCGCGGCCGAGGAGAGCGCCCCTTCCGCAGGCGCGGCGTCGAACAGTCCGCCTTGCGCATCATCTCCCACCACGAACCGCGCCTCTCCCGGCGGCACGCCCTCCAGCCGGAAGGCGCGGGCGGCCAGACGCCAGCCCTCGAAGTCGGTCTCCGAGGCGAGGACCGCGATGCGCATCAGAACAGGCTCATCTGCACCGGTTCGACCGTCGGGGTCAGCCGGGCCCGCAGGTCGACGGCGTCGGTCAGGCCGCCGGGCGTCCAGTCCAGGGCGGTGATGAAGGGCCGGACCTTGTCGATGCCTCGGCACAGCCGCGCCACGTCCTCCAGCCTCAGGGTGCGATAGCGGCGCACATCGATCATCCGGTCGACCGACTTCACCCCCAGTCCGGGCACGCGCAGCAAGGCCTCGCGGTCGGCGGTGTTCACATCGACAGGGAACAGTTCGCGCCGGTTCAGCGCCCACGCCAGCTTGGGATCGACGGCCAGATCCAGCATGCCGCCGGTCGTCGCCTCCCCGATCTCGGGAGCCGAGAAGCCGTAGAACCGCATCAGCCAGTCGGCCTGATAGAGCCGGTGTTCACGCATCAGCGGCGGCTTGGACAGCGGCAGGGCCGCGCTGGAATCCGGGATCGGGCTGAAGGCCGAATAATAGACCCGGCGCAGGCCATAGCCACCGTACAACGAGGCGCTGCGGTCGAGGATTTCCGTGTCCGGCGCTCCGTCGGCGCCGACGATCAGCTGGGTGCTCTGGCCGGCGGGAGCGAATTTCGGCGGCTTCGCCCGGTCCTTCTTCTGCGGCGTCGCGGCCTCGACCTTCAGCCGGACCTGGCCCATGGCCTTCTTGATGACCCCGATGTCCTTCTGGGGCGCCAGCCGGCTCAGGGCCTCTTCGCGCGGGACCTCGATATTGGCCGACAGCCGGTCGGCGTAGAGGCCGGCCTCCGCCACCAGTCGGGGATCGGCCTCGGGGATCAGCTTCAGGTGGATATAGCCGCGGAAGTCGTGGTCGAGGCGCAGCGACCGCGCCACCCGGACCAGTTCCTCCATCGTGTAGTCGCCCGAGCGGATGATGCCCGACGACAGGAACAGCCCCTCGATATAGTTGCGGCGATAGAAGTTCAGCGTCAGGTCCACGACCTCCTGCACCGTGAACCGGGCCCGCTGGACGTTCGAGGACACCCGGTTGATGCAGTAGGCGCAGTCGTAGATGCAGAAATTGGTCAGCAGGATCTTGAGCAGGCTGACGCACCGCCCGTCCGGCGTATAGGCGTGGCAGATGCCCATCCCCTCGGTCGAGCCGATGCCCTTGCCGCCGACGGAGGTCCGCTTCTGGGTTCCGGACGAGGAACAGGAGGCGTCGTACTTCGCCGCGTCCGCCAGGACCGCCAGCTTCTTGCGCAGATCGAGTTGGGCCATGTTCGCTTTATGTTCTCATCGAGAACACAGGTCCAGCGTGGCCATAAAATCAATGTGGATAAGGACTTACGCTCTACCGCAGGTAGTTCAGAAGCGAGGTGTCCTTAAGCTGGCTGATGACCTGGGCGGAGGCCTGGACGGCGAGCTGGGCCAGCTGGATGTCGGTGACGGCCTTGGCCATATCGGCCTCGGTCTTGGTGTTGACCATGTCGCCGAGCTGGGCGACCTGGGCCTCATGGCTGGCGTTGGTGGCCTCGACCTGCTTGGCCAGGGCGCCGTTGCGCGAGATGACCTCGATGGTCGCGGTGCTGGCCGAATCCAGCCGGGCGAGCTGGGCGGTCAGGAAGGTCTTCTGAGCGTCGGTCGGCTTGCCGGTCAGGGGGCCGGTCGTCGGGTCGTCGTTGTAGGCCTGGATGTCCTTGAAGATCTGGAAGATCGTCGTACCGAGGTCATTGGCCAGATAGCCGGTGCGCACCGTCGTCTGCTCCCCCAGGCGTGAGGTCTGGGGCAGGCTGTCGTTGGTGAAGGTCGAGGCGATGCTGGGCGCCGCAGCCAGTTCGGCCATGGTCGAGACGGTGACCGGCGCCTTGGACGAATCCGAGCCCGCGAACAGATAGTTGCCCTGGTGCTGGGCGTTCAGCCCGTTCTGGATCGACTGGAACTGCCCCTGCAGCTCCAGCATCACGGTGTTGATATTCTCGGTGGCCAGGGCGCTGCCGATGGCCGAGCGGGCGGCGGTGACGCCGTCGCCGACCTGGTTCAGGGCGAGGTCCTGGCTTTCCAGCCGGTCGGCGACCGCCGTGCCGGTGTCGATGAAGCCCTGGACCCGGTTCTGGGCGGCCTTCAGGGCGGTCAGGCTCTCGGCCCCGCGCCCGAAGCCCTTCATGTCTGTGGCGATCTTCTGCGTCGACAGCCGTGTCTGGGCCTCGTTCTGCTGGGCCTGGGCCGACATGAGGTTCAGAAGGGCCGACTGGTAGTTGCCCGTGGTCGAAACGCGGCTCATTGGACCATCCCCAGAAGCGTGTCGTACATATCCTTGACCGCCTGAATGAGGCGGGCGGAAGCGTTGAAGGACTGCTGGAAGGTGGTCATGTTGACCAGCTCCTCGTCCAGGTTGACGCCCTCATAGGCCGTCTGGCGCGTCTGGGCCTCGGTGTGGACCGCATCGGCGCTGGCGGCGCGGGTCTTGGCCGCGGCGGCCCGGGCGCCGATGTCGCCCGAGAAGTCCGAGGCATAGCGCGACACCGACTGCGAGCCCGCGGCCGAACCGCCGCTGGCCTGGAAGTTGACCGTCTTCTGACCGGCGTCGGCCAGGCCGAGGGCTCCACGGCCGTCGCCGGAGGCCAGGGCCGTCGTCCCCGCCGCCGCCGACAGGTTCAGCTGGGCCAGCGACAGCTTCATCGGATTGCCCGAGATGTCGGCGCGCACGTTGAACCCGTCGGCGCGCGAGGACCGGACCCCGCCGCCCAGACCGAACAGCTCCGTCATGGAGACGCCGGAGGGCACCTGGGTCGTGGTGTCCTTGATCACGCTCATGGTCGCGGCCGGGTCGGTATTGCCCTTGAAGACCACCGATCCGCTGGAATCCAGGCTGAAGGTCCCGTAGCGGCCCGCCCCGGTCAGGGGGTTGTTCATCGCCGTCAGCAGCTCGGACATCGTGCCCGTTCCACCGGGCACCGTCACGGTCAGGTCGCGCAAACGTGTGCCGTCCGGCTCGGCGAAGCGCAGGGTCACCGTCTCGCCCGCCGTGAAGCCGTGCTGGGAGGTCGCCGACAGGCCGATGTCATAGGTCGCCGGGCGATCCGTGGTGATCAGATCGTTCATCCCGAAATAGTGGGAGAAGCCCCGGCCCGCCTTGCTGCTGGGCGAGGTCGCGTCGTCCGCGATGACGACGCCGTTCGTGCCCGTCGCCGACAGGCTCAGTTTGCCGTCGGTGAAACTGGCGGTCGCGGCCCCGCCCAGCTGGGCGTTCAGCGTGGTCAGGAATGTCGCGGGCGTCGCGGCGACGCCGTTGATGGTCATGGTCCCGCCCGAGAAGACGATCGGGATCTGGGTGGTGATCACGCCCGAGGCGTTGGTCACCGCGATATTGGTCGTGCCGGTGAAGCCGGTCAGGGCCGTCTCCAGCGTCTGGCCGACATTCTTGCCGGTCAGGGCCGTGGGGGCCGGGACGGAGGAGTTGGCGTTGTGGGCGCGGTTCAATTCGTCGGCGACGTGGGACATCAGTTCGCCCAGACGCTCGGCCGCCGCCGGCGCCTCAATGTCGCGCGTTTCCAGCAGACCCTTGATCTCGCCCGAGACCAGACCCTCGGTCAGGGAGCGCTTCTGACCGCCCGGTTCGGTGATGTAGATGTCGTCGAACTTGCTCTCGGCGTTGACCGACCCGGCCGCGCGATACTCGATCTTCGCCGCGCCGGCGCCCGCCAGCAGCAGACCCGAGCTGGTGCGGACCGTGACGCCGCCGTTGTTCCTCTGGGTGACCTTGACGTCCATCAGCGAGGACAGCTGGCCGATCAGGGTCGCCTGGGTCGTTTCCGAGCCCGAGGCGTCGCCGTTGGTGGCCAGGGCCTTGGCGATGTCGGTGTTCAGGGTCTCGATCTGCTTGAGCAGGTCGTTGGCCTTCTCGACCGCCGTCTGGATACGGCCGTCGGCGTCCTCGCGTACCGACTGGATCTGGCCGGCGATACGCCCGGACTCGTCGAACAGGGCCTGGGCCTTGAACAGGGCTTCCTGACGCAGCGGCGAGGAGGTCGCGTTCTCGGCCGTCGCGGCGAAGGCGGAGAAGATCCCGTCGATCTGGGAGAAGAAGCCGGTGTCGCCGCCCGGGTCGCCGAACAGGGTCTGGATCCGGTCGTAGAGTTCGTACTTCACATCCTGGCGGTTGGCCTCGGCGCTCGAGTTCAGGCTGGCGGCCTGAAGGAAGCGGTCGGTGGCCAGACGGACGCGGGCGATATCGACGCCCGACCCGACGCCCTCGGTCGTCAGGGCGACCTGGTCGGCGATCTTGCGGACATAGCCGGGCGTGTTGACGTTGGCGACGTTGTCGGAAACGACCCGCAGCTGAGCCTGGGAGGTGGCCAGACCGCTGTTGGCGATATTCAGGATCGAACTCAGCGACATCGGTCTAAGCCCCCCTCATCCGTGCGGAGCCCGGCAAGACCTGCCCGCCGAGGCGCGTTTCTTGCCCGGCCACAAAAAGGCTTCGCATCTGTAATGCGTTGAAACCAAAGACAATCGTGTGTCGCGCTTGAATCATGATGACTCTGGAGCGCAAGCGGCGGGCCAATCCTTCACAACTGAAATCCATGCCGTGCCGACCGGGCAAAAAACGGCGAAGGCGCGGCAAGTTTGGCCGTGGCCTTGCCGGGGGCGCCTGGCTTCCCCTGCGGCTTTATCAAGCATTTTCATGATGTTGCAGGCAGAAGCCAAACTGGCCCGGCCTTTGCGATGGGGGTTTCGAATGTTCCGGGCGCAGCAGGCGCCGACCTCACACCGTCAGAGCCGCCTGCACCCGCATGCCCGTTTCCACGCCCGCCATCGCCGCGCTCGTTCCGCCCGCCCCGACCCGGGCGGCGACGTCGGCCGCCTCGGCCGCGAACGACGACTTCGGCGCGATGATGGCCGCCGCCCGGGACGACGCCCGGAAGGAAGCCGTGCAGGATCGCCGGACAGCGGCCGCGGTCGCTTCGAAGCAGGCCGACGCCAAACGCGCCGACGCCAAGGCTGAAGCCAGGGCCGAGGCGAAGGCCAACGCCGCTGAAGAGAGCGTTCCGGAACCGAAGGATACCACCGTCGCCGCGACGGAGGCCGCGCCCGTCGAGGCCGACAAGGCGGAGACCTCGGTCTCGACCTCCGACGCGCCCGCCGATGAGGCGGCTCAGTCCGTCGCCCAACCGGTCGCCCAGCCCTCAACTCAACCTGCCGCCCAGATCGCGGCCCCGCTCTTCGCCGGTGTCGCCGCCGCTGCGGCCTCGACCGAGGACAGCGAGGCCTCCCTGACGATCGCGCCGTCGGTTCAGACCCCGCTCACGGCCCAGGACGCCGGCGACAAGGCGACGGGAACGCCCGCCCCGGTCGTCGCCCAGCCCCCGGCGCAAGCCGGCGCCGAAGCCGCCGCCGCCCCTTCGGCGCCGGCCTCGACGCTGTCTGACGAAGCCGAGGCTTCGCCCGCTTCGGCGCCCACCCAGGCCACGGCGATCGCGGCCGCCGCCGCCATTGAGGTCGCCCAGGCGGCCGCCTCGACCGCGGGCCCGGTGGCCGGGGCCGTCGCCGAGGTGGTGGGCGATCTACTCGCCGCCGCGCTGAAGCCCGAGGCCAAGGCGCAGGCGGCCGAAACCGTGGCCGTCGCCAAGGCCGACACCGAGACGCCCGCCGCCGGGGCCAAGGCTCCGTCGGCCGCTCCGAACGCAGCCGCCGCAAATGCCGTAATCGCGGAGGCGCCGGCGTCCGAACCCCCGGCGACCGACGCTTCGGCCAAGGACGTCCTGACCAGCGACGCCGCTGCCGAGGCCGTCGCCTCGACCGAAGCCGCCCCGGCCGAGCCCGCGCCCCGCCTGCCCGCCCATCTGCGCGGCGAGGTCGTGTCCAACGCCGCCTCCGCTCGCGCCGAGGCCGACGGAAGGGTCGCCAAAGCCACCCCGGAGGCCACAACGGTTTCGCAAGGCGCGGATCAGGCTGGGACCCAGACCCCGGCTCAGAACGCCGCGCCCGCCGCCCCGACCGCCACCTCCGCCGCCACCTCGACCTTCGCCGCCCAGATGCAGGCCCAGGCCCAGGACACGCCCCTGCCCCAGGCGCTGGGTCAGGACGCCGTCCCGACGGCCCAGACCGGCGTCACGGCCCAGACCGCCTCGACCCCGGCGACGCCCGCCGCCGTCAACCTGTCCAGCCTGTCGCGCGCCACGATCGACACCACCGTCCAGATCGCGGCCCAGATCACCCGCCAGCTGGCCGGCCGCTCGACCCGCTTCGAGATGGGTCTGACGCCGGAAGGGCTCGGCAAGGTCAACGTCAGCATGGACATCGATGCCCAGGGACGGCTGACGGCCCAACTGGCCTTCGACAATCCCCTGGCCGCCGCCGATCTGCGCGCCCGCGCCGACGAGCTGCGCGGCCAGCTTCAGGACGCCGGCTTCACCCTGACCGACGACGCCCTCAGCTTCACCCAGCAGGACGCCTCGTCCTCGAACGGCAACGACCGGGGTTCGGAACAGCGTCAGGGCCGCGCCTTCGCCTCGGCCTCGCGCGTCTCGGACGTCGCCGACGCCGTCCCCGCCATTCCCGCCGCCTGGGTTTCCCTGTCCCTCACGCCTCGCGGCGTGGATTTGAAAGTCTGATCCGATGGTTGCAGCCGTCACCACAGTCGATTCAGCCGCCGCGAACTCCGCTTCCGCCCGGACCAGCCTGGCGACGAACTTCGACACCTTCCTGACCCTGCTGACCGCCCAGCTGAAAAACCAGGATCCGCTGTCGCCGATGGACTCGACCCAGTTCACCCAGCAGCTGACCCAGATGACGGGGGTGCAGCAGCAACTGCTGACCAACGACCTGCTGACCAGCCTGCTCGCGGCCCAGAACGGCGGCGGCCTGGCCAACGGCTCCAACTACATCGGCAAGGAAATCACCGCCGTCTGGTCGGCCGACAAGCTGACCGACGGCAAGGCCAGCTGGAGCTACGAGCTGGGCGCCGACGCGGCCAACGTTAACCTGTCGGTTCTGGACAGCACCGGCAAGGTCGTCTGGACCGGCAAGGGCAGCGAGCTGAAGACCGGCACCCACGACTTCACCTGGGACGGCAAGACCACGGCCGGCGGCCAGATGTCGGACGGCGGGGTCTATACGCTGAAGGTCGCCGCCACGGACGCCTCGGGCAATGCCCAAACCAGCCAGGTCCTGATGACCGGCACCGTCAACGGCGTCGAGCTCTACAACAACGTCCCCTACCTGAACGTCGGCAACACCATCATTCCGCTGAGCACCGTCATCTCGCTGCAGCAGAAGGCGGCCGCGGCCACCGGCACGACGACCGACACCCCTTCCACCGACGCCTGACCCCTCTTCCCCGACATTCCACAGTTTAGTTTCAAGGAACACACGCCATGAGCATCAACAGCGCCCTTCTGGCCGGGGTCTCGGGCCTCTCGGCCAACTCGGCCGCCCTGGCCGCCATCTCGCAGAACATCGCGAACGTGAACACGATCGGCTACAAGCGCGTGTCCAGCGAGTTCTCGACCGTGGTCAACAGCCAGACGCGCGGCGCCGGCTATTCGGCGGGCGGCGTCCTGTCCAACACCCGCAACTACATCTCCCAGGGCGGTCAGCTGCAGCGCACGACCGAGTCGACCGACCTCGGCATCTCGGGCTCGGGCTTCTTCGTCACCACCCAGAAGGCGGAAGGGCTCGACCCGACTGATCCGCGCCTGTTCACCCGCGCCGGCGCCTTCCGCGTCGATGAGTTCGGCTATCTGAAGAACCCCGCCGGTCTGTACCTGCAGGGCTGGCCGGTCGACAGCAACGGCAACCTGAACACCGACCCGTCGGACCTGGGCCGCCTGCGCTCGATCAATGTCGGCTCGGTCGGCGGCACCGCCGAGGCCACCACCCGCGCCCAGCTGAACGCCAACCTGAAGTCCAGCCAGCCGGTCTCGGCCG
>DBBK01000138.1:0-5753 GCA_002292165.1 Brevundimonas sp. UBA986
CGGCCCTGGTCACCGGTCTCGGCATCCCGCCGCTGGCCCTGCAGACCGGTCAGGCGGGGCGCGAGATCCAGGGCCCGATGGCCATTGTCATTCTCGGCGGCCTGGTCACCTCGACCCTGATCAGCCTGCTGGTCCTGCCCGCTCTGATCTGGCGCTACCTGCGCGCACCGGCGGAGTCGGCGCATGAGGCGAACGCGGCTGCGGAGCAACCGGCCTGATGTTCGATCTGATCGTTCAGATCATTGCGGTTACCGGCGTGCTCGGCGTCGCGTTTCTGATGTTCGCTGAAAACGTCTTCCCGCCCCTGCCCTCCGAGGTGATCATGCCGCTGGCGGGGTTCGCGGCGGCCCGGGGGGATTTCAGCCTGACCCTGCTGGTGGCGGCGGGCACGCTCGGTGCTGTGGCGGGCGCCTGGGTCTGGTACGAAGTCGGCCGCAGGGTGGGACTGGATCGCCTGCGGCGCTGGTCCGCCGTGCACGGGCGCTGGTTCACGCTCGCGCCCGAGGACATCGATGGCGCTGCAAAAGTCTTCGACCGCCTTGGCGGGCCGGCGGTCATGATCGGACGCCTTATCCCGACTGTGCGGACCTTCATCTCCATTCCGGCCGGCGTGACAGGAATGGGCATGGGGCGTTTTCTGGCCTGGACCACCGCAGGAACGGCGGCCTTCACCTTCGCGCTGGCCTATGCAGGGTATCGTCTTGAAGCGCACTACGACCGGGTCGAGGCCTGGCTCAACCCGGTCACTGCGTTCGTGCTGGTTGCGGCGGTCGCGGCCTATCTTTACCGGCTTGTCGCCTTCCGCCGCCGCCTCCGCAAAGGAGACGACGATGTCTGAGACTCTCGTCTTCCGCCCGGATCACCGGAACCCCGAAGCGCGCCGCCCGGGGATTCCGGTGAAGCCGTTCGAGGATCAGTCGTCGGCGCCTTCGTGGCCTTCGTGCTCTTCACCCTCGTCCTCGTCGTCCGGGCCGATTTCCTTGACGGCGCCGGTGCGGGCGTCGATCTCGACGCTGATGTCGCCGGTCGAGGCGATGGTGGTGACGATCCAGGCCGGTCCGCCGTGCTCTTCCTCCAGCGAGACCTCCACGGCGTGGCCGTGGCTTTCGGTCTCCGCCGTCGAAATGGCGGTCGCGATCGGCACGGTGGCGCGGGCCAGCAGGGCCGCATCCTCGCTCTCGGCCGGACGGGCGGTCGCGACGCCGGCCGCGGCGGCTCCGGCGACGCCGAGCGCGGCCAGAGCGATCAGAGACAGTTTTTTCATTTCGATCTCCCTGCAGACGAAGAGTCTGCGGGATCGTCGTACGCGGTCGGACCTGTCGCTATCATTGCCCGAACATTACGATGCGACCGATCTTCCGCACTCCCGGATACGCAAGATGATGCGTACACCCCGCTTCTCCCATGCTACCCCCCGCCTCGCGCTCGCGCGCGGCCAAGACAGGAACTGACCGTGTCCGAAGAAAAGAACGCCGCAATCCGGCGCATGCAGATCGTTCGCAAGATCGTCCTGTTCATCCTCATCCTCGGCGTGATCGCGCTCGCCGCCTTCACAAAGACCCTGAACGGCGAGACGCCCTTCCATGAAATCCTGGAGACGGTCGGCCTGATCCTGATCGGGGTCGCCATCGTCGGCCGCGGCTGGTGTTCGCTCTATATCGGCGGACGCAAGAAGGCCGAGATCATCGATCAGGGCCCCTATTCGATCACCCGCAACCCCCTCTATGTCTTCAGCTTCATCGGGGCTTTCGGCATCGGCGCCCAGACGGGCAGCATCACCCTGGCCCTGCTGTTCGTCCTGATCGCCTATGTGGTCTTCTGGGCCACGGTGAAGGGCGAAGAGGCCTGGCTGCTGGACGCGTTCGGCGAGCCCTATGCCGCCTATCTGAAACGCACGCCGCGCTTCTGGCCGAACTTCTCGCTGTGGCGCGCCGAGGAGACGCTGGAAGTGCGTCCCGGCTTCTTCCTGACCACCATCGCCGATGGCCTGACCTTCCTGCTGGCCATCCCGATCTTCGAACTGATCGAACGCGCCCAGGAGACGGGCTGGATCCACACCGTCTTCACCCTGCCCTGAGGCCGGAACGAGCGATCAACGCCTGCGCGTAACCCTGAGGTCGATGCCGCCGGCCAGGTCGAAGCCGGCGGCGGCGATGACCGCCTTGATCCGCTCGGCCAGGGCCTCGTCGACGAAGGTCGTGACCGTTTCCCGCTCGACGTCAACGAGGTTGATCAGCGGCATCTCGCGCGTCAACTGGAAGAAGATGCGAGGCCCCAGCACGGCGTTTACCGCCAGATAGCCCTTGTCCTGCAGGTCGCGGATGGCGCGATAGACGCTGGAGCGCGCCAGCGGATTGTCGGGATGGTTCGCGACCATCCACGCCCGCTCGACATCCATGACCTCGGTCGTGCCTTCGAAAATGGCAAGCACCCGCTTCGACGTCGCGCTAAGGCGAACGCCGGACCGGCGGGAAAGATCGAAAGTGTCCAAGCGGGCTCCGAGGGATGGCGCCGCTTACCGATGGCGGGGCCGAGCTTCGCCTAACGTGACGGCGGCATTACATCCGCCGCGGGAAATCCATCTGCGACAACCGTCGCCTCCCTAGAGATCGCCCCATTTTCTGAGCAAATTGTGATAGAGGCCGGTCAGGCTGATCACCTGGGGATCGCGGCCGCCATGCCGGGCGGTCAGGGCCTGGACCGAGCCGTCCAGTTCGAACAGCAGGCGGCGTTCGCCGGCGTCGCGGACCATGCTCTGGATCCAGAAGAAGGAGGCGACGCGCACGCCCCGCGTTACCGGCGTGACCTCATGCAGGCTCGACGCCGGGTAGAGAACCATGTCCCCGGCCGCGAGCTTGACCCGCTGGTCGCCATAGGTGTCCTCGATCACCAGTTCGCCGCCGTCGTAGCTGTCGGGATCGCTCAGGAAGACCGTCGCCGACAGGTCGCTACGGATGCGGAAATCCGACCCGGCCTGGGCGCGGACGGCATTGTCGACATGAACGCCGAAGGTCTCGCCGCCCTCATAGCGGTTGAACAGCGGCGGGAAGACCTTGAACGGCAGAGCCGCCGACACGAACAGCGGGCTCGCGCTCAACCGGTCCAGAATCAGCTCCCCGGCCGCCCGCGCCGCCGGAGCGCTTTCCGGAAGCTGGCGGTTGCGTTTGGCGAGCGCCGACTGGTGTCCAGACGTTGCGTTGCCGTCGGTCCAGTCGGCCGCGTCGATGGCCTCGCGAATGCGCGCGACATCGTCAGAAGACAGAAGGTTGGGGATCCGGATGAGCATGAAGCGGTGACCTGACGGCGGAATAGTGACGCTTTTGCGCCGCAGCCTATCTTTTGTGAATGGTTCTCATTGACAGATGCCGCAGCAGGTCGCAATCGGACCACCGCTTTCGCGAGTTAGTCGCAACAACAGACGGACCCCTCCCCCCATGTCGAACACCTCGTCCCGAAACAGCCGCGTCGCCGTCGGCGCCTCGACCCTCGCCTTCGCCATGCTCGGCGGCGCCGGCATCCAGTCGGCCGCGGCCCAGTCGATCGTTTCGGACGATGTTCAGGAGACCGGCGCCGCGACCAGCCTCGGCGAGGTCATCGTCAACGGCCAGCGCGTGACCTCGACCCCAAAGATCACCGCCCCGCTGCGCGACACCCCGCGCCAGGTCACGGTCATCCCGGAAGAAATCATCGCGACGACCGGCTCGGTCAGCCTGGTCGACGCCCTGCGCACCGTGCCCGGCATCACCTTCGGCGCCGGCGAAGGCGGCAACCCCCTGGGCGACCGTCCTTTCCTGCGTGGCGCGGACACCCAGTCCTCGACCTTCGTCGACGGCGTGCGCGACACCGGCGCCCAGTCGCGTGAAGTCTTCAACGTCGAGGGCATCGAGGTCATCAAGGGCGCCTCGGGCGTCTACACCGGTCGCGGCGGCGCCGGCGGCGGCATCTACATCAACAGCAAGTCGCCGAAGCTGGACAATTTCATCGCCGGTTCGCTCGGCATCGGCACCGCCGAATACGGCCGCGCCACGATCGACAGCAACTACCAGCTCAGCGACACGGCCGCCGTGCGCCTGAACGCCCTGTATCACGACGCCCACGTCGCCGGCCGCGACGAGGTCTACAACTCGCGTTGGGGCGTCGCGCCCTCGATCGCCTTCGGCATCGGCACGGACACCCGCGCCACCCTGTCGTATTACCACCTGCAATCCGACGACCTGCCAGACTCGGGTCTGCCCTATAACAACCCGCTGGTCCGCCCGCGCACCGACCTGCCGCGCGTGGCTGTCGAAGGGGACGGCTCGCCGATCAACGTCGACCGCAACACCTTCTACGGCCTGACCGACCGGGACTTCCGCAAGGAACAGGTCGACATCGGCACCGTCCGCCTCGAGCACGACTTCAGCCCGAACCTGCATTTCCGGAACACGACCCGCTATAGCGAAAGCTCGCAGGACTATATCTACACCCAGCCCGACGACACCCAGGGCAACATCTACTACGGCCTGGTCTGGCGCCGCGCCAACACGCGCATCAGCGACGTGAACACCCTGTTCAACCAGACCGACCTGTACGGCACCTTCAACACCGGTTCGATCCGCCACAGCTTCTCGGCCGGCCTGGAGTTGTCGAAGGAAGAGGGCGAAAACGACACCTACACCATCACCAGCGGCGGCCTGCCGCTGGCGTCCTACAACCGCTGCCTCCCGGCCGCCGTCGCCAACTTCAACTGCACCACGGTCAACAATCCGAACCCCAATGACCCGTGGGTCGGGGTGATCACCAAGACCGGAACGCCGACGAACTCGAGCACCACGACCAAGGGTCTCTACGCCTTCGACACCATCACCCTGAACCCGCAGTGGCAGCTGAACCTCGGCCTCCGCTTCGACCGCTACGAGGCCGAGTTCATCTCCGCCCTGACCGCCGGCGCCCGCACGACGTTCAAGCGTCAGGACGATCTGGTGAACTATCAGGTCGGCCTGGTTTACAAGCCGATTGAAGCGGCGACCGTCTATGCGACCTACTCGACCTCATCGACGCCGGTCGGCAACGCCCTGGCCCAGGGCGTGGACTCCAACGCCCTGTCCAGCACCATCAACGCCGCCTTCGTCCCCGAAGAGAACAAGGCCTATGAGATCGGCGCCAAGTGGGACGTGCTGGGCGACGCCCTGTCCCTGTCGGCCGCGATCTTCCGCGTCGAGACCGACAATGCCCGCATCACGGTCGCCGACGGCACCGTGGCCCAGGTCGGTGAAAAACTGATCCAGGGTCTGGAAATCGGCGTCAGCGGCGAAATCACCGACGCCTGGTCGGTGTTCGCGGGCTATACCTACCTCGACTCCGAACTGGTCAAGGCGGGCGGATCGGGCGCGGCCTTCGGGCTTAACGACGGCATCCGCTTCCCCAACACCCCGGAAAACAGCGCCTCGATCACCACCAACTACCAGGTGACGCCGCAGTTCAACGTCGGGGTCGGCGTCTATTACATGGGCAAGGTCTACGGCAACGCCTCGACCGCGACCATCAACAGCACCAAGTACATCCCGGACTACACGCGGGTTGACGCCAACGCGACCTACGTCATCAACGAACAGCTGAACCTGCGCCTGAATGTGCAGAACCTGACGGACGAGTTCTACTTCAACCAGGCCTATCCGACCCACTACGCCACCGTGGCGCCGGGACGGTCGGCGACCCTGACGCTGAACTTCCGCTACTAGACCTCGAAACGTCCAGAGGATCGGAACGCCCCC
>DBBK01000138.1:5779-50588 GCA_002292165.1 Brevundimonas sp. UBA986
GCGGCGGCGTCGCCGCCGCCGCCGCCGAGATCGACGCCGTCCTTGCCGGGCCGGACGAGGAGGCGCTCCGCAAGATGAGCGAATGGGCGACGGCCGGATCGCCCGAGGCCCAGACCATCCTTGGCCAGATGCTGATGGACGGACGCGGCGGCCCCGCCGACCCCGTCGCAGGCTTCGGCTGGTTCCTGAAGGCGGCCCGGGCAGGTCGCCCCATGGCCGCCAACATGGTCGGGCGCTGCTACGAGAACGGCTGGGGCGTCACGCCGTCGGATGAAGCCGCGACCAGCTGGTTCGCCCAGGCCGCGCACGCCGGACTGGACTGGGGCATGTATAATTTCGCGACCTCCCTCGCCCTCGGCCGGGGCGTGGCGGAGAACAAGGCCGCCGCCCGCGCCTGGCTGGAGAAGGCCGTCGCCCTCGGCCACGCCAAGTCCATGACCGTGCTGGGCGGCTTCCACGAGGACGGCTGGGCCGGCCCCGTCGATACGGCGCAGGCCCGGAGCCTCTATGAACGCGGCGCGGCGGGTGGTGACTTTCGCGGCGCCTTCAATGTCGGCCGGTTGCTCGTGGAAGACGGACGCGCGGCCGAGGCGTCTTCATTTTTTCAGACGGCCTGGCGGACGGGAACCCCGGCCTTCCGGGACAATCTGCTGTCGTGGTTGGAGAGCCGCGCTGAACCGACCCTGCAGGGCCTGAGGCGAGCGCTGCAAGCCGGTCGATAAGTCGCACGGACAGAGCGTCCGCGGCCAGACCCCTTCGGATCACCCCTCGGGACAGTTCGCCGTCGGAACCCGTCCCTATAGTGAAGCCGAAATCGCCAGGGCGCTGCCGCGGTTCTGGCCGGCAAAGGCTTGACCGACCTCGCCCGGCGACGTTCGGCCAGATAGTCCGCGTCAATTTTTGGGGTCGGAGCCAGACGCTTCCGTCGATTTCAGCAGGACCAAATCCTCTGAAGGCGCTGGCCATGAAATCTGACGCCTCGTCATGCCCATCGGGACGGCCCCTCGCTGCGGCGCCGCAAACCTTTCTCCAAAACTTCACCGCCCTGTCGTCGCCTTTTGGCGAGCGCGCCACGCCGCGGCCCTATGCAGATCCGGAACCGGACGCCATTTCATGACGCTCGCATCAGCGAATCCCTTCTTTCGTTCAACGACGCTGAAAAAGCTGGCCATCGGCGTCCTAAGCCTGATCGTTATCGGCGGCCTGCGCGCGCCCCTCAGCGAGGCGGAGAGCGTTTCGCAGGGAAGCCGCCACCTGACCCCTCACTACGACTACGCCGGACTGATCCACCTTCACACCTCCTATTCAGATGACGCGTCGGGCTCCTACGACAGTCTGGCCTCGGATGCCGGGCGGCAGGGCATTCGCTTCCTGATCGTCACCGACCACAACACCCTGAAGCCAATCTCCGACGGCCGGCAGGGCTGGAAGGGCGGCGTCCTGATGCTGACCGGCGTCGAGAGCTCCCAGCCGGAAGGTCATATGCTGGGCCTGAACATCGCCTCGGCCCCCGCCGACGGCAAAACGCCGACGGCGCCCTTCCTGTCCAGGGTTCAGGCCGAGGGCGGACTGGCCGTCATCGCCCATCCGACCCATCGCAAATGGGCGTGGAAGGGCCCGATCGACGACCGCATCATGGGCATGGAGATCCTCGATCTCGCCGACCAATTCTACGACGCCCCCGCACAGGCCAAGACGGCGGCGTTCGCTGCCCTGCCCTTCCGCCCGATGGCGGCCTATCTCGAACTCGGCGGGCGCCCGGCCTCGGCCCTGGCGAAATGGGATCATATCACCCGGACGCGCCGGTTCGTCGGCCTCTACGCCCCCGACATCCATCAGGCCATCGAGCTGTCCGACGACTGGAAGATCCCCTTCCCGCCCGCGCGCGACATCATGCGCATCGCCCGGGATCATATCGTGACGCCGACGCCCTTCACCGGGCGACACGAAGAGGATGCGCCACTGGTCTATGACGCCCTGCGCGCAGGCCACGTCTTCGTCTCCCTCGATGTCCTGGGCGACGGAACCGGCTTCATGTTCACCGGCGAGCGCCCAGGCCAGACCGCCTGGATGGGCGACCAGATCGCCGCCGGTCCGCCCACGACCTACCGGGTCCGGCTGCCCGCGTCGGCGGCGCCCCTGAAGCCGGTCATCCACCTCCTGCGCAACGGATCAGAGGTGGCTCGCAGCGCGCCGGGCGACGCCGGCCTAACCTGGGCGAGCGACGACGACGGCGTCTATCGGGTCGAGGTCACCACCCGCGTTCCGACCCTGGCCGGCGCCCCACGCGAGATGATCTGGATCTATTCCAACCCGATCTACGCCCGCGCAGACTGACCGTCGCCAGAAACGTAATGCGGCCGTCAGGCCGCCGTCATGGCCGGCCCTCTAGGGCTCGGGGAACCCGGATTCGCCGTCACGGCCGATCAGGTGTCTCCTCAGGGCTGTCCATGATTTTCTCCCGAACCGCCAGGCCCGTCGCTCAGGCCGTGGCCGCCGCCCTTGTGGTCCTGCCCGCCGTCGCCTCGGCCCAGACAGCCCCGGCCCAGACCCGAACCCCGCCCCAAACCCCTTCGTCCGACGNNCCACCGCCGTCGGCGAGGTCGTGGTCACCGGCCAGCGCCCCGCCGCGACCACCTCCATCGACCGGCGCACCTATCGCGTCGACAGCGATCTGCAGGCCGCCTCCGGATCGGTCAGCGACGTGCTGAAGAACATCCCCTCCGTCGAGGTCGACGCCCAGGGCGTGGTCAGCCTGCGCGGCGACCCCAGCGTCCAGATCCTGATCGACGGCCGCCCCTCCACGACGATGTCGGCGCTCAACCGGGCCGACACCCTGCAGGGCCTGTCCGCCAGTACGATCGAGACCATCGAGGTGATCACCAACCCGTCCGCGGCCTTCCGCCCTGACGGCACGGCCGGGATCATCAACATCGTCACGAAGAAGACCCGGACGCCCGGCCGGTCCGGCTCGGTCCGCGCCAGTGTCGGGACGGACGGGCGCTACAGTCTCGGGGTCACCGCGACGCAGCGCATCGGCGCCCTGACCCTGAACGGCAATCTGGGCCTGCGTCAGGACGAGCGCATCCGCCGCTCTACCGACGACCGCATCCTGACCGATCCGATCACGGGCGTGGCGACCGAGACGCGCCAGGTCACGGCCTTCGACACCAGCCGCCTGTCGAAGACGATCGGCGCGGGTCTGGAATACGACGCCACACCTCGCGACAGACTGAGCGCCGGCGCCAGCTACACCGAACGCAGCGGCGGCCTCAGCGCCTTCCAGACCAATCAGGTCCTGACGCCGGGGGGCGCGGTGACCCGCGACTACGACCGGTTCGGCGGCGGCGACGAAACCCAGACCTCCGACGAGCTTCTGGCCGGCTGGCGGCACACCTTTTCGGGCGAGGGGCGCACCTTCTCGCTGGACCTGCGGCGGGGCCGCACGGTGGAGCAGCAGACCCGCCGCCTGACCAACACCTACCGCCTGCCCGTCGGACCGGATCAGACCGATCTCGAAACCCCGAGCGAGAGCGAGCTCCAGCGCCAGCTGACCGCCACCTACGCCACGCCCGTGGCCGGCGGCGATCTGGAGATCGGCTATGACGTCCTGCGCGAGGACGCCAACTATCGCCATCGCGGCGGCTCGGTCGATACGAACGGCGTCTACCTGCCCGATGCGAACCGGACCAACCGCTTCCTCTACGACCGGACGATCCACGCCCTCTACGCCACCTGGGAGCGGCCGCTGACCGGCAAGCTGTCGGCCATCTTCGGCCTGCGGCTGGAGGAGATGATCGACCACGCCAACCAGGTCGATCTGGGCCTGACGAAGCGTCGCGACGCCTTCGACGTCTATCCGACCCTGCATTTGCAATACGAACTGTCGGACACCCAGACCCTGCGGCTGTCCTACAGCAAGCGCGTGGCGCGGCCAGAGGTCGAGGACCTGAACCCCTACCCCGTCTATACCGATCCACTGAACCTGCGCGCCGGCAACGCCGACCTGAAGCCGCGTGAGACGGACTCCTTCGAGGCCAGCTACCAGTATGCGGCCAACGGCATGTCGTGGGAGGTCACGGGCTATCTGCGCAAGACGACCAACACCTTCACCGAGGTGACCCGGCTGATCAGCCCCACGGTCATCCTGACGACGGAGGAGAACCTCGGGAAAAGCGACGCGGCGGGCCTGGTCTTCGCCGGACGCGGCAAGCTGACCGACCGCCTCGCCTACCGGATCAGCGGCGACGTCAACTACACCCGGCTCGATCCCGGCAATCTGGGCTTTGACGTGCGGTCGGGATGGAATTCATCGGTCAAGGGCGGCCTCGACTATCAGCTGACCCCGTCCGATCTGCTGCAGGTCAGCGTCGACTATCGCGGACGCCGCCAGACTGCGCAGGGCTATCGCGAGGGCGTGGCCAGCGCCAACCTCGGCTATCTGCACACCTTCGCGAACGGGGTCAGCGCGGTGGCGACGGTGTCCGACGTCTTCGACAGCCAGATCGAGCGGTCGCACATCGATACCGCGACCCTGCAGCAGATCACCGAACGTCGCGGTTCACGCCGGCTGTTCAACTTCGCCGTCACCATCCCCTTCGGCGGCGCCCGCCCGGCCCGGATCGCGCCGGCGGAGCTGACGGACTAGTTCGCGGGGGAGCCCTGGCGCTCGTCGGAGCCGAAGAAGGCCGACTTGAAGTCCGGCGCCGCGTCGATGGCGTCCTGGATGGCGATCGCGGTATTTCTCAGGTGCTGGCGCATCAGTCGCTCGGCGGCGGGCGGATCCCCCGCAAGGATCGCGTCCGCGACCGCCTGGTGCTCGGCCAGGGAGGCCTGGGTCCGCGCCGCCCCGATCAACCGGCTGTAGCGCACACCATAGCCGGGATAGCTCAGCCGGACGGCCGTCTCCTTGAGCTTGGCGTTGCCGCTCATCTCGTAGAGCAGATCGTGGAACTCCTCGCGCGTGACGCTCAGACTGATGTCGCCGTCGCGCGTATGGGCTTCGAGCTTCGCCATCAGCGCCCGAAGTTGATCGGCGTAGTCGGCCCGGTGGGCGTTCAGGGCCGCGAGCCGCGCCACCATGCCTTCCAGGGCTTCGCGAACCTGGAACAGCTCGCGCATGTCGCGTTCGGCGAAGGTCCGCACGACGGCGCCGCGGTTGGGGATGAGATCGATCAGCCCCTCCCCGGCCAGGCGGGTGATGGCCTCACGGATGGGGCCGGCGCTCGTGCCGTAGATTTCCTTGAGGTCCGCCACGACCAGACGTTGGCCGGGCGCGAACCGCCCGTAGCGGATCGCCTCGCGCAAGGCGTTGGTGGCGGTGTCGACGACGGATTCGGCGTTCGGCTTCATGACGGGTTCGACTCAGGTTCCTGCGGAACCTGAACACGAAGGCTTCCTGAGTAAAGAAGCGGGCCGGCCCGGGAGACCGGCCCAGTTTCAGGAAGGAACGGTCAGTGGTTCCAGCGCAGGGTGACCCCATAGGTGGTCGGCGCGTTGTAGCCGGCGAAGGTCCCGCCCAGGAACGTCGTCTGGTGGGTGCGGGTCAGCTCGTCCGTCAGGTTCTTGCCCCACAGCGTCAGGGCCCAGCGATCGTCCGGCGAGTTGAAGATGACCCGGGCGTCCACGAACTCCGTCGGCTCGCGGACCTCCAGATTGTTGTTGGAGTTGTCGTCGTAGATGAAGCTCTCGTAGCGATAGTCGACCGCGAACTTCACATACGCGCCGCTCGCCAAGTCATGGCGGTATGACGGCGACAGGACCACCTTGTGACGCGGCGTCCGGGAGATCCGGTTGCCGGATAGATCGTCCGCGCCCTCGAAGAAGACGTCGAACTTCGCATCCGTGAAGGCGTAGGCGGCGTCGAGCTCGAAGCCGCCGCCCGGCGAGAGGCTGAGCGCGGTCTCATAGCCCTTGATCGTCGCCTGGCCCGCATTGGTCACGCGGCTGACGAGGCCGATCAGCTGGGAGGTCTGCAGATCGGTGTAGTCCATCCAGTACAGGGTGTTGTTCCACGTCGCGCGACCGTCGAGGAAGCGGCTCTTCTGGCCGATCTCATACTGGGTGGCGTATTCGGGGTTGAAGGGCGTCGCCGCATCGGCCGCGCTCGACGGCGTGTCCTGGAAGCCGCCGCTCTTGTAGCCGCGCGAAATGTCGCCGTAGATCATATGGTTCGGTGTGATCTTGTAGTTGGCCCCGATCCGCCAGGTCGTCGCATCCCAGTCCTGCTGGGCGTTGACGTCGAAGAAGCCGCTGGACCGGATCGGCACGGTCGAGCGTGTATTGGTGATGTGGTAGGTCTTGTCGTCGGTCGAGTAGCGCAGCCCCCCGAACACCGACAGTCGCTCGGTCAGCGGCCAGCTGATGTCGCCGAAGGCGGCCAGGCTCTCGGTCCGGGCGTTCTGATCGAACACCTCGTGCCGCAGGGCCGTCCCGATGGTCAGATCCAGCGAGGTCGAACGGTCCGTGTCGGCGTAGTAGCGGTATAGGCCCGCGACCCAGGTCGCCTTGCTCCCCGGCAGGGAGGACAGACGGACTTCCTGGCTGGAGAAGCCGGTCTGTTCGCTGTCGCCGCCGGCGAGGTTGATCAGGTTCGACGGGAAGGTTCCCCCGTCGAAGTCGTAGAACTGTTCGTAGTCGACGTCCCGATAGGAGGCGAGGACGCTCAGGGTCGCGAACGGCAGGTCATAGTCGGCGGCGGCGCGGACGCCCCAGGTGTCGCGGTTCTGCACCCCGTTGATCGAGGAGGCGTTGTAGTCGCGGTCGCGATTGATGGTCCACCGGCTGGCGTTCGAGGAGGTCGGGTCGACGTCCACGACATGCTGGGCCGTGCCGTTGCCCCGGTCGCGCGTTCCGTCGACCGTCAGATGCAATTCCAGCCTGTCGTTCGGTTGCGACAGCAGCTGGATACGGGCGCTTTGGGTGTCCTGATCCTCAAGCCGGCCGCCCGTCGTCTGGCTACGGACATAGCCGTCGTGGGTGCGCCAGGCGCCGCTGACGCGCAGGGCGGTCGTGTCGCCGAGCGGCGCATTGACGAAGCCCGCCCCATCGAGCTGGCTGTAGTTTCCGGCCGAGACTTCCGCCGCGGCGTCGAACACGCCGATCTGCGGGCGCTGGGTGATGACGTTCACCGCCCCGCCGACGACGTTGCGGCCGAAGAGGGTGCCCTGCGGCCCCTTCAGGACCTCGATCCGGGCGATGTCGAAGGCGTCGAAGGCCACGGCGGCCGGGCGGCCCAGATAGATTTCATCGAGGAAGACCGCCGAACTGGCGTCGCCGGCCGCGCCCTTGTCTGACGATCCGATGCCGCGAACGGCGAGCCGGGGCTGGCTGCTGGGGAAGGCGTCGAAGCTCAGACCCGGCGTACGGGTCACGATCTCCGAGACCTGCTCGATCTTGGCCTCCTGAAGCTGCTGCGCCCCGAACACCGTCACGGTGATCGGCACCTCCTGCAGGTTCTGGCTACGGCGTTGGGCCGTGACGATGACGTCGTCCAGCGAGGACGCCTGGCTCTCGTCCTGGGGCGCCGGCGCGGTCTGGGCCATGGCGGCGCCGGCCGCGGCCATCAGGCCAAGGGCGGAAACAGTCGCGCACAGGGCGCGGTGAGACGTGCGGTTCATGTGATGGCTCTCCCTCGCAGCGCCTTTGCGACGCCGTCGTTGGCCAAGGAAGTGGCACACGATTCACATTTGAGCAAATTGTTTCCTACGATCTTCCAAATTCACACATACAGGCGCCGATTACCGGCCAGTTTCCGCCTTGCTCAAATCAGATTTTCCTATAATCCAGCCCGAAAGACAGAAACGACGGGGTTGAAGTGCTCGAGCCAGACGAAATTCTCATCGCGGTCCCGCACGGGGCGCTCGGCGCGGGCGTTCGCGCCGACGAGATGGAACGCGCCCTGTCCGAAGGCGCCCAGGCCATCGCGGTGGACGCCGGCTCGACCGATAGCGGTCCCTTCTATCTGGGGCGAGGCGTCTCCAAGGTCAGCCGCGAATCCGTCAAACATGACCTGCAGATCCTGATGACGGCGGGCGCGAAATACGGCGTACCGGTGCTGGTGGGCTCCTGCGGGACGTCCGGCTGCGACGATGCGGTGGACTGGACCCGCGACATCGTCGTCGAGATCGCGGCCGAACTGGATCTGAAACCCCGCATCGCCCTGCTCTATTCCGAACAGGATCCGGCGGTCATCAAGACCAAACTGGCCGCCGGCCGCACCCGGCCGCTCGCCCCCCTGCCCGCGTTGACGGACGACCGGATCGAATCCTGCGACCGGATCGTCGCCCTCATGGGGCCCGAACCCTACATCCAGGCCCTCGACGGCGGCGCCGACATCATCCTGGGCGGCCGCACCACGGACACCGGCGTCCTGTCCGCCTTCGCCCTGAGACAGGGCATTCCGCAAGGGCTGGCCTGGCATGCAGCGAAACTGACGGAATGCGGTGGCCTGTGCACCGTCAATCCGACCCAGCCCGGGGTGACCATGCGGCTGCGCCAGGACAGTTTCGACATCGCGCCCATCAGGCCCGACAATCGCTGCACCCCCTACAGCGTCTCGTCTCACATGCTGTACGAGAACAGCGACCCCTTCCATCTGGTCGAGCCCGGCGGTGTCCTGAACGTCCGTGATGCGCGCTACGTCGCCCTCGACGACCGCACGGTCCGGGTGACCGGTTCGGTCTGGGAAGATCGGCCCTATACGATGAAGCTCGAGGGGTCGGGCCGCGGGCCGTTCCAGACCTTCATGATGGTCGGCATCGCCGCCCCGGACGTGCTCGCGGACATTGACGGCTTCACAGGGCGGCTGCACGCGGCGCTCCTGCATCGTGTAGCCCAGACCATCGGCGACGCGGCCGGCGTCTTCGACCTGTCCCTGCGCGCCTACGGCTGGAACGCCCTGAGCGGCCTGCCTCCTGCCGAGACACAGGGTCCGCCGCCCGAGATCGGCCTTGTGCTGGTCGTGACCGCCGAAACCCAGGACCTGGCCACGCGGATCGCCAAGACCTGCAATCCCTACTTCTTCCACTTCCCCGCCAGCGAGGGCAAGGAACTGCCCAGCTACGGCTTCCCCTTCTCGCCGGCCGAGATCGAGCGGGGACAGGTCTATGAGTTCCGGCTCAACCACGTCGTCGAGGTCGATGATCCCATGGAACTGGTCCGAACCGCCTGGATCGACCTGTCCGCCGACGCCTCTTCTGGAAAGGCGGTCGCCTGATGCCGCGCCTCAATGACGTCTGCCGCTATGTGCGGTCCAAGAACGCCGGCCCCTTCTGGATCACGGTCGACCTGTTCTTCACGCCGGAGACCTATGATCGCTACCGCGACGATCCGGCGATCTCGGCCGAGGCCTTCGGCCGACTCTACGGCGCAGAGCCGGACCTCATCAAACGCATTCCGGTCGACGACCTGCATGTGATCAAATTCACCTACCCCCGGCCGACGGCCCAGGGCGGCGCGGTCGAACGCGACATGCACGCCGGCCAGCAATATGTCCGGCTGCTCGATCTGGAGCTCGGCGCGGACAGCCCGGCCGAAGGAGTCGCCGCATGACCCTCGCCCTGTTCGGCTTCGCGATGGTCGGCGTCTTCATGGCGCTGATCCTGACGAAACGTCTGTCCGCCATCGCGGCCCTGATCCTGGTGCCCCTGATCTTCGGCGTGATCGCCGGCTTCGCTCCCGACCTGGGCGGCATGATCATCAAGGGGGTGATCCAGGTCGCGCCGACCGCCCTGATGCTGGTCTTCGCCATCCTCTACTTCGGCATCATGATCGACGCGGGGCTGTTCGATCCCCTCGTCAATCTGGTGCTCAAACTGGTTGGGACGGATCCGATCCGCATCGCCGTCGGAACCGTGATCCTGGCCACCGTCGTCTCCCTGGACGGCGACGCAGTGACGACGGCTCTGGTCACGACCTCCGCCCTGCTGCCCGTCTACCGCCGCGTCGGCATGCGGACCCTGACGCTCGGCGCCCTCTTGCTGATGTCCAACAGCGTGATGAACCTCCTGCCCTGGGGCGGGCCCGCAGCGCGGGTCACCAGCGCGCTTCACCTCGACATCGGCCAGGTCTTCCTGCCGCTCATTCCGGTCATGCTGGTCGGTGTCGTCGCCACCCTCGGCTTCGCCGTGATGCTGGGGCGGGCCGAACGGAAACGGCTGGCAGGCCGCGAGCCCCTACTGTCCGGCGGCCCGGTGGCCCCGGCCTTCGCGGAAGGTTCCGACCGGCCTGAACGGCGCCCGCGCCTGATCCTCGTCAACCTGGCCCTGACGCTCGCCCTCGTTGCGGGTCTGGCGACAGGGATAGCCCCGCTGCCGGTCGTCATGATGGTCGCCTTCGCCCTGGCCGTGACGATCAACTACCCCCGGCTCAGCGAACAGCGCGAACGCGTCAGCAGCCATGCGGACAATATCGCCAACATCGTCGCCCTGATCCTGTCGGCCGGCGCCTTCACCGGCATCCTCAACGGCACAGGCATGGTGGACGCCATGGCCCACGCCCTGATCAGCGTCATTCCCCCGTCCGTAGGGCCGTACATGGCGCCGATCACCGCCCTGGCCAGCATGCCCCTGACCTTCTTCATGTCGAACGACGCCTACTATTTCGGCATCGTTCCGGTCGTGGCCCAGACCGCCGCCGGGTTCGGTATCGATCCGGCCGCGATCGCCCGGGCCTCGCTGATGGGCGGCGCTGTCCACTATATGAGCCCCCTGGTCGCCGGCCTCTATCTGCTGGCGGCCCTGCTCGAGGTCGAGATGGCCGACATGCAGAAATTCATCCTGCCCAAGGCGATCGGCCTGTGCCTGATCATGATCGTGGGCGGGCTGCTCTTCGGCGCCTTCCCGCTTGTGGCCGCCGCTCTGTAGCGGTCAGGAAGCTGTGATCTGATGCGCTCCGACAATGCCCCCATCGCCGACGCCGCTCACGCGCGGTCGGTGACCGCCTCCGGCTGGCCGCTCGACATCCCGGGATCGGTCCATGACGGCCTGACCCGGGCAGCGGCCCGGTTCGGGCCCAACCGGGCGCTGACCTTCCTCATGGAGGCGGATCAGAAGCGGACTCCCCACACCTGGTCCTTCGACGCCTACCTCGAAGAGGTCACGGCGGCGGCCAACGCCTTCCACCGGCTGGGGATCGGGCGGCGGGACGTCGTCGCCCTGGTCCTGCCCAATGCACCCGAGACCTTCTTCTGCCTCTGGGGCGCCCAGACGGCGGGGATCGCCTTCCCGATCAATCCTCTTCTGGAAGCCGGCGGCATCGCTGATCTGCTCCGGGCTTCGCAGGCCAGGGTGGTGGTCACCGTCGGGCCGATCCCGAAGTCGGACCTCTATCAAAAGGTCGTCGCCGCCATCGCCGGAGCCCCGTCGGTAGAGCATCTCGTGACGGTCGATCTCGCCCGCTACGTCGGCGGGCTGAAGGCGGTGTTGGCGCGCGTCGCAGGCAGCCAGATTCGCCGCGCCGCGCCCGCGCTTCGATCGGGCGTCGCCGAGACCGACTATCGCAGGCTCGTGCGCCAGATTCGCACAGATGCCCTGGAGATCGAAACCCCCGCAGTCGCCGCCGACACCGCCTCCCTGTTCGGGACCGGCGGATCGACCGGCGCGCCGAAACTGGCCAGACGCACCCATGGCAATGAGATCGCCAACGCCTGGATGAGCAACCGCATGCTGGGCGAGGCCTTCGCGCCCGGAACGGTCATCCTGGCCGGGTTGCCGCTGTTTCACTGCAACGGCGCGATGGCGACGGGCCTGTCGCCCTTCCTGAACGGCGGCGAGGTCTTGCTGACGACCCCGCAAGGATATCGGGGCAAGGGCGTCATCAGCGGCTTCTGGCGGCTGATCGAGCGCTATCGCGTCAATGTCTTCAGCGGCGTGCCGACGGTCTTCTCGACCCTGCTTCAGGTCCCGGTCGACGGCGCGAACATCGCCTCGCTGAAATACGCCTTTTGCGGTTCGGCGCCCATGTCCGCCCAACTGATCGACCAGTTCGAGGCCGCGACCGGCGTCCTCATTCTGGAGGGCTACGGCCTGACCGAGGCGACCTGTGTGGTTGCGCTGAATCCGGTCGCGGGGGAGCGCAAGCCCGGCTCCGTCGGACTTCCCCTGCCGTTCCAGCAAGCCCGCGTCGCTCTGGTTGATGACGATGGAAACTGGATCCGCGACGCTGACCCCGGCGAGACCGGCGCGGTGGTTCTCGCGGGCCCGAACGTCTTCGAAGGCTATGTTTCCGACCACCACAACCAGGGTCTCTGGCTCACCGACGCCGAAGGCGGAAGGTGGCTGAACACCGGCGACCTCGGGACCTTCGACGAGGCCGGCTATCTGTGGCTGAAGGGGCGATCCAAGGACATCATCATCCGGGGCGGCCACAACATCGATCCGGCCATGATCGAAGACGTCTTCTACGCCCACCCCGCCGTCGCCCTCGCCGCCGCCGTGGGCCGCGCCGACGATCATGCCGGAGAGGTGCCCGTGGTGTTCGTGGAGCTCAAGCCCGGCGTACAGGCCGACCCGGCGTCACTGATGGCCTTCGCGGAGCCCCGCATCACAGAGCGGGCCGCGCGGCCGAAATCGGTCGAGATCATCGCCGCCATGCCGGTGACGGCCGTGGGCAAGGTCCACAAGCCGACCCTTCGGGCGCTGCTCGCGACGCAAGCTCCGCAGAGCAAGCCCTAGTTTCACATCCCCGGGGAGACCAGACGGCCTCCCCCTACTCCCACTCGATCCTTCAATAGACCAGAAGGCGCTGATTTATCAGCGCCTTTTCTCTCATCCGCGCACCATACCGCGCGAGCTACCGTCACTTGGACAGCGCTTTTGAATTCATTGGTGAAAATCGACGTAATAAAATTCTAGTGATGTCGCCATCTATCGGCAGGCAACTCTGCTTCAAGACCAACCAGCACCGCTATGACAAGCGAATAGGTAGTTGGACTATACCGTATCATCAAACCGACAACAGACGCCACTGAAGCCGGTTGATACCGTCAGTCTCGCTTGGTCGAGTTGTTCAAAGACTCCGACGCCTGCTCCGGAATTGTCACCTCAACACGAAGACCGCCTCCTGGTGAGCGCAAGAACTGCACCTGTCCCCCATGGGCCTTCACAGTGGCGAGGACGATAGAGAGGCCCAGACCGCTCCCTCCGGAAGGGGCATTCGACGCGCGGAAAAAACGCCGTCCCAAACGATGTAGATCCGAGAAGGCCACGCCCGCTCCGTCGTCCTCGACGATCAAGTGGCCGGAAGTCGGGTCGTAACTGATCAGGATTGAAGACTTTGCGTGCGCCTGTGCGTTGGCGAGCAGATTGGCGGCCGCTGCCCCGAAGCGATCCGGATCCACATTCAGCAGGGCGTCACCTTCGACGATCGACACCCGGGAATCGCCTTCCGCTCCCGCAAACAGCGATCGGAGCGTCACCCAGCGGCGATCTTCGTCGCTAACCGGCATCTCGTCCTCGCGCGCCAGGGCGAGAAGCCCCGTGACGAGGCGGGCGGTGCGATCGACAGAGGTCTGAATCTGCTCCAACGCGCGGCTTCGAACGGCAGGGTCCGAAGACGACGCCGCAATCTGCGCCTGGACACGCAGGCCCGCCAGAGGGGTACGCAACTCGTGCGCGGCGGCGGCCGTGAACTCGGCCTCGCGACGCCGCGCTGCGCCAAGGCGAGACATCAGATCGTTCAGCGCCAGGGCGAAGGGACGGAGTTCGCGGGCGTCCGGCGATACGTCCAACGCCGTCAGGTCTTCCGCATCCCGTACCGCAAGGCTGCGGGTCATTTGTCGAATAGGGGCCAGCCCCCGCCCAACCGACCACCAGATCAGCACGCCCAGCGCCAGCAGACCGAGGACCGCCGGACCGATCAAGGCGGTGACGACATTGCCGACCAGGTGTTCGCGAACGGCCAGATTGTCCCCAACCATCACCCGAAAACCGGCGTCACGATCATGCACCGTATAGACGCGCCAGCGCTCGCCCCGGATCGTGCGCTCAGAAAATCCGTCGCCCCCTTCCGACAATCGCTCCGCAGGCGCGCTTTGGGACCGACCAATCAGATCGCCTTCCAGTGACCAGATCTGGCAGGAGAGCTGACGGTCATAGACATCGGCGGCCCCGGTGTCCGGAGCCTGGATCGCCGGGCGCACGCTGCCGGCCTGCATCAAGGACGAAACCATGCGGGCCGACTCCATCAGGCGCCGGTCCAGCACCCGTTGCACTTCGGCCCGGGTCTGGATTTCGACCCAGACGACCGCGCCGCCCCAGACCAGGGCGGTCACGAGCGCGAGAGTGACGAACAGACGCAGGCGGATCGAGCTCATTGCAGGGTGTATCCCACGCCGCGCACGGTGCGGATGAAGCCGGCGCCCAACTTGGCCCGAAGATAGTGGATGTGCACTTCCACGGCGTTGGAGCCGATCTCCTCCTGCCAGCCGTACAGGCGTTCTTCCAACTGACTGCGCGAGAGGACCTGTGCGGGCCGTTCCATCAGGGCCTCCAGGATAGCAAACTCACGTCTCGAAAGGGGCAGGTCGCCCTCTTCCCGCCAGGCCAGACGCGACTTGGGATCGATGGTCACCCCGCCGTGGCGCAAGGCGGGGGTCGAACGTCCGAGCAGGCGACGCCGCACCGCGCGCAATCGCGCGGCCAGCTCGTCGAGATCGAACGGTTTGCCGACATAATCGTCCGCGCCGGCGTCCAGACCCACTATGCGGTCCCGACTGTCATCGCGCGCCGACAAGACCACCACGCCGACATCCATGTCGCGCTCGCGAACGAAGCGCAGCACCGAGAGTCCGTCGCCGTCGGGCAGGCCCAGATCCAGCACGACCGCATCAAACGCCGAGCTTTCCAGCGCCGCGAGGGCGTCCTCGACCCGCCCAACGACCTCGACCGTCCAGCCACAGGCGCTGAGCCCGACCTGGAGGCCGTCAGCGAGAACGGGATCGTCTTCTATGGCGAGCAATCTCATGCGGTGTGACGTGCAAGCTCCGGCTTAAGCCTGACTTAAGCTCGCTTGCCGACGAGATGGCCATGAGGTTTTTCCGCCGACTACTGCCCACCGCTCTCGCCGTCCTGTCCTTCGCCCTGCCGGGTTCGGCCTTGGGTCAGGCTCCGCTTTCGCCTGACAAGGCCTTCGCCCTGACGGTGACGCGTGAGGCTGACGGCGATCTGGCCTTCGCCTGGGACATTGCGCCTGGCCATTATCTCTATCGTGACCACACCGTCGCCAGCACGCCGGGCGGGAAGGAGTCTCTGCCGCTGGAACTGGCCGCCGGCGAAACCAAGGACGATCCGGGCTTCGGCGTCGTCGACGTCTGGCACGACGCGGGTCGCGCGACCCTGTCGGCGCAGACGTTGACGCAGGCCGGCGAGCCGACGTCGGTCAACATCACCTATCAGGGCTGCCTCGAAGACTCGATCTGCTACCCGCCGATGACGCGCACCATCGACGTGCCGACCCGGCCGCAGTCCGACGTGGCCGCGCGGGAGGCCGATGCGCAGACCGCACAGGCCGCGGCCATGCTGGCGATCCAGGCGCCGGGCGCTGCACCCGCGCCCGAGAACGACGAGGGAGCGGCGGCGCCTTCGCCGGTCGCGTCATCGCCGGCGGTCACGCTGGACGCCAACCCGGGCTTCGTCGATCGCCTGGCGCTGCAGGGCGGGGCGACCTGGGTCCTGCTCGCCTTCTTCGGTTTCGGCGTGCTGCTGGCCTTCACGCCCTGCGTCTTTCCCATGTATCCGATCCTGGCCGGCGTCATCGGACGCGGCGTGGACGGGCGCGGTACGCGCCGAGGCCTGATGCTCTCGGTCGCCTATGTGCTGGGCCTTTCCATCGCCTTCGCCCTCCTGGGCGTCGCGGCCGCCTGGTCCGGACAGAACCTGCAGATGGCGCTCCAGTCGGTTTGGGCCGTCGGCGCTCTGGCTGTCGTCTTCGTCGTTCTCGCCGCCTCCATGTTCGGCGGCTTCGAGTTGCAACTGCCCTCGGCCTGGACCAGCCGCCTGTCCCGCGACGGCGGCGACGGCCGGCGGTCCCTGCCCTCAGCCGCAGGTCTGGGCTTCGTCTCCGCCCTTATCGTGGGCCCGTGCGTCACCGCGCCCCTGGCGGGCGCCCTGCTCTACATCGCCCAGACCGGCGACGTTGGGCTGGGCGCGGCGGCCCTGTTCTTCCTGGGCCTGGGCAAGGGGGTGCCCTTGATCGTGTTCGGCACGGTCGGCGCGCGCTTCCTGCCCAAGGCCGGGCCGTGGATGGACCGGGTGAAGATGCTGTTCGGCTTCATCTTCCTGGGCATGGCCTGGTGGCTGGCCAGCCGCATCCTGCCGCCGACGGCGACGCTCGCTCTCGGCGCGGCGCTGGCGCTCGGTCTGGCGGCGGCTCTCGGCCTGTTCCAGCCGCTCAGCCCGAACCTGAGAAACGGCGTCGCCCGTGTCGCCGGCCTGGCGGCCGCGACCTGGGGCCTGTTGCTGCTGGTCGGCCTCAGCCTCGGGGCGGACGACCCTTGGCGTCCGCTTGAGCCCCTGGCGCGTCCCGCTGGACTAGCAGCCGCCGCGCCGGTCGAAACCGCGGCGGTCGTGCTGGATCAGACGGCGCTGGACCGCGCCGTCGCCGATGCCGGCGCGCGCAAACGTCCCGCCCTGGTCTATTTCACCGCTGACTGGTGCGTCAGCTGCAAGGTGATCGAGCGGACGGTGTTCGAGGACCCCGCCGTCATCGCCAGCCTTTCGAACACCGACCTCATCAAGGTCGACGTCACGCGCAGCACGCCCGAGGCGCGCGCGCTTCTTGAGCGGCACGGGGTGGTCGGACCGCCGACGATGATCTTCCTTTCGCCCTCGGCGACCGAAGCGCCGGGCAGCCGACTGATCGGAGAGATGTCGGCCCAAGACGTCGCATCCGCCCTGCAGAGCGCCGGAGCCGCCGCATGAACGCCATCACCCTGGGCCCGCTCGTCCTGTCGGGAGAGCGGTTCGCCATCATCGCCGGCGTGTTCGTCTTCATGATCGGCGCCGGACTGCTGGCCAGCCGGGTCAGCCCGCGCTTCAATCTGTGGAGCACGGTTCTGGTCTTCGGCGGTCTGGCCACCGCCCGTCTCGGTCACGTGGCGACGCACTGGGAGTATTTCGGGGCCGACCCGTGGCGAGCGCTCGCGATCTGGCAGGGCGGGTTCAGCTGGATCTGGGTCGCGCCGGTCATGATCCTGGCCACGATCCTGCTGCTGCGCACGACGCGCGAACGCGCCTGGGCCATTGCGCCTGTGCTGGCCAGCGCCCTGGTTTGGACTACCGCCCATCAGTTGGCCTCGGCGACGCAGCCCATGGCGCCGCCCGCCCTGACGCTGGCCGCGATGGACGCCCCGCCCATCAACCTCTCCGCTCCGGGCGACCGGCCCACGGTGATCAATCTCTGGGCCACCTGGTGCCCGCCCTGCCGGCGCGAGATGCCGGCTTTGGCCCAGGCCGAAAAAGCCCATCCGAATGTGCGCTTCCTCTTCGTCAACCAGGGCGAGGGCGAAGCCGGCGTTCGGGCCTTTCTGCAGAGCCAGGGGCTGGCCCTCGACCATGTGCTGTTCGACGAGGCCATGGCGGTGCCCCGCCACTACGGCACGGCCGGCATTCCGGTGACCCTGTTCCTCCACGCCGACGGCCGTCTGGCCAAGGCCCACATGGGGGAAATCGCCCCCGAACAGATCGCGACCGAAATCGCGCGTCTGCACTGACCCCTCGCCTCACGGAGCTTCCATGAACCGCACCTTCGCCCCTGCCCTCGCCGCCGTCCTGGCGCTCGCCGCCTGCGGCCCCGCCGACGCCGACAACGGCGCGGCGCCCGCCAGCCCTTCCGCCGCCTCCGGACAAGACATGCCGCCCATCGCCCAGGTCGGCTTCAACGATCTGCTGCGCGACCCGGCAGCGCCCTTCATCGGCGCCGAAAACGCCGATGTGACCATCATCGGCTTCGTCGATTACAACTGCCCCTACTGCAAGAAGATGCAGCCGGAGATCGACGGCCTGCTGAAGGCGGACCCCAAGGTNNGAGGCCGTCCATAACGCCTTCATGCTGTCGCCGTCGCGCATCGGCGACCAGGCGGACATCACGCGTCTGGTCCAGTCGGCCGGCGTGGACATGGCGCGCCTGAATCAGGACCTGGCCGATCACCGCGCAGACATCGACGCGGTGCTCGACCGAAACGGCCGAGAAGCGGCGGCCCTGGCCCTGCAGGGCACGCCCGCCTTTATCATCAACGGCAATCTGATCCCCGGCGGCATGCCCCAGGCGCAACTCGAAGCGGTGATCGGTCGTATCCGCTCCGGACAACCGCTGCGCTGAGACCGGCCATGACCACCTTGACCCTGCTCCAGCTGAACGACCTGCACGGCTATCTCGAGCCGCATCCCGAACTGGTGCGCACCGAAGGCGGCTGGCGGTTCGAACGGCTGGGCGGGGTCGCCCGCATCGCCCGTCTCTTCGAAGAGGCGCGCGCCGAAGGTCCGTGCCTGACCCTGGATAACGGCGACACCTTCCATGGCACGCGGGTCGCCGTCGCGAGCCGGGGCGAGGCGCTGGTTCCGATCATGAACGCCCTGAAGATCGACGCCATGACGGCGCACTGGGAGTTCGCCTATGGCCCGGCGGGGTTCAAGGCTTTGGCGGCGCGACTGGAGTATCCCGTCCTGGCCGCCAATGTCTTTCGCAAAGATGACGGCGCGCCGGTGTTCGACGGGCGATGGGTGTTCGAGCGCGGCGGTCTGAGGATCGGCGTGATCGGCCTGGCCTGCCCTATCGTCGACAAAACCATGCCCCCCGCCTTCTCTGAAGGCGTGCGGTTTGAAATGGGTGTGGCCGAAGCCCGGGAGCAACTGCACCAGCTCCGCGAGGAGAAGGTCGATCTGGTCGTCCTGCTGTCCCACCTGGGCTTTCCGCAGGATCTCAAGCTGGCCGCCGAGACGCCGGGCGTCGACGTGATCCTGAGCGGCCACACCCATAACCGCCTGCACGAGCCGGCCCGCGTCGGCGACACCCTGATCATTCAGTCCGGCTGCCACGGCGCCTATATCGGCCGGCTGGACCTGGAGATCGCAGACGGCCGCGTGTCCCTGCGCCGCCATCGGCTCATAGCCGTGGACGCTGGCCCCCAAGACGATCAAGTCGCCGGCTTGGTGGAGACGGCCCTGGCTCCCGAGCGGGAACGTCTGGCGCGCGTCATCGCCCGCACGGCCATCCCCCTTCACCGCTACGCCATGGCCAGCGCGCCGATGGACGACGTCCTGCTGGCGGCTGCGGCGCAGGCGGCGGGCGTGGACATCGCCTTCTCGAACGGCTGGCGATACGGCGCGCCCGTCGCACCGGGCCCGGTCACTCTGGGCGACCTCTACAATATGGCGCCGATGAACCCGCCCATCTCGCGCACGACGCTGACCGGAGCCGAGTTGAAGGCGATGCTGGAAGAGAATCTTGAGCGCACCTTCGCCGCCGACCCCTACGCGCAGATGGGCGGCTACATCAAACGCTGCCGGGGCCTCACGGCCTTTGTGAAGCTGGAGAATCCCAAGGGGCAGCGCCTTGATCGCCTGCTGGTCGGGGACCGCCCTGTCGAGCCGGAGGCGGACTATCCGGTGGCCTTCGTCACCGCCCAGGGGGTGCCCGAACGTTACGGGCGAGACCGCCGGACGCTCGACATCGACACTGTGGGCGCGCTTGAATCCTGGTTCGCCGACCATACGCCCGGCGAGACCGATCTGCCTGCGAGCGTCCTCATCATATGAAGGAACACCTTATGGACTCCGTCGCCGCCCGCGACTTCTGGAACAGCCGCTATGACCGCCAGGACTATCTGTTCGGCGAGACGCCCAACGCCTTTCTGGCCGCTCAGATCGCGCGGCTCCAGCCCGGCATGACCGCTCTGGCGGTCGCCGATGGCGAGGGGCGAAACGGCGTGTGGCTCGCCGAACAGGGTCTGGCCGTCACCACCACGGATATCGCCCCACGCGCGATCGAGAAGGCCCTCGCCCTGGCCGAGCGACGCGGGGTCACACTGGACGCTCAGGTGGCGGACCTCGAGACCTGGGCCTGGCCGCAGGACGCCTTCGACGTCGTGGTCGCCGTCTTCATTCAGTTCGCCCCGCCTCCCCTGCGCGACCGAATTTTCGAGCGTATGAAGGCGGCCGTGAAGCCTGGCGGCCTGATCCTGCTGCAGGGCTATCGGCCGGAACAGATCGCCTATGGAACGGGCGGCCCGGGGCAGGTCGAGAACCTCTACACCGAGGCGCTGCTCCGCGACGCCTTCGCCGACTTCGACATCCTGCATCTGAATAGCCACGACAGCGACGTCTCCGAAGGCGCCGGCCATAGCGGCCGGTCCGCCCTGATCGATCTCGTCGCCCGCCGTCCCTGACCCCCAGCGCCCGCACACCGGAACCCGCCATGAAAACCCTCCTCCTCGCCCTGTCCCTGGCCGCCTCCCTGGCGGCCTCCCCAAGCTTCGCCCAGGCTGTCTCTGGCTTCGGCGGCTTCAAGCCCCTGCCCGAGGCCGGCGAACAGGCGGATCCGTCGCGCGTCTATCGGGTCATCTTCGACGTCTCCCAGGGCGGTCCGGACGACAGGCCGCTGAAGGGGCTGGATCGCGTTGCGCGGCTGGCGAATATGCTGGCGGCGGGCGGCGTGGACGCCGACCAGCGTCAGATCGTCGTCGTGTTACACGGCGCAGCCACCCCTGCGGTCCTGTCCGACGCCGCCTGGGCCGCGCGAGGCAAGGGCGACGCCAATCCCAACAGCGCCCTGATCCGCAGCCTCATCGCCGCCGGCGTCCAGGTTCGGCTGTGCGGCCAGGCCATGGCGGGGAACGGCATCGCGCAAGCCGACCTCGAACCGGGCGTGAGCGTCGATCTCGCCGCCCTGATGACGGTCATCCACCACCAGCAGGCTGGATATGCCCTGGTTGTGAACTGACGGCTCGGCATAGACGGAACCTTCCCTGGCCATAAGAACTATTATTTTGTGTAAGTGTGTATGTAAGTGTTCAATGGGGCGTCTGAAGGAGACATCGACATGACCGGACTGCCCCGCCTCAACGAACCCGCCCCCGACTTTCACGCCCGCACCACGCACGGGGATCGCAGCCTGGCCGATTACCGCGGCAGATGGCTGATCCTCTTCTCCCATCCGTCGGACTTCACCCCGGTCTGCACGACCGAGTTCATCGGCTTCGCCAAGCACGCGGATGAGTTCGCCGCCATGAACTGCGAGCTCCTGGGGCTCTCCATCGACAGCATCTTCTCGCACCTGGCCTGGACCCGGAACATCAAGGAGAAGTTCGGCGTCCAAATCCCCTTCCCCATCATCGAGGATCTGAAGATGGAGGTGGCCCAGGCCTACGGGATGATCCACCCCGGGGCGGCCGACACCTCGGCTGTTCGCGCCACCTTCCTGATCGATCCGGAAGGCAAGCTGCGCGCCATGGTCTACTATCCCATGAGCAATGGCCGCAGCATCGAAGAGTTCGTTCGGCTGCTCACCGCGCTCCAGGCGTCCGACGCCAACGGGGTCGCGACGCCTGAGA
Source organism: Brevundimonas sp. UBA986 (assembly GCA_002292165.1). GTDB lineage: Bacteria > Pseudomonadota > Alphaproteobacteria > Caulobacterales > Caulobacteraceae > Brevundimonas. Next base: position 27,327 of record DBBK01000138.1, read on the forward strand.
ACTGGCGCCCTGGCCAACCGGCTATCGTCCCTCCGCCCAAGACCGCCGAGGCGGCCGAGGCTCGCGCTTCCGAGGGTTACGTCTACACCGACTGGTATTTCTCGACGCGCGACCTCCCCGACGCCCCGAAAGCCGCCTGATCGGACGCTGGCCGGACCGCGCAAGCGGTCCGGCCCTTTTCTTCGCAAACCAAACGGAGCCATCATGCAGATCATCGACCACGGCGGAGCGCGCATCGCGGCGCTCCACGACAAGAAGACCGGCAGTTGGCAATATGTCGTCTCCGACCCGGTCAGCCGCAAATGCGCGATCATCGATCCGGTCTGGGATTTCGACGAGAAGGCGGCGGCGACCTCGACCCGCAACGCCGACGCCATCCTGGACTACGTCAAGGCGGAAGGCCTGACGGTCGAATGGCTGCTGGACACCCATCCACACGCCGATCACTTTTCGGCCGCGCCCTATCTCAACGAGAAGCTGGAGGCTCCAACCGCCATCGGCGAGAAGGTCATCGGCGTCCAGAGGTTGTGGAAGGACATTTACGGCCTGGACGACGAATTCCCGACCGACGGTCGCCAGTGGGACCGTCTCTTCCAGGCCGGTGATACGTTTGCTGTCGGCGACCTGACGGGGCGGGTCATCTTCTCCCCAGGCCACACCCTGGCGTCCATTACCTATGTGATCGGCGGCAACGCCTTCGTCCACGACACCCTGATGATGCCCTATGCCGGCACCTCGCGCGCCGACTTTCCGGGCGGCGACTCCAAGGCCCTCTACCGAAGCATCCAGGACATCCTGGCCCTGCCCGAGGAGACCGGCGTCTTCGTCGGCCACGACTACGGTCCCGATGGCCGCGAGCCCGCCTGCTTCAGCACCGTGAGAGAGCAGAAGGCGGACAACATCCATGTCGGCGGCGGACGCGGAGAGGCGGATTTCGTGCGGCTTCGCGACGGCCGGGATGCCACCCTTCCCCTGCCGAACCTGATGCTCTACGCGCTTCAGGTGAACATCCGCGGCGGGGGGCTGCCGCCACCCGCCGAGGACGGCCGCATCTATTTCAAGATCCCCGCCAATCACTTCGCCCCGCCCCAGGAGAACTCTTGATGCGTCCTTCCACCCTGGCCCTGGCCGCCCTTTTGAGCACGACGGCCCTGGCCGCCCACGCCCAGACGCCCGCCGATCCTCTTCATGTCTACGGTCCGGGCGGCCCCGCCCCCGCCATGCGCGAAGCGGCGAAGGCCTATGAAGCGCGCACCGGTCGCGCCGTGGCCGTCGTCGCCGGACCCACGCCCCAATGGCTGGACCAGGCCAAGGCGGACGGCGACCTGATCTTCTCCGGCTCCGAGACGATGATGACCGACTTCGTCAGCGCTCTGGAGGGCCGCATCCGCGCCGAGGCGGTCGAGCCGCTCTATCTGCGCACCGCCTCCATTCTCGTTCGCCCGGGAAATCCGAACGGCATCGGCGGCCTGGAAGATCTCTTCCAGCCGGGTCGCCGAGTCCTGGTCGTCAACGGCGCGGGCCAGAACGGCCTGTGGGAGGACATGGCCGGTCGCACCGGCGACATCGCCAAGGTGCGCGCGCTGCGTCGCAACATCGTCGTCTACGCCCGCAACAGCGCCGAGGCCCGACAAGCCTGGATCGACGACCCGACGCTGGACGCCTGGATCATCTGGGGCATCTGGCAGGTCGCCAATCCGGACCTCGCTGATGTGGTCGAGGTCGAAGAGCCCTATCGCATCTACCGCGACGCCGGCGCCGTTGTGACCGAGACCGGCCGCCAGGACGCCGACGCCCAGCCGTTCCTCGAATTTTTGAAGTCCGACGAGGGGGCCGCCATCTTCGCGCGTTGGGGCTGGCGGACCGGCCAACCTTAAGCCTGCCTTAAGGTGAACCCCGCGGTGTCGGCGGCATGGCCAACCGTCGCTCCTTTACCTTGAACCGCCGACACCTTCTCGCGGCGGCCGCAGCGCCGCTCTGGCTCTCGACGACCGCGCGAGCCGTATCGGCGCCCGCCGCGTTGAACATCACCGCCCTGACCGCAGCCTTCTACGCCGCCCGCGGCGGACGCCCTGCCTGGGCGGGGCCAGCGCGCCGGCAAGCCATGGACGCCTTGGCCCTGGCGGACCGCCACGGTCTATCCGCGCCCGACGGTCTGGCCCTAAGTGAAGCCGAACTGACCCAGGCCGTCCTGACCCTGGCCGAGGCGCTCGCCCATGGCCGGGTCGACCCGGCATCGGTGGAGACGCTTTGGGAGATGGGTCGCAACCAGGTCGATACGCCGCCGCTGCTGGCGACGGCGGTCGACGACGGAACGTTGGCCGAGACGATGGCGGGCCTCGCGCCCCAGGACCGCGGCTATCAGGGCTTGTGCGACGGCTTCCTTCGCTATCGCGCCATCGCCGACCGCGGCGGTTGGCCGCCCTTTGCCCTGGGCGCGACGATCGAACCGTTTGCGTCCGACCCCCGCCTTCCCGCCCTCCTGCCGCGCCTTCGGGTGGAAGGCGATCTCACCGACGCCGCCGCCGCGATGGTCGGCCCGTCTGGCGGTGACTACGGGTCGGTGCTGCAAGAGGCCGTTCGGGTGTTCCAGGTGCGCCACGGTCTGGAGGCGGACGCCCGCATCGGCCCGGCGACCCAGCGGGCGCTGTCGATTTCGGCCGAGGCCCGTGCTCGCCAGATCGCGCTCAATCTGGAACGCCGCCGTTGGCTAAAGAGAGACGTCGCCCCGGAGCGGATCGAGGTGAACACCGCCGCCTCCATCATGGTCTACTGGAAGGATGGTCGGCCCGTGCATTCGATGCGGGTCGTGACGGGTGACGCCGACAATGCGACGCCCAGCCTCGAACGGCCCTTCGCCTCGGTCGTCGCTAATCCGCCCTGGACGGTGCCGACCTCCATCGCCCAGCGCGAGATCCTGCCGCGTGGCGCCGGCTACATGCGGGCGAACAACATGACGATCCAGAACGGCATGGTGGTTCAGCGCGCGGGTCCGAATGCCGCCCTGGGCCAGGTCAAGTTCGAGCTTCAGGACAGCTACGCCATCTTCCTGCACGACACCCCGTCTCGGGGCGCGTTCGACCAGAGCTTCCGCCATCTCAGTCACGGCTGCGTGCGGGTGCAGGACGCCGTCGGCTTCGCCCGCCTTCTCCTGGCGCCCGACCCCGAGAGGCTCGCCCGCTTCGACGCCGCGCTGGACAGCGGCCAGACCGTCCGTGTGGCGACCGGTCGGCCGATCGACGTGCGCCTACTGTACTGGACCGCGTTCCTGGACGGCCAGGGCCGCGTCGCCTTTCGCGATGACATCTATCGTCGCGACACCCGTCTGGCGGAGGCGTTGGGCATCGCCCTGCACCTGCCGCGGCCCGACGACCGGCGCGCCGATGCGGACGACGTCGGCCCCTGACGGCTATTCGGTCGTGCGGCCGTCGAAGTGCTCGTGGTCGGCGGAGGCCTCTTCCACCGTCGCGTGAACCGTCCCGTCGAGATGCTCCGGCGGGCCATAGAGGGTGTAGAGCCGAAGCGGCTCGGACCCCGTGCTGACCACATTGTGCCGGGCGCCCTGAGGGACGATGACCCCGTCGTCCGCCTTCACGGCGTGACGAACGCCATCGATCCAGATTTCGCCCTCGCCCGCCTCGATGCGGAAGAACTGGTCGCGGTCGTCGTGGACCTCTTCGCCGATCTCCTGACCGGCCGGAATGGCCATGAGGACGAGCTGCAGATTGTGGCCGGTGTAGAGAACACGGCGAAAGTCTGTGTTCTCTTCCGTCAGACGTTCGATATTGTCGATGAAGCCCTTCACGAGAGTCTCCTGTGCGGGTTGGCCGTCAGCGACGTGCGACGGCGGTGATGCGCGCGAACTGAGCCGTGTCGCCGCGCGCCGGCGTCGATGGGCGGGGCGCCGGGGCGGCGACGCGGGCGCCGACCGCCTTCGCATCGCCGCAGAAGATTTCGTACAGCATGCCCATCACCGCCTGGGCCCGCTCGTCGGCGATCGAATAGAAGATCGAGCGCGACTGACGACGCGTCTTGACCAGACCGTACTGGCGCAGCTCAGCCAGCTGCTGGGACAGAGCCGGCTGTTTGATGCCCAGGTCCGCCTCGAGCTGCCCCACCGAACGTTCCTCCTCGGCGATATGGCACAGGATCAGCAGCCGGTTGGCGTTGGCCAGCTGGCGCAACAGCTCTGCGGCCTCCGGCGCCTTTTCCTTCAACCGCTCCATGGCGGCCGCTTGATCGTCGGTCATGCGCGGCGCTCGCGATAGTACCAGGGCGCATCGCCTTCACCGTCGGCGATGGCGGCGTCCAGGGTGGTGGCGGCCGGCTCCAGCAGAGCGTCGCCGGGCGTCCAGCCCGCCGGCGTGGAGGCCGCCTCGCGGTCCGAGGTCTGCAGGGCGGTGACGAGACGTAGCAGTTCATCAACCGAGCGGCCGATGTTCATCGGGTACCAGCTGATGGCGCGCACCACGCCTTCGGGATCGATCACGAAGGTGGCGCGCACCGTCGCGCTGTCGCTCGAGCCGGCGTCCACCATGCCGAAGGCGTGGCCGATGGCCATGGAGGGATCCTCGATGATCGGGAACGGCACCTTCACGCCGAAGCGGCGATAAATGTCCTTCAGCCAGGCCAGGTGCGAATACAGACTGTCGACCGACAGGGCCATCAAATCGCAATCGATCGCCGCGAAGGCGTCCGACTGCCGGGCCAGGGCCACGAACTCGCTGGTGCAGACCGGCGTGAAGTCCGCCGGATGCGAGAACAGCACCAGCCAGCGGCCGCGATAGTCGCTCAGGCGCTTTTCGCCCTGCGTCGTGCGCGCGCTGAAGTCCGGCGCCGTGTCGTTGATGCGCAGGGCGCGCATTGCGGGGGGATAGGCGGCTGGCCCGGTGTCGATCGTTTCCATAGCCGCAAGCTAAGCGCTTCCCACCGTTTCCGCTACATTAAAATACATACTTGCACGAACCATGAATGGGTATATGTGTTGAGTCACCGAAACGGAGACACGCCATGTCCTCGCCCATCCCCGATCCCGCCCGCGACCACGCCGCCGACATCGTGCGCGCCGCGCTGGGCAATCCTCGCCAACGCCCTGTCGTCAGGTCATTCTTCGACGAGGCCACCTTCACCGTCAGCCATGTCGTGCGCGATCCCGGCTCCGACGTCTGCGCCATCATCGACAGTGTGCTGGACTACGATCCAGCGTCCGGCCGCACCGCGCACGACTCGGCCGACGCCCTCATTGATTACGTGAAATCCGAAGGTCTCACGGTCCAGTGGCTGTTGGAGACCCACGCCCACGCCGATCACCTGTCGGCGGCCCCCTATCTCCAGGAAAAGCTCGGAGGGCAGCTAGCCATCGGCCATGAGATCCTCACCGTCCAGGCGGTGTTCGGCAAGATCTTCAACGAAGGGACCGACTTCCGCCGCGACGGCAGCCAGTTCGACCATCTGTTCAACGACGGCGACGGGTTCGAGATCGGCGGGCTGAAGGCCACGGTGCTGCATGTGCCCGGCCATACCCCTGCCTGTCTGGCCTATGTCATCGGCGACGCTGTCTTTCCCGGCGACACCATGTTCATGCCCGACTACGGCACGGCGCGCTGCGACTTCCCCGGCGGCGACGCCGGGACCCTGTACCGCTCGATCCATCGCCTGACCTCCCTGCCGGACGAGGCGCGGGTCTTCCTGTGCCACGACTACAAGGCGCCGCCGGGCCGGACCGAGTTCGCCTGGGAGACCACCATCGGCGCCCAGCGCACTGGCAACATCCATATTCGCGACGGCGTCAGCGAGGACGAGTTCGTCGCCATGCGCACCCAGCGCGACGCGACCCTGCCGATGCCCAGGCTGATCCTGCCGTCAGTCCAGGTGAACATGAACGGCGGCCGCCCGCCCGAGCCCGAGGACAATGGGGTGCGCTACCTCAAGGTCCCGCTGAACGCGCTGTGAGGCGAGCCCCCCATGCCTGAACCCATTTCCTTCGTCTGGCCGCTGGCCGGCGGCCTGCTGGTCGGCCTGTCCGCCGGCCTTTATCTGCTGCTGAATGGGCGCGTGGCCGGGATCTCCGGCCTGACCGCCGCGGCGACCGGCCTGTCGAAAGGCGCGCCGCGCACCCTGGACCTGCTTTTCATCGCCGGCCTGCTGGGCGGCGCGGCCCTGGCCTCAGCGCTGATCCGCAGGCCCGAGGTGCAGATCACCTCGGACATCTGGCTGCTGGTGCTCGGCGGCCTGATCGTCGGTTTCGGCACCCGCTGGGGCTCGGGCTGCACCAGCGGCCACGGCGTCTGCGGCCTGGCCCGCCTGTCGCCCCGCTCCATCGTCGCCACCGGCGTCTTCATGGCCGTCGCGGCCCTGACCGTCTTCGTCACCCGCCACCTGTTGGGAGGCCTGGCATGAACCGGCTGATCGTCGCCGTCCTGTGCGGCCTGCTGTTCGGCGCCGGCATGGTGGTGTCCGACATGATCAACCCGGCCCGCGTCCTGGCCTTCCTGGATGTGACGGGCGCCTGGGACCCCTCGCTGGCCTTCGTCATGGGCGGGGCGCTGATCCCCTCCGCCATCGCCTATCTGATCCGCCGGCGCATGGAGACGCCGGTCGCGGCCGAGACCTTCCATGTGCCTGAGAGCCGCACCATCGACACCCCTCTGGTCGGCGGGGCCGTCCTGTTCGGCCTGGGGTGGGGGCTGGTCGGTCTGTGCCCCGGCCCGGCGCTGGCGGCCCTGACGACCGGCGCCTGGCAGGCCTTCGTCTTCGTCGGCGCCCTCGTGGCCGGCATGGCGCTGTTCCGCCTGACGCTCGACCGAAACGCCTGAACCAGAAAAGACCCTAGGGAGACAAAGCCATGGATATCCGCCCCCTGGACGAGGCCCTATCCGCCTCGCCCCAGATCGCCCCGGAAGACCTGCCCGCCATCGCGGCCCAGGGTTTCCGGTCGGTGATCTCCAGCCGACCCGACGGCGAGGAGCCCGGCCAGCCCAGCGCCGAGGCTCTGCGCCAGGCCGCCAAGGCCGCCGGCCTCGCCTTCGCCCACGTTCCCGTGGTCGGCGGCGCCATCTCCGACCAGGACGTGGCGGACTTCCGCGAGGCTCTGGCTGACCTGCCCCAGCCCGTGTTCGGTTTCTGCCGCACCGGCACGCGCACGACCACCCTGTGGGCGCTCACGAACGCCGGCTCGGAGAGCCCCGATCATCTGATCGCCCGCGCCAAGAGCGCCGGCTACGACCTCGGCGCCCTGCGTCCCCGTCTTGAAGGAGCCGCGTCATGAGCGCCCAATACGCCCTCCTGGATTCCTGCGATGTCCTGATCGTCGGCGGCGGATCCGCCGGCATCGCCACGGCCGCCAGCCTCCTGCGCCGCCGCCCAGGCCTCGATGTTCGCATCGTGGAGCCGTCCGAACATCACTACTATCAGCCCGGCTGGACCATGGTCGGCGCCGGCGTCTTCACGCCCGAGCGGACCCAGCGCCGCACCGAGGACCTGATCCCCCAAGGCGCCCAGTGGGTGCGTGGCGCGGTCGCGGCCTTCGACCCCATCCATGATCGCGTCGAACTGACCGACGGCCGCTGGATCGGCTATCGGATGCTGGTCGCGGCGCCGGGGCTGAAGCTGGACTGGGCGGCCATCCCTGGCCTGGCCGAAACCCTGGGACGCAACAACGTCACCTCCAACTACGGCTACGAGACTGCGCCCTACACCTGGAAGCTGGTGCAGGCGATGCGCAGCGGCCGGGCGATCTTCACCCAGCCGCCCATGCCGATCAAATGCGCCGGCGCCCCGCAAAAGGCCATGTATCTGTCAGCCGACCACTGGCGCGACAACGGCCGCAACGACATCGAGATCGAATTCCACAACGCCGGCCCGGTGTTGTTCGGGGTCAAGGACTACGTCCCGGCGCTGATGGAATATGTCCGCAAATACCGCATCGACCTGAACTTCGGGTCGAAACTCGTCGCGGTGGACGGCCCGGCGCGGATCGCGACCTTCGCCGTGACGGGTGCGGACGGCGAAGTGCGCCAGGCGCGGCGCGAGTTCGACTTCCTGCACGTCTGCCCGCCGCAGACCGCGCCGGACTTCATTCGCGAAAGCCCGCTGGCCGCCGAAAGCGGCTGGATCGAGGTGGACGACGCCACCTTGCGCCACAAGCGGTTCGAAAACGTCTTCGGCCTGGGCGACGCCTGCTCGGCGCCCAACGCCAAGACCGCTGCGGCCGCCCGCAAACAGGCGCCCGTCGTGGCCGAGAACATCCTGTCGCTGCTGGACGGCCAGCCGATGCGGGCGGTCTATGACGGCTATGGCTCATGCCCGCTCACGGTCGAGCGCGGCAAGATCGTCCTGGCCGAGTTCGGCTATGGCGGCAAACTTCTGCCAAGCTTCCCGAAATGGATGCTCGACGGCACGAAGCCGACCCGTCTGGCTTGGCACCTGAAGGCTCAGGCCCTGCCCGAGATTTATTGGCTGGGCATGCTGAAGGGCCGCGAATGGCTGGCCAGTCCCGAGCACGTCGAGCCCGCGATCCAACCTCGTCCCGCCGTCGCCTGAGCCGGATCATGGACCTGTCCCCGCTGCAGTACGGCCTCGGCGCCGGCGCCGGCTCGCTGGTCGGCTTCACCCTCGGCCTGGTCGGCGGTGGCGGGTCCATCCTGGCCGTGCCGCTGATCGTCTATCTTGTGGGGGTCAAGGATCCGCATCTGGCGATCGGCACCAGCGCCTTCGCCGTCGCGGCCAACGCCTTCGCCAATCTGCTCAACCACGCGCGCCACGGCACGGTGAAATGGAAGATCGCCGGCCTGTTCGCCTTGGCCGGCGTCTTCGGCGCCTTTCTCGGCTCCAGCCTGGGCAAGGCGGTTGACGGTCAGAAGCTGCTGGCTCTGTTCGCCGCGCTGATGCTGGTGGTCGGGGTGCTGATGCTGAGAGGCCGCTCGGCCTCGGGGGACCCCGACGTGGTGCTAACGCCGGGCAATGCGCCGAAGCTCGTGGGAGCCGGCGCCCTGACAGGGATCATGTCCGGCTTCTTCGGCATCGGCGGCGGCTTCCTGATCGTCCCTGGCCTGATGGTCTCGACCCGCATGCCCATCTACTATGCGGTCGGCTCGTCGCTGGTCGGCGTGACGGCCTTCGGCCTGACGACGGCCTTCAACTACGCCCTGGACGGCTGGGTCGACTGGCCACTGGCGGCCGTCTTCATCGGCGGCGGGGTGTTGGGCGGTCTGGTCGGCGCACGGCTGGCCAAGGCCCTGTCAGGACAAAAAGGCCTATTGAACACAGTGTTCGCCGGGCTGATCTTCGTCGTCGCCTTCTATATGCTTTACCGCAGCGCCGGCGCGCTCGGCCTGATCGGGTGAGACCACACCATGGAACTTGACGCCCTGATCCTGGCGCGGATGCAGTTCGCCTTCACCGTCGCCTTCCATATCGTCTTCCCCGCCTTCTCCATTGGCCTCGCCAGCTATCTGGCCGTGCTGGAGGCCCTGTGGCTGAAGACGGGGCGAGACCTCTATCTGAACCTGTTCAAATACTGGCTGAAGATCTTCGCCGTGGCCTTCGGCATGGGCGTCGTTTCGGGTTTGGTCATGTCCTACCAGTTCGGCACCAACTGGTCGGTCTTCTCCGACAAGGCCGGACCGGTCATCGGCCCCTTGATGGCCTATGAGGTGCTCAGCGCCTTCTTCCTGGAGGCGGGTTTCCTGGGCGTCATGCTGTTCGGCCTGAACCGCGTCGGCAAGAAGCTGCACTTCCTGGCCACCCTGATGGTCGCGATCGGCACCTTCGCCTCGGCCTTCTGGATCCTGTCGGTCAACAGCTGGATGCAGACCCCGCAAGGCTACGCCATCAACGAGGTCGGCCAGTTCGTACCGGCCGACTGGTTCAAGATCGTCTTCAATCCCTCCTTCCCCTATCGCCTCGCCCACATGCTGCTGGCGGCCTATCTGACCACCGGCCTGGTGGTCGGCGCGGTCGGGGCCTGGCACCTGATGAAGGAGCGGACGAACAAGGGGGCGCGCAAGATGTTCGCCATGGCCATGGGCATGATCCTGGTCGCCGCCCCGGTCCAGATCTTCATCGGCGACATGCACGGGTTGAACACCCTGGAGCATCAGCCCGCCAAGGTCATGGCGATGGAAGGCCATTTCGAAAGCCACCCGGACGGGGCGCCGCTGATCCTGTTCGGCATTCCTGACCGCGAGGCGGCCACCGTCCACGGCGCGGTCGAGATCCCCAAGCTGTCGTCCCTGATCCTGAAGCACGATCCGAACGCGCCCCTGGCCGGTCTGGACACCATCGCCCGCGCCGACTGGCCGCCGGTCGAGATCGTCTTCTGGTCCTTCCGCGTCATGGTCGGCCTGGGCATGGCCATGCTGCTGCTGGGGCTCTGGGGGCTTTATGCTCGCCTGCGCAAACGCCTCTACGATGCGCCCTGGCTGCACCGCTTCGCCCTGATCATGGGGCCGATGGGCTTCGTCGCCGTGCTGGCGGGCTGGATCACCACCGAGGTCGGCCGTCAGCCCTGGACCGTCTATGGGCTGCTCCGCACCGCCGACAGCGCGGCGCCCCTGGCGGCGCCCGCCGTCGCAACCTCCCTGGCCGCCTTCGCTGTGGTCTATTTCACCGTCTTTGGCGCCGGGGTCTTCTACATCCTGCGTCTGATGAGCCATGCGCCGCACCGGGACGAGCCGGGCGTGGCGGAAACCCCGATCCGCACGGCGGGCATCACCCCCGCCCCCGCCATCGACCCGGACCGCCCCATCCCGACCGGCGAGGAGACCGATCATGAGCGTTGATCTGACCCTGGTCTGGGCCGGCCTGCTGGCCTTCGCCGTCTTCGCCTATATCGTCATGGACGGGTTCGACCTGGGCGTCGGCATCCTGTTCCCGACGCTGAAGGCCGGGGACCAGCGCGACAAGGCGATGAACTCGATCGCCCCGGTGTGGGACGGCAATGAGACCTGGCTGATCCTGGGCGGCGGCGGCCTGTTCGCCGCCTTTCCCCTCGCCTACGCCGTGTTGATGCCGGCGGTCTATACGCCGATCATCGCCATGTTGCTGGGCCTGGTCTTCCGGGGCGTGGCGTTCGAATACCGCTGGCGCACGGTGCGGGCCAAGCCCGTCTGGGACGTCGCCTTCTTCGGCGGCTCCCTGCTGGCCGCCTTCTCCCAGGGCGTCACCCTGGGGGCCATCCTGCAGGGGGTCGAGGTGTCGGGCCGCGCCTATGGCGGCGGCTGGTGGGACTGGCTCAGCCCCTTCAGCCTGCTGACCGGCGCCGCCGTCGTCGTCGGCTACGCCCTTCTGGGGGCCACCTGGCTGAACATGAAGACGGAAGGCGCGCTCCAGACCCACGCCCGCGCGCAAGCCTGGAAACTGGGTCCGGCGACCCTGCTGATGATCGGCGCGGTCAGCCTGGCCACCCCCTTCCTCGACGGCGAATACGCCCGGCGCTGGTTCGACTGGCCCGGCGTGCTTCTGACGGCCCAGGTGCCGTTGCTCGTTCTGATCGTCGCGGCCGCCTTCTTCTGGACCATGCGTCAGAAGCGCGAAGTCTGGCCCTTCCTGCTGTCGCTGGGCCTGTTCGCCGTCACCTTCGCGGGTCTGGGCGTCAGCGTCTTCCCCTACGCCGTGCCCGACGAGATCACCCTCTGGCAGGCCGCCGCCCCGGCCTCCAGCCAGCTGTTCATGCTGGTCGGCGCCCTGATCCTGATCCCGATCATCCTGGCCTACACCGCCTATGCCTACTGGGTGTTCCGGGGCAAGGTCGGCGACGACGGTTACCACTGATGCGTCGCGACTCCAGAAACGGGCTCCGGCAGGGCCTTTGGTTCGTCGCCCTCTGGGTGCTGGGCGTGGGTGTCCTGGGCGTGATCGCCTATCTGCTGCGCGGCGTTCTCAAGCTGGCCGGCGGGTGACGCCGCAGGCGCCGAACCGCTGGCCCTGGCCGCCGCTCATCACGGGCGGCGCCGTCCTTGTCGCGCTCATCACGGCGCGTCTATGGACTCCGCCCGCCCTCTTCCCCGGCGCCTTCGCCGCCGGCGGCCTCCTGGTCGGGCTCGCCCTTGGTCTGGACCTCTGGGCCATGCTGGAGATGCGGCGGCGGCGCGCCAACATCTTGCCGCACCGGGCGGCGACCGCTCTGGTCACGACCGGTCCGTTCGCCTGGAGCCGCAACCCGATCTATCTCGCGAACGGGCTGCTTCTGCTCGGCCTCGGGGGCCTGTTCGACAACGCCTGGTTCTTCGTGGCCGCCCCCGTCGCCGCCTTCGCCACCGACCGTCTCGCCATCCGGCGCGAGGAACGACACCTGGCGGCCCTCTTCGGCGCGGCGTGGTCCGTGTACGTGGGCCGGGTGCGCCGCTGGCTGGGCCGGCGGATGACGTCGTGATCCCCTTTCGCCCGGCCCACAGACGCCTCCCTATCCCGTCGCTTCGTCACTACCGTGAGGTTACGGGGCGCGGCATGTGAACCAAGCAGCTATGCTCCGCTCATTACTCCGCAATCATCTCGTCAGGGGGCGCCTTATGACTGCCCCTCACTCCCACTCGATTACACAAATTACCCCAAGCCGCTGATCGGCTTGGGGTTTTTTCTCGCATATCGGTCGCCGGACCGATTGAATAACCGACAAACGGGAAGTATTCTGAAAACATTCAGAAAATTCTAAGCAATAACATTTGCGTGAATTCGTCATCTTTTGCGGTCTATCGGACTTTCTGAGCACCGAGATGCAATGCAACGAGTTCGATTCGCCTTGCCACTTTGCACCATCACTCGGACGTACACTGTATCTCATGCGCATGTTCGTCGTCGAGCTTACCGGCTCGATCGTATGGCGATAGCGACAAGCGTCGTCGATGCCTGTCATGCCGCGCTCGACGACCGGAATGCAAACGCCGCACTGGCTTTGCGGCCGACGGCGTCCTGATTTTCGACGACGGCGGGACTGGCCGATCGGTCTTTCGCCACGAGGACGACAGATGGCGGATTACGCACATCCGTTGGTCCTCGGACGCGGTGCCCTGATCTCGCGATCAGGCGGCGGGAGTCGCTGACGCTCCCTTCTGGGCGAGCCAGGCGTCGATCAGGGTGATTTCGCGCTCCTGAGCCGAGATCACCGCCTGGGCCAGGTTCCGCGCTTGGGCGTCCTTGCCTTGCGCGAGCTCCACACGGGCCATCGAGACGGCTGCGACGTGGTGACCTCGCATCTGCGTCATGAAGTCGATGTCCGCGTCCCCGGTGAAGGGAGGCATCGCCTCCATCATCGTGTTCATCGATGCCTTGTAGCCTTGGGTGGCGACGGAGTCGCCGGGCGCAGGCGCAGCCATGCCGCCCTCCATTCCGCCATGGGCGTCCGCCGCTGCGGCGGCCTCAGGCGCGGCTACGGCGGGCTCTTCGGCTTGCGGGGAACAGGCCGTAGCCAAGGCGCAGGCGGCGAGGACGAGGCTGATGCGTTTCATGACGGCTCCTTGGGATCCGACGTTAGCGACCAGGAGGGCCCATTCGTTCCGCCAACTCTACCGTCCGGCCCGCGCCAAGAGCTCGATCAGCTCGCCGGCCTTGGCCTTGCGATCCTCGGGATCGTCGCCGGTCATAGCGCCCATGACGCAGTGGTCGAGGTGATCCCGTAGCACTTCGGTCTCCACGCGATGGAGCGCGGCTCGAACGGCCTGAAGTTGGGTCAGCAAGTCGACGCAATACCGGTCATCTTCAACCATGCGGGAGATTCCCCGCACCTGGCCTTCGATCCGGCTGAGCCTGTTGAGGACTTTGGGTTTCGTGTCGGTTTGCATGCGGCCTGTCCTCCTGAGCGCCCCCATATACCCCAGACGGGTATCTTGCGATATACCCCCCATGGGTATATGTGAGCCCTTCGGTCAGCCGGAGAGAGCGACATGTCCACGCATCCTCACAATCATGCCTCGGGTCACGCCTGCTGCGGGGCGAAGGCCTTGGATGGCGCGGCTACGGTCAAGGATCCCGTCTGCGGCAAGTCGGTCGATCTCACGACTACCGCTCACCGAGCCAGTCATGGCGGTCAGGACTATTTCTTCTGCTCGGCGGGGTGCCGGACCAAATTCATCGGCGATCCGATGCGTTACCTGAACCCTCGCGTGGAGGCCGAGCCGGCCGTTCCCGGCGCCATCTACACCTGCCCGATGCACCCCGAGATCCGGCAGGAAGGCCCAGGCTCCTGCCCGATCTGCGGCATGGCGCTTGAGCCGGAGACGGTCACGGCGGAAGCCCCGCCCAACCACGAGCTGATCGACTTCACCAGACGCTTTTGGGTTGGTCTGGTCCTGACCCTGCCGGTCTTCGCCCTGGAAATGGGCGGACACCTGGCCAATCTCCACATGTTCATCCCGGGCCAGATGTCGAACTGGATCCAGTTCGCTTTGGCGACCCCCGTGGTTCTCTGGTGCGGCTGGCCCTTCTTCGAGCGCGGCTGGACATCGCTGCGCACCCGGCGGCTGAATATGTTCACCCTGATCGCCATGGGGGTCGGCGTGGCATGGCTTTACAGCGTCGTGGCCGTCGTCGCGCCAACCCTGTTCCCGCCCGCCTTCCTGAAGGCCGACGGAAGCGCGCCGGTGTATTTCGAGGCGGCGGCGGTCATCACCGTGCTGGTCCTCGTCGGGCAGATTCTGGAACTGCGCGCCCGCGAACAGACGTCGGGCGCGATCCGAGCCCTGCTGGACCTCACGCCCAAGACCGCGCGCCGAATCCGGGCGGACGGCGTCGATGAAGATGTCTCGCTTGACCAGATCGCCGTCGGCGACCGCCTGCGGGTAAGGCCCGGAGAGAAGATCCCGGTCGATGGCGAACTCCTGGAGGGTCGGGTCGCTGTCGACGAATCCATGGTGACCGGCGAGTCCATGCCGGTGACCAAGGATGTCGGCGACCGCGTCGTGGCCGGCGCGCTCAACAAGACCGGATCCTTCATCATGCGCGCCGACAAGGTGGGCGCCGACACCCTGCTGGCGCAGATCGTCCAGATGGTGGCCCAGGCCCAGCGCAGTCGCGCCCCGATCCAGCGGCTGGCCGATACGGTCTCCGGATGGTTCGTTCCCACGGTGATCGCGATCGCCCTGCTCGCCGCCGTCGTCTGGGGCCTGGTCGGTCCCGAGCCCCGTTTGTCCTACGCCCTGGTCGCCGCCGTTTCGGTGCTCATCATCGCCTGTCCCTGTGCGTTGGGTCTGGCGACGCCGATCTCGATCATGGTCGGGGTGGGACGTGGCGCCCACGCCGGCGTCCTGATCAAAAACGCCGAGGCGCTCGAACGCTTCGAGAAGGTCGACACTCTCGTTCTGGACAAGACCGGCACCCTGACGGAGGGCCGTCCGTCGGTAACGGCGATCCTGCCCGCCCTCGGCTTCGTTGAAGCCGACATCTTGCGTCTTTCGGCCAGCCTCGAGCGGGGCAGCGAACATCCGTTGGCCGACGCGATTGTCCGGGCAGCCAAGGACCGGGACATCCCCCTTACCGAGGCCGTGGACTTCGACAGCCCGGTCGGTCGCGGCGTTCGCGGGACGATTGAGGGCCGCCAGGTCGCCCTGGGCAACACCCGTTTTCTCGGCGAGCTTTCGATCGACGTCTCCGCGCTGGAGCCGAAGGCGGAGGCCCTTCGCCACGACGGCGCCACCGCCATATTCGTGGCGATCGACGGAAAGGCGGCCGGGGTCATCGGCATCGCCGATCCCATCAAGGCCACCACGCCGGCTGCGATCCTCGCGCTGAAAGCGGCCGGTCTGCGGCTGGTGATGATGACCGGGGACAACCGGACGACGGCCGAAGCGGTCGCGCGTCGCCTCGGCATCGACGAAGTCCAGGCGGAGGTTCTGCCGCAGGACAAGGCGTCTGTCGTTCAACAGCTTCGTTCGCAGGGTCGGATCGTCGCCATGGCGGGGGATGGCGTCAACGATGCCCCTGCCCTCGCCGCAGCCGATGTCGGCGTCGCCATGGGGGCGGGTTCGGACGTCGCCATCGAGAGCGCCGGCGTCACGCTGCTGGGCGGTGATCTGCAAGGCATCGTGCGCGCACGGCATCTGTCCCGTGCGGTGATGGGCAACATCCGCCAGAACCTCGTTTTCGCCTTCGGCTACAACGCCCTTGGCATCCCCGTGGCGGCTGGCCTGCTTTATCCCGTCTTCGGCTGGCTTCTCTCGCCTGCCCTTGCGGCGCTCGCAATGGCGCTCTCCTCGGTCAGCGTCATCGGCAATGCGCTGAGACTGCGCGCGGTGAGGCTTTAGCCAAGATAGGCAATCAACAGTCCGCCCACCCACCTAAGGGAGGAACCGGCTGTGACGGGCCGGATTGATTTAGACGCTGACCGCAGTCTCCAAGCATTCGCAGCGGCAGGCGATGACGAACTGAAATTTCTGAAGAGGATACGGACGATGTCTCATCAACAGATGGACCACGGCGGTCAAGGCAACGCTCGTGGACTTGGCCCTTACCGAAGCCTGTACCTGGAGTTGGCGCTCGACTTCGTCATCATGTACCTGGTCATGTACACGATGATCGCCACGCTCGGTCACTTCTATCTCAACCTGAACAACGTCTACATGACCCTGATGATGGTCGCGCCGATGGCGGTCCTCATGCTCGTCTTCATGCGGTCCATGTACCCGTCGCGCAAAACAAACCTGGCCATTGGCGCGGTCGCGGCCGTGATCTTCGTCGGCAGCTTCATCGGCATGCGCACCCAGGCGTTCGTTGGCGACGACGAATTCCTGCGATCGATGATCCCGCACCATTCCGGGGCCGTGTTGATGTGCGAGCAAGCCTCCCTGACAGATCCGGAGATCATCGCTTTGTGCGACGGCATCGTGCGTGGTCAACAGGCGGAGATCGCCCAGATGCAGGCGCTCCTCGAGAAGCGTCGCCGCTGACCCCGGCGTGCGGGGGAAGGCCTCAGCCGCCGCCCGCTTCCTCTTCATGAGGGACGCGGTCGTGTGGCGCGTAGAGAAGCAGAAGGCCGGGACCGGCCAAACGTCTGGAGACTGAGTATGCGTTACTTCCACCCCGCGCCCTTCATCGCCGTCGCGGCGGTCGTGGCCTTCGCCGCCGGACCGGCGGCGGCCCACGCTCGCCTGGTCAGCGCCACCCCGGCGCCCGACTCCACCGTGGCCGCGACCCGGACGCTGACCCTGACCTTCAGCGAACGCAGCGTTCCCGCCTTTTCCGGCTTCGACGTCGTCAATGCGGCGGGGGAGAAGATCGCGATCCGCACCTCGGTGGCCGAGGACGGCAGGACCCTCACGGGCGCGCTGGCTCGCCCGCTGGCCGCCGGCGCCTACCGTGTCGACTGGCGTATCGCGTCGAGCGACGGCCACCGCATGACGGGATCCTACGCCTTCACGGTGCGCTGACGCCGTGCTGGAAGTCGCGGTCATCGCGCTTCGCTGGCTTCAATACGGCGGCGGCGTCGTCCTTCTCGGCGCGCCGCTGTTCCTTCTCTACAGCTTCAAAGACGCCGACGCGCCGAACCTGGAATGGTCGCGACCGACATTGCGCCTCGCCGCGATCATCGTCGCGCTCGGCTCGCTCGCCGCCCTGGTGGCACAGACGGCCGTCATGGCGGGGTCGCTGGGCGAAGCCGTCAAACCCGCGTCCCTGTCCTTCATGGTCACCGGCACGGCCCTGGGCATGGCGATGGTCGTGCGGGCCGCCGCCGCCTTGCTTGGGCTCGTCGCCTTGGTCGCCCTGAAACCCGGTCGCGCGCTCTGGAGCGTGACGGCCGCCTTGGGTCTGATGGTGGCCGCCAGCTTCGCGTGGACGGGTCACGGCGCGGCCACCGAGGGCCCTGGCGGGCCCCTCCATCTTGTCGCCAACATCATTCACGCGGTGGCAGCGGCCTTGTGGCTGGGCGCCCTGGCGGCGTTGACGGCCCTGCTTCTGCGCCGAGCCGGTCCGGACGACCTTGCAATCCATCGCGCCCTGCATGGCTTCGCCGGCCTTGGAACGCTCGCGGTCCTGTTGCTGGTGCTGACCGGTCTCGTGAACAGCTGGTTCCTGATCGGTCCCGAGCGCGTGGCGTCGATCGCGGGCAACCTCTACGGCCAGCTTCTGGTCGCCAAGCTCGTCCTCTTCGGTTTGATGCTTGCGCTGGCGGCGAGCAACCGGTTCCGGCTGACGCCGACACTGGGCTCTGCGCTGGAGACGGGCCAACCCTCCGTCGCCGCCATGAGCGCGCTCCGGCGCAGCCTGTTGATCGAAACGGGTCTGGGACTCGCCCTGATCGGCGTCGTGGCGGTCATGGGAACCCTGCCGCCCCCGGCGTCTCTGTAGGCTCGATTGCAATGATCAAAATGAGATCGTCGCTCCGCCGACCGTTGAAGTATGATCAGACAATGCCGTTCCTGCGTCATGACCTCGTCCGACTGACGACCGCGCTGCTCGCGGCGTTTGCCATGCTGTTCGTGTCCACCGCTTCGATCGCCTGCGAAGCTCCGGTCGATCCGGATATGGCGTCCATGTCGATGAGCGGCGACGGCGTCCCGTGCGAGCCGAAGACCGTCAGGATCTCATGCCATAAGGCGTGTCTGGCCATCTGCCAGGGCCTTGTCCCCCAGGGCGGTGAATCCACCCCCGCACGGGTCTATGCGTCTGTCCTCTATCCATCCCTTGATGCGCGGCATGCCGATTTCACCGTGGAGGCGGACGACCCGCCCCCACGACGCTGATCCTGTTGAAGATGACCGAACTCATTCAATCAAACAGAGATCAAAACCATGAAACGCACTCTCACCCTCGCAGCCCTGGTGCTGCTGGCTTCCGGTTCAGCCGCCTTCGCGGCCGCGCCGGACGCCGTGGCGCAGGCCGTATGCGCTTGCTGCGACGCTATCGCAGCCTGCGCGGAAGCCTGCACCTGCTGCTGATCGTATGATCGGGGACGCCCGCCCGCGAGGGCGGGCGTCTTCTCGATGTTCCTCACCGACGTCGCAGGGCCGGCGACCCGCTGGCGCGGGCCTGAGCGTCAGCCGGGCGCGCGCGACGACCAGTGAATGTGGTGGATGCGCCAGCCGTCGGCATGGCGTTTGAGGACCATGGTTTCGGTCGTCAGGCGGTCCACGGCACGGCCGTTGAATTGGCCCGTGGTGCGGCCTTCGCTGGCGATCCAGGCGATGTCCCCATCGGCCCATCCCGATCTGCGCGTCACCGTCGCTTCAGAGGCGGCGGCGAAGGCGGCGTCCGAGCCCAGGTGATGGGACGCATACTCGTCGCGCGATCGCTCCGCGCCACCCTCCTCGAAGATCATCACATCCGGCGCCATCAGGGCCAGGGCGACGGCCGTGTCGCCGGCCTTGAGAGCGACGTGAAAGGCATCGACGGCCGCCGCCGCGTCCGCAGCTTCCGCGGCGACCGAGCCGGCGGCCCGGGCATGCCCGTGGGCGTGGTCCTGGGCGAAGGCGGGTGTCGCCGAAAGCACGGCGAGCGACAGGACGAGTTCGAGAGAGGTGCGGGACATGGCGAACTCCGGTTTGTGGGTGATCTGAACGGACTGAGCGCGATCGGCGTCAGGCCCGCGGGTTGTGGCGGGCGAACACGCGGGTCGCGCCCGAGCGAAGCACCAGCAGGGTGTCGTAGGGCTCCTTGTGCCCCTGCGGCGTCTCCATGCCGGGCGAACCGAGCGGCATGCCCGGGACCGCGACACCCACCGCCGCCGGTCTCTCGGCCAGCAGTCGGATGACGTCCGGGGCCGGCACATGACCCTCGACCAGATAACCATCGATCAGACCGGTATGACAGGAAGCGAGCGCGTCCGGCATGCCGCGGCTGCTCCGGACCGATTCAAGGCTCGGAAGGACGGTGATGGTTGTGGTGAAGCCCGCCTCGCACATGTGCGCGATCCAAGCATCGCAGCAGGCGCAGGTCGGCGTCTTGAAGACCGTGAGGCTTCTTGACGGCCGCGTCTGGGCGCAGGCGGTTCCGCTGATGCGGATGAAGGCGGCCGCGCCGAGCAGCAGGCGGCGGTTCAGGCTGGCGGGGTTCAAAAGGGTTCTCCCTGATCGCTGTGTACGGATCGTCTGGCTTCGACGGGGTCGGCGCCCTGCGGCGCCGTTCGTTTGCGTAGCCACCGTCGGCCGGGCTGCTCGACGAAGACATGGATGGCCGCCGCGGCGGCGAGCGTCAACACAAGCATGGCGGCCAGTTCGACCAGGCCCATTCGATAGTCCGCACCCCAGCCGGCGAACGCCTGCGCCGCATTGCGCCACACCATCAGGATGGGGATGTGGACGAGATAAAGGGCGAACGAGGCTTCGCCGGCGAACAGAAGCACGGGGTGAGACAGGATGGTCCGGACCGGAGCCTTGGCTAACAGGGCGAGCGACAGGATAAAGGGACCGGCCGCCGCCACGATGACCCGGTCGTCGGCGCCGATCTGCATGAGCGCCAGCGGCAAGGTCGTGGCGACCAGGGCGCCCATGAGGGACATTCGCGGCGAAGGCGTCCAGCGCTGACCGAGATAGTAGAGGCCAATGCCGTAGAGGAATTCGGGAATGATGCGCAGGATCCCGAGGCTGTCCTCAGCCCGAGGCAACATCCGGCCGAACCAGGCGCGGTAGAAGGCGTCAAGGGCAACGAACAACAGCATGGCGAGGGCGATCAGGACCCACGGCCTGGCCCGCAGCCGGAGCGCGAGGGCGGCATAGGCGGGGAAGGCCAGATAGGCGAACCACTCCGCCGACAGCGACCAGGCCGGTCCGTTCCAGAGCGCCATGCTCTCTCGCGGGAACCACGCCTGGACGAGCAGAAGGGTGCCCGCGAAGTCGACGGGATTGAACCGGCCAGGCTCCAGCCCGACACCGAACACAGGCGCGATCAGCACCAGCCCAAGCATGGCCAGGAGGATGAACAGGTGAGCCGGATATATCCGGGCGAGGCGCGCCGCCAGGAATCGACCGTAGTTCGGGGCCCGGTCTCCCTGCAGGTAGACGTGGGTCAGGATGAAGCCCGACAGGATGAAGAAGACATCCACGCCCAGGCGCGCGCGGTTCAGCAAGCCCGCGCTCTCCGCCGGGAGCGTCCAGTAGAGCTGGAAGTGAAACAGCACGACGCCGAGGGCGAGAAAGAACCTCACGCCCGTGAGTTGATCGAGCACGTCGGGGAATGGAACCCGCGTGGGCCCTGATCTGTCGCTCACGTCTTTTCCCCGGACGACAGGGCGCGTCCCGGTCGTTCTCTGGTATCTACGCGGGCGACGGCTCGTCCCCTCGTGAGGGGACCGGAAGGCTGGCGCGTATGGCAGATGGGGCGTGACGCAGGTGCGCAATGACTGACGACATGAATGAACTGATCGCAGCGGTCGGGCCGGGCGACGCCGGCCGGCTGGTCGGCATGGAAGACGCGGTCTGGGTGCGGATCGGCGAACGCAGGGAGCGCGCCCGCATGGGTCAGGTCCGGGTCGCCGCCGTTGCGCTCGCTCTGGTGATCGGCGTCGCGAACGGAGGGCTGATGCTCATGGCTCCACGGCCGGAGCCGTCCGAGATGCGGATTTTCACCGTCTCGGCGGGCTTGTCGCCTCTCTCCGGCCTGGACGTTCGGGGATGAGAGCCTCCTGGAAGTCGATCGTCATCACGGCCATCCTGGCCGCGCTGGCCAGCGGCGCGGCGACCTGGGCGAGCGCGACCTGGGTCATGCGGGAGCGGCAGCCGCCAAGCCTGCACAGCGTCGTCCATGAGAAACTCGACCTGAGCCCTGAGCAGGATCGACGGCTCGACGTGGTCGAAGCCCGGTTCGCCGCTCTGCGGCCGGCGCTCGAAGCGGAAGTGCGCGCGGCCAATCGCGAACTGGCGGCCGCCATCGCCGCCAGTGACGGCGACACGCCCCAGGTCCAGGCCGCGGTCGATCATTTCCACGCCGCCATGGGCGATCTGCAGAAGGCGACAATCACCCATGTGTTCGAGATGCGATCCGTCCTGACCCCGGCGCAGGCCGAGGTGTTCGACGCCGCGGTCGTCGAGGCCCTGCACGACGACGCCGGCTAAGCGGCGCGCGTGTGTGCTGAGCAGAGCATCGAGGCCCGTGCGGCGACCGGAGACCGGGCCGCCTTCACCGCCTTGATGGCCGCCACAAAGGCCGATCTCTACCGGTTCGTGCGCCGCTATGTCGGCGACGAGTCCGAAGCGCATGACGTGCTTCAGGAAAGCTATGCGTCCGCCTGGCTCGCCCTGCGGCGGTATGATCCGGCGCGGCCGTTCGACGTCTGGCTTCGCTCCATCGCCCTCAACAAATGTCGAGACTGGGGCCGGCGGCGCGCGGTCCGCCGGGTTGTGCGCGGCGTCATGGGCCTGGAGGCGCCCGAGGCGGCGGCGGTGGGCGACGATGCGCCGTCACCCGAGACACGGCTGGACGATCAGCGCAGGGCCGAAGCTCTGCAACGCGCCTTGCGGGACCTTCCCGACGCCCTGAAGGGGCCGCTTCTGCTCGCCACGCTCGAGGGACGGTCTCACGCCGAGATCGCCTCGATCCTCGGTATTACGCCCAAGGCGGTCGAGACCCGCGTCGCCCGCGCCCGCAAGACCTTGACGGCGGCTTTGGCCCAAGCTTCCGGCGGAAACGCTTGACCTTGCCCTGATGGGAAGATGCACAAGCTGCAATCCCGACGTCTGCGGCATCCTGACGCGAGGGATACGCCGCCCGGCCGCGTATCTGAACGAACGGCTGAATAGCCCGACCAAGGAATTTTTCGCCTATGTCCACGCCCCGCCTCGATCGCCGAACGCTTCTCCGTGGCGCAGCCGCCGGCGGCGGGCTGCTGGGCCTGCAGGGTCTGCTCCCCGCCTGGGCGCAAACCGGATCGGCGGGACTGCGGGCGGATCTTCCGACGCTGACGGGACCGAACATCGACCTGACCGTCGGACACACGCCCTTCACCGTGGGCGGCCGCACCGGCCATGCGGTGACCATCAACGGCGTTCTGCCGGCGCCGCTGCTACGCCTTAGAGAAGGCCAGAACGTCCGGCTAGCGGTGACCAATACGCTGGACGAGGACACCTCAATCCACTGGCACGGCCTGCTCGTCCCGTTCCAGATGGATGGTGTTCCTGGCATCAGCTTCCCCGGCATCAAGGCCCGTGAGACCTTCGTCTACGAGTTCCCGATCAAGCAGTCGGGCACCTTCTGGTATCACAGTCACTCTGGCCTACAGGAGGCGATGGGTCACTACGGCCCAATCGTGATCGACCCGGCGGGCGCCGATCCGGTCGCCTACGACCGCGAGCATGTGCTGGTCCTGTCGGACTGGAGTTTCATGCATCCGCACGAAATCCT
>DBBK01000259.1 GCA_002292165.1 Brevundimonas sp. UBA986
GGGACCGCGACGCGCTTGCGTCGGGGTGGAGGGGGCGTCCGGACTCGGCGGCCTCTACTCATCATCCCCACCCACACTCCCTCCGGCTGGTCCCCGCGACCCGCCGCCGACCCCGCGGGGCTCGGGCCGGAGGGAGCAAGGGCCGCCCCGCGCAAGCGAGGCGGCCCTTTTTCCTTGGCCAGCGCCGTATCAGCCGACACCGCTCGCCAATCCGCCCGCGCCTTCGGGACCTCCTCCAAACCGGGCCTCCACAATGTCCGCTATGGGTGGGAAGCGGACTTAGCGCCGTGCAGGTGCAATCATCCGTTTGATCAAACGGAACGATACGCATTCAGACGGTAGGCCACTTCCGACGGCGAGCCGTGGACATACGCAAGGTCGATGGTGTGAACCCCGTCCGAGCCCGTGATGATTATGGAACTTGTCACCCACGAGGGCTTTCCCGGTCGTATTTCTAACGCCTCGTCGAGTTTGAACCTCCTCCAACGAAGTTGAGAAAATATACCGAAAACGTTTCCGCATATGTAAATTGCCCCTTTGCTCGTAAGTCGGACAAAAGTTGCATAGAGTGAAACAAGAAAAAAGAACATTGCACTAGCTGCACTTATGTAAAAAACGACGTTTGCGTTTGCCGCCGAATATCGCGCGCCCTTCCAATCGGACAAAGCAGGGAAAAGGACTAGGCAGCCCGCAGCGATACATGCAGTCAAAATCCAGCTGCAGATCGCCCCCTTGTTGCTCATGCGGAACAGCCAAGTTGGTTCAGTTGGGCTTGCAGAAGACACAGGATACCCTTCTCTGGCAGCGGCACAGCCTAGCCTAACAGTCATCATGGCCAATGTCCGCAACGGGTCGGCCTGCGACCTGATCCCACGCGCGTCTTCCGGACATCCCGGATTCGCTCGACGCAGTGGCCCCCTCTTGAAACCGCCCGGCCGAAGCGCGACGCTCATCCCCGCTCCGGGGAGGGAGCGCCGTTTCCGAGGGGGAGACATGTCCAGAAGATCGCGGGCGAACACGCCCGTCGCCATCCTGCTTGCCGGTCTGGCGGGTGGGGCGGCCGATATCCTGACCGCCTTCGTCATCTATCGCCCGGCGACGCCGGTGGTGATCCTGCAGTCCGTGGCCAGCGGCTGGCTGGGCAAGGCGTCGTTCAAGGGCGGACTTCAGGCGGCGGCGTTGGGCCTCGTGTCCCACTTCGCCATCGCCATCATTTTCGCCGGCATCTTCGTCCTCGCGGCCGGTCAGGCGCCGGTGCTGCTCAAGAAGCCGCTGGTCGCCGGCCCGGTGTTCGGCGTCTGCGTCTACGGGATCATGAACGCCATCGTCGTGCCCCTGTCCAACGCGCCCGAGCGGCACGCGCCGACCGCCGTCATGCTCGGCCTCGGCCTTCTGGCCCACGTCCTGTTCGGCCTGGCCCTCGCCTTCACCGCCTCGCGGATGCTAGGCCCCAAGGCCTGAGTTTCACGCCTGCCCGGAGTTTCCCCATGGCCGCCCCCATTCAGAAGCTGGCCCAGTTCAACCTGGCCGAAACCGACGACGGCTATCTGCTGGAAATCGGCGGCGACAAGGGCGGGATGATCACCGTCGAGGCTACCGCCGAACAGCTGGACGCCATCATCGAGGCCCTCGACGCCCTCATCTCGGCCGATGACGACGCGGTCGTCGAAGACGGTGACGACGAGATCGAGGACTAGCCGCCCGCGTCCACGCCCGGCACAGTGGCCCCTCCTCCCGGAGCGCCCCCATGCCTGAAGCCTCCCCTGCCGTCGCCTCCCCCGCGACCGCCGACCTGATCGACGCCCATGAGGCGATCCTCAGCTCCTGCCCTCTGCAGTTCAGAAACCTCGGCGGCCGCGCCCGCTTTCACGGCCCGGTGCGGACGCTGAAGGTGTTTGAGGACAACGCCCTGGTGAAATCCACCCTGTCCTCGCCCGGAGAGGAGGCGGTGCTGGTGATCGATGGCGGCGGCTCCCTCAACCGGGCCCTGGTGGGCGACATCATCGCCGGTCTGGCGGTCGACAACGGCTGGGCCGGAGTGGTGGTCAACGGCGCGATCCGTGACAGCGTCGCCATCGGCGCCCTGAACCTCGGCCTCAAGGCCCTGGGGACCAATCCGGCCAAGAGCGCCAAGACCGGCGCGGGCGAGGCAGACATCCCTGTCACTTTCGGCGGCGTCACCTTCGCCCCCGGCCAGTGGCTGTACAGCGACGAGGACGGGATCGTCGTGGCGCCCCACGCCCTGCCGCTCGACTAAGGTCCGGCGCCATCGCGCAACAGGGTGATGCGTCGGCGCCAAAACCCCTATATGACGCCCGTTCCGCCTGTTCGACGCGTGCGACCCGGCTGTATTCCGACGCCCGTGTATTCAAGACCGCCCGAGACGCCCCATGACCGTGACCCTGAAGCAGATCCGTTCGACCTACCTCGACTTCTTCGCGGCCGATGGTCACGCCAAGGTCCAGTCGGCCCCGCTGGTGCCGCAGAACGACCCGACGCTGATGTTCGTCAACGCGGGCATGGTGCCGTTCAAGGACTATTTCACCGGCGCCGCCACGCCTCCGTATCCGCGCGCCACCAGCTCGCAAAAATGCGTCCGCGCGGGCGGCAAGCACAACGATCTGGACAACGTCGGCTATACGGCGCGCCACCTGACCTTCTTCGAAATGCTCGGCAACTTCTCGTTCGGCGACTATTTCAAGGAACACGCGATCGACCGCGCCTGGAACCTGGTGACCAAGGACTTCGGTCTGGATCCCAAGCGCCTGCTGGTCACCGTCTATATCGACGACGACGAGGCCGCCGCGATCTGGAAGAAGGTCACCGGCTTCTCCGACGACAAGATCATCCGCATCGCCGGCTCCGACAACTTCTGGGCCATGGGCGACTCGGGTCCCTGCGGGCCCTGCACCGAGATCTTCTGGGACCACGGCGACAAGGTCGCCGGCGGTCCTCCCGGCTCGCCTGACGAAGACGGCGACCGGTTCGTGGAGATCTGGAACAACGTCTTCATGCAGTTCGAGAAAGAGAACGACGAGATCGTTCGCAAACTGCCCAAGCCCTCGGTCGACACCGGCATGGGTCTGGAGCGGATGACGACCGTGCTGCAGGGCGTGCATTCGGTGTTCGAGACCGACCTGTTCAAGACCCTGATCGCCGCCTCGGAAGAGGCGACCTCGACGAAGGCGCAGGGCGAACAGGCCGGCAGCCACCGGGTCATCGCCGACCACCTGCGCTCGTCCTCCTTCCTGATCGCCGACGGGGTGACGCCGTCGAACGAGGGCCGAGGCTACGTCCTGCGCCGGATCATGCGCCGCGCCATGCGCCACGCCCACCTGCTGGGCGCCTCGGATCCCCTGATGCACCGTCTGGTGCCGACCCTGGTGTCGGAAATGGGCGAGGCCTATCCCGAGCTCGGCCGCGCCCAGGCCTTCATCGAGGACACGCTGAAGCAGGAAGAGATCCGCTTCCGCACGACGCTGGGCCGCGGCATGGCCCTGTTCGACACTGCGGTTCAGGGCTTCCAGCCCGGCGACATGCTGGACGGCCAGACGGCCTTCACCCTGTCCGACACCTACGGCTTCCCGCTCGACCTCACCCAGGACGAGGCGCGCCGTCGCGGTTATTCGGTCAATGTCGACGGCTTCGAGGAGGCCATGGCCGAGCAGCGCGAGCGCGGCCGCGCCAACTGGAAGGGTTCGGGCCAGTCGGCCAATGCCGGCGAATGGCTGGCCCTGCGCGACCGTCTCGGGCCGACCGTCTTCACCGGCTATGACAGCGTCGACGCCTCGGGCGAGGTGCTGGCCCTGGTGCACAATGGCGAGTCCGTCGACCGCGTCGAGACCGGCCAGACGGCCGAGATCGTCTTCGACCAGACCTCCTTCTATGGCGAGGGCGGCGGTCAGGCCGGCGACCAGGGCGAGATCGAGTGGGCTGAGGGTTCGGGCACGGTTCTGGACACCCAGAAGCACGGCGGCGACCTCTATGCTCACCGCATCGAGATCACGGCGGGCACGCTGGAGATCGGGACCCGGGTCCAGCTGCGCGTCTCGCCCGAGAAGCGCCTGACGACCCGCGCCAACCACTCGGCCGCCCACCTGCTGCACGCGGCCCTGAGCCATGTGCTCGGCGCCCATGTCGCCCAGAAGGGCCAGATGGTCGACGCCGACCGGATGCGCTTCGACTTCAGCCACAACGCCCCGGTCACCGAGGCCGAGCTGGCCGCGATGGAGGACGAGGTCAATGCCGTCATCCGCCAGAACATCCCGGCCGAGACCAAGCTGATGACGCCCCAGGACGCCATCGACGCGGGCGCCGTGGCCCTGTTCGGCGAGAAATACGGCGACGAGGTCCGCGTCCTGACGCTGGGTCGTTCGCTGGTCAGCGACAACGCCCCCTATTCGGTCGAACTGTGCGGCGGCACCCACGTCGCCCGCACCGGCGACATCGCCCTGTTCAAGATCATCTCCGAGACCGGCGTGGCCGCGGGCGTGCGCCGCATCGAGGCCCTGACCGGCGAGGCCGCGCGTCAGTATCTGCTGGCCCAGGCCGGCGTGGCCAAGGGTCTGGCCCAGGGCTTCAAGGTCCAGCCGCTGGACGTTCCGGCGCGCGTCGAAAGCCTGCAGACCTCGGTCAAGGCGCTGGAGAAGCAGGTCGCCGACCTGAAGAAGCAGCTGGCGCTGGGCGGCG
This sequence comes from Brevundimonas sp. UBA986, assembly GCA_002292165.1. Taxonomy (GTDB): domain Bacteria; phylum Pseudomonadota; class Alphaproteobacteria; order Caulobacterales; family Caulobacteraceae; genus Brevundimonas. The sequence goes on from DBBK01000259.1 coordinate 4,690, forward strand.
GCTCGGGCGCCTCGGCGGCTCCCGAAGAGATCAACGGGATCAAGCTGATCGCGCGCGTTCTGGACGGCGTCGACGGCAAGGGCCTGCGCGGCGTCGCCGAGGACTTCCGCAAACAGGTCGGCTCGGGCGTCGTGGCCCTGATCGGCGTCACCGACGGCAAGGCGGCGGTGACCGTCGCCGCAACCTCGGACGTGACCGATCGCGTGAACGCGGCCGAACTGGCCCGCGCGGCGGTTCTGGCGATGGGCGGTCAGGGCGCAGGCGGCAAGGCCGACTTCGCACAAGGCGGCGCGCCGGACGGCTCCAAGGCCGAGGACGGTCTGGCGGCGGTGAGAGCGGCGCTGGGTTAAGCCGTCTCCTCCCCACGCCTCGCGTGGGGAGGTGGCTCGGAGCCCCTTGGCGACGAGACGGAGGGGTTTTTGACGCCCCGCCGTCGTATTTGCGTGAAGAGCCCCTCCACCGCCCACCGATCGCTGTGCGATCGGCCCCTCCACCGCTTCGCGGTCCCCCTCCCCATCAGAGATGGGGAGGATATGCGGTCCCCCTCCCCACTGGGTGGGGAGGAGACGTTTCGGCCTAGCTCACCGCCTTCACGTTGTCGTCGGACGTCCGGTCGATCCATTTGTTGTACGGATCCACCCCGGCGAAGGTCGGCTTGACCGCCGTGACGAAGCGGAAGGTCTGGACGCCCGTGTGCAGCGGGCGGCGTTCCATCACCACCACCGACCGGTCGCCGAAGCCCTTCTTGCCCGGCTCGGCCGTGAACAGACCGATGTCGATGCTTTCGTTGAGCGGGGCCTCGGTCTCGACGCCCTTGCCGCTGGCGTAGAGCTTCTTCGCCTCGACCGTCAGGGTCACGTCCCACCTGCCGTCGGCGCGACGGACCGCGCGGGTCGCCGTGGTCTTCAGGTCATAGAGGGCGACCTTCTCGAACAGGTCGGTGATCAGGGCCTGTTTGTCGGCCGGGGCGTTGGCGCGCAAGGCCTCGACCAGATCGACCGACCGGGCATAGGGCGCCGAGTGGAAGGCGTAGCGCTGCAGCAGGGACTGAAGGGCGCGGTTGACCGCATCCTCCCCGATCTGGTCGCGCAGCAGGTACATGACCATCGCCCCCTTGCGGTAGTGGATGTACTGCTGGTTCTCGACGCGCTCGAGCGGCAACTCCTCCAGACGCTCCATGCCGCGGCCGCGCAGATAGGCGTCCAGCTCGTACTTCAGGAACCGGCGGATCTGGCTGGGGCCGTACAACTTCTCCATGACCATCAGGGCCGAATACTGGGCCAGGGTCTCGGACAGGGAGGTCGCCCCCTGCATGTCCGCGCCGACGATCTGATGCGCCCACCATTGGTGCGCGAACTCGTGCGCCCCGACGTAGGTGACATAGTCGACCTTGTTCGGATCCGAGACGTCGGCGATGAAGCCCAGGTTCTCGCTCCAGGCGAAGGTGTTCGGATAAGACTGGGCGTAGGAGCCGTAGGGGAACTCGCTGATCCGCGCCTGACGGAACTGATAGGGCGCGAAGTGGGCGGTGTAGTAGTCCAGCGAGGCGCTGAGGGCCTGCATCATCTTGGGCACGTTTCGGCCGTGCTGGGCGTCGTAATAGACGACCAGGTCGACGCCGTTGTGGCTTTGGCGCGCGATCTGGTAGCGGGCCGACTGGATCGACAGGAAGTAGAGCACTGGCGACTCGGTCACGAAGCGCACTGTGCGGCGGCCGTCCTTCGTGACGTCCGAGCGCTGGTAGCCGGGCGCGATCGGCGTCTGGTCGGCATCGGTGGTGACGGTGATGTCGGCATTGACCCAGTCGGCGCCGATGTAGTTGCGGCGGGTGGCGGACAGGTCCTCCAGCCTGGCCGGACGCAGTTCGGGCGGCAGGCCGTATTTGCGGCGCTTGGTCCGGTCGGTCAGCAGGCCGCCGGAGCGGCTCATCCCGACGATCGGCGTGAACTCCATATTGTTCACGAAGGTGCCGTTGTCGGCGATCCGGGTCATATTGCCGTCGTTCTTGAAGCCGCGCTGCTCCATGACCGTGTCGAAGCTGACGGTGCGGCGCTCGCCCGGCTGCATCGGGGTGTCGAAGCGGTAGATGCGGTAATCGAAGTCCTTCCACTCGCGCACCATCCGCGCGCCCTGGACGGTCAGGGCCTTCATCTCCAGATCTTCGTTCCAGCGCAGGTGCATCTCGCCGAGCGGCGCGCCGGTGTTGTTCTGGATCACATAGGAACCGCGCGTTTCCAGACGCGGCGCATGGGGGTGCAGGTCGAGTTCCAGCTTCACATCGACGATGGTCGGCTGGGGCGTGGTCTCGAAGCGCAGCAGGGTCTTTTCGTACTCGGCCGAGCGCTTCTCGTCGGCGTCGGTGTTCCGGTAGGTGTTCCAGACATTGGTGTTGACGAAGATGAAGCCGCCCAGACCGATGAAGGCGATCAGGGCCAGGGCGCCGACGACGCCGGCGGGTCCCTTCAGCCGATGCGGCAGGCGCTGGAGGCGCGGCAGATAGCGGCTCTCGGTCCCGCGCCGCCACAGGCCGTAGCCCAGCACCAGCAGCAGGGTGGCGCCCATGGCCCAATAGCCGTTGGTCCACAGGGCGAATTTCCAGGCGTCGCCCAGGCCGTTCATGTCCGACAGGGGCATGCCGACGCCGGTCCCGTAGCGGTAGAGGACGTGGTCGAAGCCCATGCCCGACAGGACGATGGTGGAGATCAGATAGGCCACCATGATGGCCCAGCCGACGAACTTGTTGGGCGACAGCGACTGCACCACGATGGCCAGGACCGCGGTCATGGCGAAGCGGATGGTCCCGGGCAGGACGTACCACAGCAGGTATTTGTCGATCTCGAAGTTGAAATAGCCCTTGAAGATCTGGATGCCGATCCCGGCGACCACGCCGACGAGCAGGATCGAGGCCAGGACCAGGATCAGGGCCAGGGTCTTGGGCAGGAGGAAGGTCCAGTCCGGCGTCGCCGAGGCGTCGATCAGCTCGTGCATCTTGCGGTCGCGGTCGCGCCAGACCAGTTCGCCCGAATAGTAGATGGCCACGATCATGGCGACGAAGCCGAACGAGCCCTGCAGGGCGGTGATCATCGTGCGCGTCACCGGCAGGACCGGGGTGCCGTAGATCTCGCCCGAGACAAGGGTCACGACCACGGCGAAGCCGAGGGCGAAGACCATCAGGATGCCGAAGGCGACGCTCTTGAACACCAGGCTCATTTCAAAGCCGGTGCGGGCGCGCAGACGGGTCCAGCCGCTGGCCCAGCCGTGGCTGGCGGCCGGCAGGGCGCCGGTGATCAGTTCAGGCGTCGGGGCGGCGGCGATCTTGCGCAGCTTTTCGGTCGTGCCCGCCTTGGCCCCGCGCGCGGTGGGCTGGAACAGCCCATAGGTCGCCGCCAGAATGCCGAAGCCGACCGCCGTCCAGATCAGCTTGTTCCAGAGGAAGACGCCGGTCAGGGGCAGGTTGATCGTGTTCTTCTCGGCCGGGGTCCAGTATTTGGTGGCCAGACCGTAGGCGGAGGAGCCGAGCGGCTCGGCCCAGGCCATGATGTGCTCATACTCCGGCTTGGAGCCCAGCACGCCCGAGGCGATCAGATAGGCGATCAGGACCCCGACCACCCCGATATAGGTCGCCATCATCGACCGGGTGACCGTCGCCAGCATGAAGAACAGGGCCGAGGTCAGGAAGAGGGCCGGCAGGCCCAGAACGGCATAGGCGTAGAGATAGTCCAGCGGGCGGAACGGCCCGATGGTCTCATGATCGATCCAGGGCGCCAGGGTTCCCGCCAACATGCCGAGGGTCACGCTGGCGAAGCACAGGGCGGTGGCCAGGAAGGCGCCGGTGAAGCGACCGTACAGATAGTCGAAGTTCGACATCCGCGTGGCCTGGACGATGGGTCCGAAACCCGACTGGACGTCGCGCACGATCACATTGGCCACGATCACCGTGGAGCCCAGCATGAAGAACAGCGCCATCGAGACGTGGATGGCCGCCAGGAAATAGGGCGCGTTCTTGAAGACGTTGCCGCCGGCGCTGACGTTGACGTTCGGGATGGCCAGCATGCCGAAACCGAACAGGGCGAACATGATGGCGATGACCCAGAAGGCCGGCTGGCGCAGCTGGTAGCGGAATTCGAATGCGGCGACTTTCGCGAACATGATGGCTCGCCCTTACGCCGGAACTTTGCGCGAGGCGGTCAGGGTGGCGAAGTAGACGTCCTCCAGCCCGCCCGCGACAGGCTCGAAGCCCTCGCCCGGACGGCGGTCGGACAGGACGTGGATGACGGTCTTGCCGGCGAACAGGCGCGTGGAGATGACCTCGTAGCGGTCGCGCGCCTCCTTGAGCGCCTCCTTGTCGATGGTCTTCTTCCAGACCCGGCCGTCCATCTCCTTGATGAGTTCCAGCGGGGCGCCCTGACGCTGGATCTTGCCGCCCGCCAGCACCGCCATGCGCGGGCAGAGGTCGGCGACGTCCTCGACGATATGGGTCGACAGGATGATCACGACATTGTCGGCGATCTCGGCCAGCAGGTTCAGGAAGCGGTTGCGCTCCTCGGGGTCAAGGCCCGCGGTGGGCTCGTCGACGATGATCAGTTTCGGATTGCCGATCAGGGCCTGGGCGATGCCGAAGCGCTGGCGCATCCCTCCCGAGAAGCCGGCCAGGGCCTTGTTGCGCACGGGCCAGAGGTTGACCTGCTGGAGCAGGCTCTCGACCGTCGCCTTGCGGTCCTTGCCCGAGGCGATGCCCTTGAGCACCGCCATATGATCGAGCATGTCGTAGGCCGAGACGCGCGGATAGACGCCGAAATCCTGGGGCAGATAGCCGAGGGTGCGGCGCAGCAGGTCGGGGTCCTTGATCACGTCGATGCCGTCGAAATCGATCGAACCCGAGGTCGGGGTCTGAAGCGTGGCGATCGAGCGCATCAGGGTCGACTTGCCCGCCCCGTTCGGGCCGAGCAGGCCGAACATCCCGGTCGGGACCTCCAGGCTGACGTTATCGAGCGCCTTCGTCCCGTTGCCGTAGACGTGGACGAGATTCTTGATCGACAGCATGAGGCGCCCCTTTTTCGCAGTACGGTGGACAGTCCTGAACCGGCCCCCGACTTTGTCAAGCGACCTTGTCATCGGCGACCGCCCTCCGCAAGTTACCGACTTGTAAGGATAGCCAGGCGGCCCGTCGTTGTTCGCTCTGGCGTCGCGGCCCGGCCCGGACCACTATCGCCCCATGCCGTCGCCCAAACGCCTGATCCATCTGCACTGGACCCTGTTGCTGGCCCTGGCCTGCGCGATCGCGGTGGGAGTGCTGACCCCGGCCGACTGGCGCTGGCCGACGCGGGTCGCCTCGGGGTGGGACGCGGGCGTCGGCCTGTTCCTGCTGGTCAGCGTGATCAAGCTGGCGCGCATCCGCTCGCTGGACACGATCCGCAAACGCGCCGCCGAACTGGACGACGCCGGGGCCGCCGTCCTGCCTGTCAGTTGGATCGCGGCCATGGCCAGCGTGGTCATCGTCATCGGCGAGACGGCGGGCGCCCCGGCCAGCGAGGCGGCGTCGAGCGCCTTCCTGACCATCACGACGGTGGCCCTGTCGTGGTGCTTCATCCATCTGATTTTCGCCGAACACTACGCCCATGGCTTCTACGGGCCGGGTGAGAAGGGAAAGGATCGGGGCGGGCTGATCTTCCCCGGCGAGACCGAGCCCGACTACTGGGACTTCATCCACTTCGCCCTGATCATCGGCGTGGCCAGCCAGACCGCCGACATCCAGATCGCCGACCGCCGCCTGCGCCGCATCTCCTCGATCCACAGCGTCACCGCCTTCGTGTTCAACACGGTGATCGTGGCGCTGGCGGTAAACTTCGCCGTCAGCCTGCTGGGGCACTAGAGGCCGCAAAACGCCGCTACGCCTTGACTTCGCCACATGAAGCGCCCATCTGCGCTGCGTCGCACAATTGCGGCCCCCGGTGCGCTCCAGCGCGTGTGGGTCTTCACCTCCCCGTCGAAGACCTGACTGTAGCAGCGGCCGGCCCTCAAAATCATTCGCTGCCCGGACACGCGGGGCGGCGCCCGATCCACCCCGAAGGCCTCATCCAGAGGCTCCGTCGGGACTGGCGGCGCGCGGCCCTATCTGGCGTTGAGCCATGGCTGATGCGCGTCGCCGCACGCGAAAGACATACGAGTGAGCACGACTTTTGAATCCATGGGCCTGAACAAGGCCCTGCTGCAGGCCCTCACCACCGAGGGCTATACCAACCCGACCCCGATCCAGGCCCAGGCCATCCCCTCGGTCATGACCGGCAAGGACCTGCTGGGCATCGCCCAGACCGGCACCGGCAAGACCGCGGCCTTCGCCCTGCCGATCCTGCATCGTCTGGCCGAGAACCGCGTCGCCCCGGCGCCGCGCACCACCCGCACCCTCATCCTGTCGCCCACGCGCGAACTGGCCAGCCAGATCGCCGACAGCTTCAAGGCCTATGGCCGTCACCTCGGCTTCAAGGTCGCGGTGGTGTTCGGCGGCGTGAAGTACGGCCCGCAGGAACGCGCCCTGCAGGGCGGCCTCGACGTCCTGGTCGCGACCCCCGGCCGTCTGCTGGACCATATGCAGCAGAAGACCATCGACCTGTCGTCAACCGAGATCTTCGTCCTCGACGAGGCCGACCAGATGCTGGACCTCGGCTTCGTCAAGCCGATCCGCCAGATCGTCGCCCGCATCCCGGCCAAGCGCCAGAACCTGTTCTTCTCCGCCACCATGCCGACCGAAATCGGCAAGCTGGCCGGCGAACTGCTCAAGGACCCGGTCAAGGTCCAGGTGACGCCGCAGTCGACCACCGTTCAGCGCATCTCGCAGTCGGTCGTGCACATCGAACAGGGCCGCAAGCGCGCCCTGCTGACCGAGATGTTCGCCGACCCCGAGTACACGCGCTGCCTGGTCTTCACCAAGACCAAGCACGGCGCCGACAAGGTCGCGGCCTATCTGGAAGCCGGCGGCGTCCAGGCGGGCGCCATCCACGGCAACAAGTCCCAGCCCCAGCGTGAACGCACCCTGGCCGCCTTCAAGGCCGGCAAGCTGCGCGTTCTGGTCGCCACCGACATCGCCGCGCGCGGCATCGACGTCGACGGCGTCTCGCACGTCGTGAACTTCGAACTGCCCTTCGTGCCGGAAGCCTATGTCCACCGCATCGGCCGGACGGCCCGCGCGGGCAAGGACGGCACCGCCGTCAGCTTCGTCGCCGGCGACGAGATGAAGCTGCTGCGCGACATCGAGAAGGTCACGCGCCAGAAGATCCCGGCGACCGACCGCCGCAACGACAAGGCCCTGGGTCTGCTCGACCAGTCGATCATGGCTTCGGGCGTCGCCTCCAAGGCCTCCATGCCCGACGATGGCCGTGGCGACCGTCAGCAGCGCGGCCCGCGCAACCCGCGTCGCGACGGCGTCAAGCCCGAGCACGGCGGCCAGCCGCACCGCGTCCGTAAGGGCGGCAACCGGGGCGGTGGCGAGGGTCAACGCGACCGCACCCACCACAACGACCGTGGTGAGCGTTCCGTGGCCTCGACCCAGCCTTTCGATCCGCTGGCCGCCGACCGCGCCCGCTCGGCCGCGAACGCCAACCGTCCGCAGACGCCGCGCCCCGAAGGCCAGGCCAAGCCCGACGGTGAGTTCAAGCGCCGCCCGCGCGGCCGTCGCCCGTCCAATGGCGGCAAGGGCTACGCCTCCAAGGGCTGAGCCTTGAGGCCTGACTGAAAAGAAGCCCGCCCGGTTCGCGCCGGGCGGGCTTTTTCCTTGCATGACGCGCAGCAAAAAGGCCGGCCCTGTGAGGGACCGGCCTTTCTGTTATCGGACGCTATCGCTGGATCAGAAGGCCCAGCGCACGCCGACCGAGGCGCCGATGCCGTAGCCTTCGGCGGTGCCGCGCAGGTTGGACGTCGTCGCCGCCGCGGTGCCCGCATACGAGGTGTGCGAGCTGGCGATGTCGCTGTCCGAGAAGGCGATGTAGGTCAGGCCGGTGTCGACGGTCATCGAGTCCGTGGCCTTGACCGAGACACCGCCCGAGAACAGCCAGCGGTCGGCGTCCGGGATACGGGCGGTGCGCTCGCCGTCGCGGGTCGGGGTCGGGTCATAGCCGATGCCGCCGCGGAAGGTGACGCGGTCGTTGGCGACATAGTCGAAGCCGACGGCGCCGGTGGTCACGTCCTTGTAGTCCTGGACGTAGGTGTCGCCGCCGGTCGCGGCGTAGCGGATGCGGATGGCGTCGAACTCGGACCAGCCGATGCGGTTGACCTGGGCGTTCAGGGTCAGCTTGTCGTTGACGGCGTAACGGACCGAGGCCGAGGCGAACCACGGGGTGTTGAAGCCGGCCGTGCCCGAACCGGTGTAGTTGCCGGCGGCGATCGGACCCAGCAGGCCGGTGATGGCGACATCGCCGTCCAGCTCATGCTCGATCTTGGAGCGGTAGCTCAGGCCGAAGTTCCAACGGCCGGTGTGGGCCTGGGCGCCGACGTTCCAGCCGTAGTCCCAGCCGTTGCCTTCCAGCGAGGAGTTGCCGTCGGGCAGCAGGGGCGACAGGTTCGGCAGGGCCGAGGTCAGCTTGGCCTTGACGTACTGGGCGTCGACGCCGACGCCGAGGTCCAGCCAGTCCGTCACCTTCATGGCGCCGACGACGCTGACGTTGGCCGAGCGCAGCTCGGAGGTCAGGGCGTCATAGCGGGCGAAGGAGCCCGGGGCGTATTTGGTGGTGAAGTTGTAGGGGGCTTCAACGGCCAGGCCGACGGCGAAGCGGTCGCCGATCGGGGTCGAGATGGCGAAGTTGGGGACGATGCCGCTTTCGATCGGGTCGCCGTTGTGGGCCTGGCCCTGGACCGGAACGGTCGTGCCGCCCGGATAGGTGATGGTCGAGCCGGCGTTGTCGACGTCGGAATCGAGCAGCAGGCCGTGCATGCCGACATAGACCTCGCGGCCCGAGCGGGCGATCGAGGCGGGGTTCCACCACATGGAGGCGACGCCGGTGTCGGCGGCTTCACCCGAATAGGCGCGGCCGGCGCCGCGGGCCGACTGTTCCTGCAGATAGAAGGAACCGGCCAGCGAGGGGGTGGCGACCGAGGCCAGCAGGGCCGCGGTCAGGGTCAGACCGCCGAGGCGGGCGACTTGGGGAGCGTTCATGGAATTACCTTTTGCGGACGCCCCGGTTTCGCCCGGTGCGGCCCTGTTTCCTGGGAATTGAAAAGGTCTTGGGGAGGCCTTCGGACCCGCAAATGCGCATTCGGGCAAACCGTTGCAACGATTTTGACGAATTTGTTTCGGATCGCCGTTAGATGGAACGTTTCAAGGGCATACTGTGCCTCCGAAGTCGCAAAATCAGGCGACAACCACCGTTTCCGTAAGGGAAACATACACTGTGACGGTTGTTCGCCGACCCTTGATCGAAATCGCGTAGCCGCTACCGTTCCCGACAACCTCCGGAGGCATCCTTCGGTCGAATCCACGGGGCCGGGTCTTGAGCGACTTCATCGCCGACGACGACACGCCACAAAATGGACCGTCATTGGCCGGAACGCCCGCGCCGGCCAAAAGTCGCAACGCGGGCCATCGCGAACGTCTCCGCGAACGGGCGGCGAAGGGCGGGATCGACGCCCTGCCCGACTATGAACTGCTGGAGATGCTGCTCTTCCGCAGCATTCCCTATCGGGACACCAAACCCCTGGCCAAGGACCTGCTGGCGCGCTTCGGCAGTCTGGAAGGCATTGGGGCGGCGAGCCATGAGGCCATCGATGACCAAATCGCCAAGTCGCTGTCGATCGTGCGCGGGAAGCTGTCGCGAGCGACGGCCCTGGACCTTCAGCTGATCTATGACGTCGCGCGGCGGGTGGCGCGCGAGCCGGCGTCGAAGCGGCCGGTGATCTCGTCCTGGAGCGCGCTACTGGCCTATGTGCGCGTCGCCCTGCAACATGAGCCGCGCGAGCAGTTCCGCGTCCTCTATCTCGACAAGAAGAACCAGCTGATCCTCGACGAGATCCAGAACCGGGGCACGGTCGACCACGCCCCCGTCTATCCGCGCGAGGTGGTGCGCCGGGCGCTGGAGCTGTCGTCGTCCAGCCTGATCCTGGTGCACAACCACCCTTCGGGCGATCCGACCCCCAGCCGCGCCGACGTCGACATGACCAGACAGATCATCGCCGCTGGACGCGCGCTCAATGTCGAGGTTCATGATCATCTGGTGGTCGGCCGCGACGGCGTGGCCAGTTTCAAGCAGCTGGGGCTGATATGAACCTTTCCCGCCGGGCCATGCTGGCCGCTTCCGGCCTCGCGACGGTTGCGGGCGCCGCGCGCGCCGATGTCCCGACCCCCGCCGTCGTGGTCTCGACCTGGGACTTCGGCGCCGCCGCCAACGCCGAGGCGGTCAGGGCGAGGATGGCGGGCGGCTCCGGGCTGGACATGGTCGAGGCGGGAGCCAGGGTTCCCGAGGCCGATCCGACCAACCACTCCGTCGGCTATGGCGGCTATCCCGACCGGGACGGCCATGTGACGCTGGATTCGGTGGTCATGGACCACGCCGGCAATGTCGGGGCCGTCGCGGCGCTGGAAGACATCGTCCACGCCGTCTCGGTGGCGCGCGCCGTGCTGGAGAAGACGCCCCACACCATGCTGGTCGGCGTCGGGGCGCGCAGCTTCGCCGTCGATCAGGGCTTTCCCCTGACCAACCTCCTGACGCCCGAGGCAGAGGCGGCGTGGAAGGACTGGCTGAAAACGGCCCAATACGCCCCGCGCATCAACAGCGAGAATACCGATTGGCGCTCGCAGCCGGGCGGCCCCGGCAACCACGACACCATCGGCATCCTGGGCATCGGTGCGGACGGCCATATGGCCGGCGCCTGCACCACCTCGGGCATGGCGTTCAAGATGCGCGGCCGGGTCGGCGACAGCCCGATCGTCGGGGCGGGACTCTATGTCGATGACGAGGTCGGTGCGGCGACCGCCACCGGGGTCGGCGAGGACGTGGTGCGGATCTGCGGCTCCCATTCGGTGGTCGAGGCCATGCGTCACGGGATGGAGCCAAGCGAGGCCTGCCGGTCGGTAATCGAGCGTCTGGCCCGGCTGCGCGGGACGGCGATCAAGGACCACCAGGTCGCCCTTCTGGCCCTGTCGAAGACCGGCGTCGCGGGCGGATGGGCCCTGCAGCCCGGCTTCACCTATGCCGTCACGGACGCCGCCGGGAACACCCGCATCGATCGGGCCGGATCCTTCTTCAGTTAACGGCGACGGTGGGGGCTTCCCCTTCCCGCCGGGCGATGGAAGGAATGGGCGCATGACAATTCTGACCACCGACCGCCTGATCCTGACCCCCGTGGCGATCTCCGATTTCGAGGACCTGAAGGCCGTCTGGGGCGACGAGGCCTTCACCCGCGCCATCACCGGCCGCGCGCTCGGCGAGGAAGAGGTCTGGTTCCGCCTGCTGCGCGACCTGGGTCACTGGCAGGCGATGGGGCACGGCAACTGGGCGATGCGGTCGCGCGACACCGGCGCCTATGTCGGCAGCGTCGGGGTGCTCCACTATCTGCGCACGCTCGAACAGCCCTTCGACGCGCCCGAGCTGGGCTGGGGCGTAGCCTCGGCCTTTCAGGGTCAGGGCCTGGCGCGCGAGGGGCTGGAGGCGGCGCTCCGCTGGGCCGACACCGGGTTGAAGGCGCCGCGCACCGTCTGCATGATCTCGCCCGACAACGCCCCCTCGCTGAAACTGGCCGAACGGGTCGGCTATCGCCCCTACGCCGACGCCTTCTACAAGGACCACCTCGTCCATCTGCTGGAGCGGCCCGCCGCTGTGTGACCTCTTCCGCGTATGCGGGACATTAAGGTTTATCGGTCATTTTCCCTGTGAGAAGACCGCGAGACCGCCCGCATGCCCATGTCCGTCGAAACGCTGCACGCCCATCTGGCCGAAGCTTTTCCCGACGCCGAGATCGCCATCGACGATCTGGCCGGCGACGGCGACCACTATCGCGCGCGCATCGTCTCGACCGCCTTCGCCGGCCTGCCGCGCGTGCGTCAGCATCAGCTCGTCTACGCCGCCCTGAAGGGCAAGATGGGCGGCGAACTGCACGCCCTGGCGCTCGAAACCTCTATTCCGGCTGGAGGCTGAACCCATGCGCTATCGCCCCTTCGGCTCCACCGGCGCCGCCATCTCCAACATCACCCTGAGCCTGGGTCTGGACGCCGTCTCGCGCGGGCCCGAGGCCGCCGCCGAGCTGATCTATTCGGCGCTCGAGGCCGGCATCAACAGCTACCGTCTGGAAAGCGCCGACCCGGTGCTGGCCGAGGTCGTGGGTCACGCCCTGTCCTCGGTCGAGCGCAAGCTTCTGATCGTCAGCCTGACGCTGGGCCGTCGCGACGGCCGCCGTCAGGACATGGACCGTGACTTCTCGGCCGAGAGCATGACCCACGCCATTGATCGGGCCCTGCACGTCTCCGGCCTGGGCTGGATCGACGTCGCCCTGCTCGAGCGTCCGGGCGAGCACGAACTGCCGCAATCCTCGCTGAACGCCCTCAAGGCCCTGCGCGCGACCCAGCGGGTCCGCTTCCTCGGCGTCTTCGGCGACGGCGAGGTGATGGACGCCTATGTTTCGACCGGCGCCTTCGACGTCATCGCCACTCCGTCCAACGTCAACTCCTCGTGGAAGGTGCGTGCCCGTATCCGCGCCGCCCAGGAACAGGACATGGCGGTCATGGCCTATGACTATTTCCCCGAGGCCCTGAACACCAAGAAGAAGGCCACCGCTGTTCACGAGGAGAAGAAGGGCTTCTTCGGCTTTGGAGGCGGCTCCAAGCGCGCCAAGGACGATCCCCTGGCCGGGGCGGGCACCTTCGCCTTCCTGCACGACACCCCGCATTGGGACGCGGAGTCGATCTGTCTGGCCCATGTCATGAACGACCCGGCCGTGGCCACCGTCCTGGTCCAGGCGCACGATATTCCCCGGCTCGAGGCCCTGGCGAAGATTCCCGACCGCGACATGCCCCCCGGCCTGTCCGCCCAGATCGAAATGGCCCGCGTGGGGGCGGCCAACAAGGTCGCCTGAGCCGCGTCAAAGCCGTGTCCGGCCTTGACCCAGGGGGCCTTCGTCCCTAGCTGACGGGCTGAACCAGAGGCCACTCCCATGACCGATCAAGTCGTCGCCCCCAACGGCGCCCAGAGCGCCGATCCCGTCCACGCCTTCATCGCCCAGACGATCGCGGACCACGCCGTCGTCCTGTTCATGAAGGGCACCCCGGACCAGCCGCGTTGCGGCTTCTCGTCCCTGTCAGTGCAAATCCTCGACCAGATCGAAGCCCCCTTCGTCGGCGTCGACGTGCTTCAGGACGAAGCCCTGCGCGACGGCATCAAGGTCTTCACCGACTGGCCGACCATTCCCCAGCTCTATGTGAAGGGCGAGTTCATCGGCGGCTCGGACATCATCCGCGAGATGTTCCAGTCCGGCGAGCTCCAGGCCCTGCTGGCGGAAAAGGGCGTCGCCCTCGGTCAGGACTGATCCGGCTTGGCGCGGCCGACGCTCCAGCCGCGTGAGGATCGCGAAATCTTCACCGTGCCCCTGGCCATCCTGCCCGAGCACATCGACGTCAACGGCCATGTGAACAATGTGGTCTATGTCGGCTGGCTGCAGGAAGTCGGCACCGCCCACTGGAACGCCCGGTTCGACGAGGCGGACCGCGCCAAATGGTCCTGGGTCGCCCTGCGGCACGAGATCGATTATCTGCGCGCGCTCCAGCCCGACTCCACCGCCGTGGCCCGGACCTGGGTCGGCGATCCACAGGGGCCGCGCTTCAACCGCTATGTCCGCATCGAGGACGGCGAAGGCCGGCTGTGCGCCCAGGGCGTTTCCGAATGGTGCCTGGTCGAGGCCGCGACCCTGAGGCCGCAGCGAATTCCGGCAACGATGTTGCCCACGTTCGAGGCCCGTTAGACAAAACTTGTCGCGCAAGGCGGGATCAGCGCTTGTCCGCGCGAGATCCTGACGTAATGGTCCCGCCGTGTTCCATATCCCCGCCTCCCCTCGCCCCATCAACCGCGTCGTCATCAAGATCGGCTCGTCGCTGGTCGTCGATGCGAAGACGCGCGCCCCGGCGGCGGCCTGGCTGAAGGCCCTGGCCGAAGACATCGCCGACTGGCGCCGGCACGGGCGCGAGGTGATCGTGGTCTCCTCCGGCGCGGTCGCGCTCGGGCGGGGCCGTTTCGGTCTGGAGAAGAACGCCCGGCTGGACGAGAAACAGGCCGCCGCCGCCGTCGGCCAACCCCTGCTGATGCAGGCCTGGGAGGCGGCGCTCAGCGAACAGGCGCTGGTCCCCGCCCAGGTTCTGCTGACCCGCGAGGATACCGAACGCCGCCGCCGCTGGCTGAACGGTCGCGCGACGTTGGAGGCCCTGCTCAAACTGGGCGCCGTACCGGTGGTCAATGAGAACGACACGGTCGCCACCGAGGAGATCCGCTATGGCGACAACGACCGGCTGGCGGCGCGGACGGCCCAGCTGGCGCGCGCGGACCTGCTGATCCTGCTGTCCGACGTCGACGGCCTCTACACCGCCGATCCGAGGAAGAACCCGGACGCGGAACACCTGGCCGTCGTCGAGGCCCTGACACCCGAAATTCTCTCGGCGGCGGGCGGCGCCAATACCGAGGCTGACGTCGGCACCGGCGGGATGGCCACCAAGCTGGAAGCGGCGCGTATCGCCCGATCGGCGGGGTGCGTGACCCTGATCGTATCCGGACTGGAGCCGCATCCGCTGAGGGCGCTGGACGCGGGCGCGCGCCATACGATGATCACGGCGCCGGCGACGCCCATCGCGGCCTACAAGTCGTGGATCGCGGGCAGTCTGGAGCCGGCGGGGTCGCTGGTCGTGGACGACGGCGCCGCGACGGCTCTGGCGGGCGGACGCAGCCTGCTGGCCTCGGGCGTCAAGCGGGTCGAGGGCCGGTTCGACCGGGGCGACTGCGTGCGCATCGTCCGGATGGAAGGCGGGTCGCTGGGCGTGGGCCTGGCCGCCTACGCCGCTGACGAGATGGAGAAGATCCGAGGCCGGCACTCCGGCGAAATCGAGGGGCTGGTGGGCTATAAGGGGCCCGGCGTCGCCATCCACCGCGACGATCTGGTGCTGGACCCCGCATGACCGCGCAAGCCGTAGCCTCGCAGACGGAAGACGTCGCCGCCCTGATGGCCGGGATGGGCCGCCGTGCGCGCGCCGCCGCCGACGCCGTGCGTCTGGCCGGGCCGGAAGTCAGAAGCGCGGCGCTCAGCGCCATCGCGAGCGCGATCCGCGACGGGGCCGAGGCCATCCTCGCCGCCAATGTCCGTGACATCACTCGCGCCCGCGCCAACGGCCTCAGCGAAGCCCTGATCGACCGGCTGGCCCTGACGCCCGCCCGCGTGGCTGCCATCGCCGGGGCCGTGGACGAGATCGCCGCCTTCCCCGATCCTCTGGGCGTCGAGACCGAACGCTGGACCCGGCCGAACGGGCTGGACATCGCCCGCGTCCGCACCCCGCTGGGCGTGCTGGCCATCATCTATGAGAGCCGGCCCAACGTCACAGCCGACGCCGCCGCCCTGTGCATCCGCTCGGGCAATGTCGCCATCCTGCGCTGCGGCTCGGACTGTCTGGACAGTTCGCTGGCCATCCATGCGGCGGTGGTCGAGGGGCTGGTCGCCGCGGGCCTGCCCGCCGATGCGGTCCAGCTGGTGCCCACGCCCGACCGCGCCGCCGTCGGCGCCTTGCTGACCGGGCTGGACGGCAATGTCGATCTGCTGATCCCGCGCGGCGGCAAGAGCCTGGTCGCCCGGGTCCAGTCCGAGGCGCGGGTGCCGGTGCTCGGCCATCTGGAGGGGCTGAACCACACCTATCTGCACGCCGCCGCCGATCTGGAGATGGCGCGCGACATCGTCGTGAACGCCAAGATGCGCCGTGTCTCCGTGTGCGGATCGACCGAGACCCTGCTGGTCGACGCCGAGGCGGCGGGACGCCTCCTGTCCCCGGTCGCGGAGGCCCTGATCGCCGCCGGTTGCGAACTGCGCGGCGACGCCCGGGCCCAGGCGCTGGTCCCCGCGATGATCCCCGCCGCCGAGGCCGACTGGACCACCGAATATCTGGCGCCGATCCTCGCCGTCCGGATCGTCGACGGGCTGGACGCCGCTGTGGACCATATCCGCACTCACGGCTCGGGCCACACCGAAGCGATCATCACAGACGATGCGGAAGCCGCCGCCGCCTTCCTCAACGCCGTCGACAGCGCCATCGTGCTGTGGAACGCCTCGACCCAGTTCGCCGACGGCGGGGAGTTCGGCTTCGGCGGGGAGATCGGCATCTCGACCTCGCGCCTGCATGCGCGCGGGCCCGTCGGGGCGGAGCAGCTGACCAGCTACAAATACGTCGTGCGCGGAACCGGCCAGATCAGACCGTGATCCGGCCCTGAAGCCTTCACAGCAGGCGCGTCAGGGTCTAGGCCCGGCGCATGTCCTCCCCTGCCTCGCCGACAGCGCCAGAGACAGCGCCCGCGACCTCCCGCGCCTTCGCCCTGATCGTCCTGATGCTGGCGGCGGCGGTGCTGGGTCTCGCGCCGGTGCTGGTGCGGCTGACCGAGACGGGTCCGGCGACGGCGGGCTTCTGGCGGCTGCTGTTCGCCCTGCCCCTGCTCTTGGCCTTCGTGGGGCGGCCCGCGTCACTGGGCGGCGCGGGCATCGGCCGGCCCGGCAAGTGGATGGCTCTGGCCGGGATGTTCTTCGCCCTGGACATGAGCTTCTGGCACTACGGCCTGCACCTGACCTCTGTCGCCAACGCTACGGTGCTGTGCAATCTGACGCCCGTGGTCGTGACCCTGTTCGCCTGGGTCGTGTTGAGACAAAGGCCGAAAAGCCTGTTCCTCGTGGCGCTTGTGCTGTCGATGGTCGGGGCGGCGGCCATGGCGCTGGGGGCCAATCACTCGGGCGGGGCCGACCGGTCCCTGCTGGGCGACGCCCTCTCGCTGTCGGTGACGGTCTGGTACGCCAGCTACTTCCTGACCATCCAGGCGGCGCGCAAGACCGCCTCGGCCCAGAGGGTCATGCTGTGGTCCACCGCCGTCGGCGCCCCCATCATGCTGCTGGTGGCCCTGATCATGGGTGAGCAGATCATCCCGACGGGCCCCGCGGGCTGGGCCGCCTGCATCGGTCTGGGCCTCGTCCATGTCACGGGTCAGGGCGGGGTCGCCTGGGCGCTGGGCAAGCTGCCGGCCACCATCACCGCCGTCACCATCCTGGTCCAGCCGGTCGTGGCGGGCCTGGTCAGCTGGTGGGTGTTCGGCGAGACCCTGACGCCGGTTCAGGCCCTGGGCGGCGCACTGGTTCTGGCCGCCATCGTCCTGGCCCAGTGGTCAACGCGAAAAGTCGACGCCCAAACGAAAACGGGCGTGGGGTCCGAAGATCCCACGCCCGTCAATCTCTAAAGTCCCCCTCCTTTGGGAGGGAGCCGGATCAGAGAAGCTTCAGGTTGACCGCCGAGGTCTTGCCGCGCTGGGATTCCAGCTCGTATTCGACCTTCGCGTTTTCATCCAGGCCAGCGAGGCCCGCCTTCTGAACGGCGGTGATGTGCACGAACACATCGGCGCCGCCGCTTTCCGGCTGGATGAAGCCATAGCCTTTCGTGGGGTTGAACCACTTGACCGTACCGGTCGCCATATCTGCGCTCTCCATAAACGCGCTTTCCAGGCAGGCCCTCACATGGAGAGGCCTGTCAGTCCATCTGGACGGCTCGTTCAGGCGAAGGAGCGAAACATGGGTTTGGACCCCACGCACAAAATCCGGACTGCGGAGACGTTCTCTCGCGTCTATCCACAACGGTCAACCGGTTTCGATTCGCGTGGAAAGTGAGGTCTGGCCGCGCTCAGGGAGCCATCGGCGTCTGCAGCGCCCGGGCCCCGGCCTGAGTCCGGGGCGACGGTCCCGTGGCGCAGAGGCTGCGCGGCGCCCCGTCCAGATGCAAATGGTTCGCGTGCTCCTTGTTGTAGTCCGGCGTCAAAACCGTCGAGAAAACGCGACACGCGCCGTCCCTGAGGCGCTTCAGGAAGACCGAGCCCTGAGGTCCCGCCGGCCCTGTTCCATTCCAGTCGTCCAGCACCGAGATCTTGCGCCCATCGGCGAGCGTCACCCCGCCGACGTCCAGGGCATTGGCACGGGCGTGCTCGCTGGGCCGGTCGTTGACCTGGCTCGAGCCATAGATGCGGCGGCAGGAGTAGGTTCCAAAATCGTCGACGGATTTCACTGACGAACCAAAGACTTCGCGTGCGGTCGGCTGGAGAATCTGGCGATCCCAGATGACGTAGCGCACCGCCAGGGGGCATTGCATGATGACGTCGCTGGGCGCCAGTGGCGTCACCGCCCCGCCGGTGATCCTGACCGCCCCCTGCACCCGGCAGAAGCCGCCGTCGTCGCGGTCCGGGACCCGTTCGACCTCAACCCCGGCCGCGCGCAGGGTCTGGATGCAGGCCTCGGTCGCCCCCTGGACCTGTTCGGCGGGAGCGGCGAAGGGGAGTTCGAAATCCGCCACCTTGGCGCTGGTCGCCTGACCGACCGGGTGGTTCAGGTCCAGCGGCTTCCACGGCAGGTCCTGGGGCGGGACGAAGGCGTTCATGAGAGCGAAGCCGGCACAGGCCGCCAGCCCCAGCTCCCACAACAAATTCCAGAAATCGGCGAAGTCGCGCTTCATGCCGCCCTAACATTGACCGTCGTTCGTCGTACGGCAACGCTCGGAACGCGGTCCGGTGGCGCCGCCGTTAATCTTTATGCCGCGCGCTCGCGGATCAGGCGCTGGATCAGGGGGACGGCGGTCGAGCGGCCCTGAATGCCGCCGTTGGAAAGAACGATGAAACCCAGCCCCTTGGCCGGAGAGGCCACGGCGATGGCGTGCCACAGGGTGTTGGAGCCTTCGTGAGCGATGGTGACCGTGTCCCCGGCCCAGGTCTCCGGTCGGGCGATCCAGCCCATGGCATAGGTGTCGCCCGGAAGCGGCGTGGTCAGGACCCCGATGCGCTCGGGCCGCAGCCAGCCCTCGGGCGCCCCGCCAATCATGGCGCGGATCCAGGTCGCATAGTCGGCCAGCGTCATATGGGCCGTCGCCGCCGGGCCGTAGAGGGCGGGATTGTCGGCGACACCGGCGGGATCCATCGGCGTCTTCGTCCCATCGGGCGTCACGCGGTGCCCCCAGGCGTTGGCGCCGCCCTTTGCATTGGTCGCGGGCGCGCCGAAGCCGGCGGTGGCGAGGCCGAGCGGCTGGAAGATCTCCGAGCCCATCATCTCTTCCCATGGCTTGCCGCTGATCCGCTCGATGGCGGCGCCGACCAGCACATAGTTGATGTTGGCATAGGCGAAGGCGCCCCTGGTCCCCATGGGCGGGCGCGACAGGGCGCTATCCACCACCGCGGCGCGCTGTTCCATGACCGGGCGAGGATCGGCGCGGGCCACATTGGGTGAGGCCATCGCCGCATCGGTCAGCCCGGCCTTGTGCCGCATCAGGTCGTCGAGGGTGACGTCGGCGAAGGCGGTATCGAGCGTGGCGCCCGGGAAGACCTCGGACAGGGGCATGGCCCATTTCGCGCGGCCCTGATCCACCAGCCGGGCGAAGACGGCGGCGGTCATGGCCTTGGTGTTCGATCCCAGGTGCCAGCGATCGTCCAGGGTCGCCTTGTCCGTCCCGCCCGTCTGACGCACCCCGCGCACGCCCGACCATTCCAGCCCCTCACGCGTCACGATGCCGGCGGCGATGGCCGGTGGGCCTCCCACCAGGGCGGCGGCCATGTCCAGCGCGGCGTCCGGCCCCGTCGCGGCCGAGCCAGCGGGCCGGATTCTCAGGTCCTGGGCGAAGGCCGGATTGGCGGCCATGCCGGAGACGGCGAGCGCTCCGGTCATCAGGGCGCGACGGTCGATCGGGATCATGCTCGGTCTCCGGTGACGTTTGGACAGACTGAAGCAGAACCACGACAGACGCGCGACCCCGCTTGCGGTCGCAGACACACCGGCCCACTCTCACCGGATGAGCAAGAAGAACGACTATGAGCGCGAGCTCGAAAAGCTTCAGATCGAGTTCGTCGACACCCAGGCCTGGGCCATCGAGAAGGGGCTCAAGATCCTGATCGTCTTCGAGGGCCGCGACAGCGCCGGCAAGGACGGAGCGATCAAGCGGATCACCGAATACGCCTCGCCGCGCCAGACCCGCGTCGTCGCCCTGCCCAAGCCGACCGAGCGCGAGACCGGCCAGTGGTATTTCCAGCGTTATGTCTCGCACCTGCCGGGCGCGGGCGAGATCGTGATCCTCAATCGCTCCTGGTACAATCGCGGCGGGGTCGAGCCGGTGATGGGTTTTTGCACCCCGGAACAGTACACCCGCTTCCTGAAGGACGCGCCGCGCTTCGAGCGGCTGCTGGCCGACGCCGACACCCTGATCATCAAGCTTTGGCTCGATATCTCGAAGGAAGAACAGGCCAAACGGCTGGAGGAGCGGATCGAGGATCCGCTGAAGAAGTTCAAGGTCTCCTCGCTGGACGGCGAGGCCCAGGCCCGCTGGGACGCCTACAGCGCCGCGCGCGACCGGATGCTGGAGGAGACCCACTCCGGCCACGCGCCCTGGACGGTCATCGCCACCGACGACAAGAAGACGGCCCGGATCAACATCCTGCGCCACATCCTTCAGCGCATCGACCGGCCGGGCTCCAAGGCCCACAAGCCCGATCCCGACGTCGTCTTCGCCGCCGACAAATGCCGCGATCGGCTGGCGAGATAATCAGCTCATCCCGGGCAGGCCGGCGAAGGTGTCGCAGGACGACGGATCGCCGCTCTCATAGCCGCGCCTCAGCCACTGGACCCGCTGGGCCGAGGAGCCGTGGGTGAAGCTGTCGGGTGCGACCTCGCGGCCGGAGCGGCGTTGCAGGGTGTCGTCGCCGATGGCGCTGGCCGTCTTCAGACCCTCTTCCAGATCGGCGCCGTCGACGGCGACCTGACCGTTGGAGGCGCCGGCGGCGTTCTTGGCCCAGACCCCGGCATAGCAGTCGGCCTGAAGCTCCAGGGCCACCGAATAGCGGTTGGCCGCGGCCCCGCCGCCGGCGCGCTGCTCCTGGGCCTGGACCTTGTCGGAAGTGCCCACCAGATTCTGGACGTGGTGGCCGTATTCGTGGGCCAGGACATAGGCGCGGGCGAACTCGGCGCCCGAGGCGCCCAGTTGGGTCTCCATCTCCTGCCAGAAGCCGAGGTCCAGATAGACCTTGTTGTCGGCCGGACAGTAGAAGGGCCCCATCGCCGACTGGCCCATGCCGCAGCCGGTCGGGGTGCCCTGTTCGTAGAGGACCACGGTCGGGGAGTCGTAGCCGCGAATGCGCGACTTCCAGACGTCATCGATATTGGTCCCGATCACGTCGACGAAGCGGCCCGCCTGGTCGCTGGGCGTGCCCACCTGACCCTGCTGCTCGGCCTGACCGCCCGCGCCGAGCGCGCCCGCGACCTGCTGGGTCGTGGAGGGGTCGATGCCGAAGACGAAATAGCCGATCAGCCCAAGGATCGCGACGCCGATGCCGCCGCCGGTCAGGGCGCCGCCCCCCATGCCGCGCCGGTCCTCGACGTTGCCGCCTTCACGTCCGCCTTGCCACCGCATCGTCGATCCCTTCCGAAGCTCCGGTCACGCTAGCGCCGACCGCCGCGCGAGAAAAGCGCCGGGATCGAACGCCCTAATGCGGTTGGCGATCCAGCCAGCTGTCGATCTGGCCCACGCCCTGCGTGATCGCCTGTCGTCGGGCGGTCGCCGCCTCGCGCGCGGCGCGTTCCTGTTCAGGCGACCTCAGGGCGGGGACGGGATTGTCCGGCGTCGGCGAGGGCGTTCGGCGCGCCTGTAGCTCCATCAGGGTCAGTCGGGTCTGCAGCTGCTGTTGCCGGGCCAAAGCCTCGGCGGCCTCGGCCTGCTGACGCTGGCGTTCAATGGCGTAGCGCTGGGTCTCCAGACCCGACACCCCGGGCGTCCCGATCGGAGCCCACGGCCGCACCTGCGCCCCGGCGGACGACACCGACAGGGCCAGAACAGTCGAGGCGAGAAGAAGGGTCTTCATGGCCTTGAACATGGGCGTGTTTCCATCCGTCACCAAGCGTGACCGGAACGCCCGGGCCGCGAGAGGGTTACGGTCAGCGACAAACGACCACGCGTTTTCGAGGACTCCCATGACCGCCATGACCCCTTCCGACCCCGGTTACGGCCGCGATCAGGCGCTGGAGAAGGCGCGCGGGACCGGCCGCCCCGCCGACGCCGACCTGGACCCGCACAAGCTGGACGTCGACCCCAATCCGGAGCGCCATATCCACTTCTCGCCGGATCTGACCGACGAGGACGGAGCTTCCACCGGCGTCTGAGCTTCATCTTTCGGCAAGACCTGGGGCCGGTTTCGGGCGAAGACGGGCGCCCGATGTTTCATCGATGAAACATCTCAATCTTTTCAATAATTTCGCCGCATTCGCGGACGGATTTTTGCATGTCTCCGGAGCGCCGGGACGGGGCCTGAGAGGGTTTCGGGACACCGGCGTTTCCTCTCAAGGAGCCGAGGATGCAGATATCTTCATCGTCTGCGGCGAGTTCGAGCATGGCCCTCCAGGCCCTGCGCGACCTGTTCCAGACGAGTTCCACCGGGTCGACCGGGCAAACCTTGCCCGGCTTCGCCTCGGAAGGCGGCGGAAGTTCCCCGCCGTCTGGCCCGCCTCCGGGCCCTCCCCCCGCCTCGATGAACGGCGGAGGTTTCAGCGCTGACACAATGTCCGCCCTGCTGGGCAGCCAGGAGAGCTCCGGCTCTTCCAGCTCCAGCTTCTCATCCCAGGTCATCGACGCCGCCGACACCAACGGCGACGGCACGGTGAGTCTGGAAGAGCTGGCGGCCTCGCTCAGCGCCGATTCCTCGAGCCTGACCGACGCCTTCAACGCGGTGGATACGAACGGCGACGGCCAGATCACCTCGACCGAACTGGACGCCGGCTTCAAGGCCAAGGGGCCGCCGCATGGCCCGCCTCCCGGACCGCCCCCCGGTCAATCCGCCTCGGCCTCTGACACGGCTTCCAGCCTGCTGTCCGCCGCCGATACGGACGACACCGGATCGCTGAGCCTGAGCGAGATCAACTCGCTTCTGGGCAAGGACAGCAGCGACACCAGCCTGACCAGCGCCTTCTCGTCTCTCGACACGAACGGCGACGGCTCCCTGGCTTCAGACGAACTGACGGCGGGGATCAAGGCCCTGTTCGAGAAGCAGTTGGCGGCCTATGCGGCCAACGCCAACTCGGCGACCGACAGCGCCACCAGCACGACCTCGGTCTCGCTCGCCGCCTGATGAGTTTCGGCCGCGCCTCGAACGGGCGCGGCCGTTCATCGCCTCACTTCAAGGCATGGCCCAGACGCTTGAGCGTTTGATCTCGAAATCCTCGAGCTCGCGCGTCGTCGGCACCCGGTATTCGGCCAGAAACTCCAGCCCTTCTTTCGGGAAATAGGTCCGGTGCGGATCGCCGATCAGGACGCGCGTCCCGTTGGCCCGAGCCTTCGAGAGCCAGGCCAGCACGCTCTCGGTCATCGGCTTTTCGTAGCAGACGTCGCCGGCGCAGATGACGTCGACCTGCGGGGGTGGTGCGTCCAACAGATCGACATCGGTGAAGTTCAGGGCGACCCCGTTCGCCTGGGCGTTCAGCCTCACCGCCGCGCCGCAGAAAGGATCGATGTCGGCGCACAGGACCTCGGTCGCCCCCGCCTGCATCGCCGCCACACCCACCAGCCCCGAGCCGGTCGCGAAGTCCACGACCCGTTTGCCCGCGACCTCGGCCGGGTTGTCGAGGATCCAGCGCGCCAACCCCTGCCCGCCCGACCAGGCGAAGGCCCAGAACGGCGGCGGCAGGCCGATCTCGCCCAGCTCCTCCTCGGTCATGCGCCAGATCGGGGTGATCTCGTCGGCCAGCCAGAGCGAAATCTCCGGCGTATGCGGCACGGGCTGCAGCCGGGTGTTGGCCAGGATGAAGGCCTCGGGATCAGTGATACGGGTCAAGGTCGGCGCCACAGGGCGAAACCGGCCACGCCGATAGGCCCAAGCCCGGCCAGGGCGATGAACCGCTGGACCAGACCGCCATATGCCGCTCGATCGACGGGAATGACGCCGGCCATGATCAGCACCATGACGACCAGCATCAGCAAGGCGCCGATGAAGACGATCCGCCAAGGCTTCAGCGTTCGAACCATGAAGGCGGCTACGGTCAGAAACAGAGGCACGGCCAGCAGGGCTGGTCCCGTCGGATTGATCCGGTGGCGGGGGTCCGGCAGCGGAAACAGCCCAGCCCAGATGCAGCCCGCGGCGGCGATTGTCACGGCCAAAACGATCAGGATATTGAGGATCAGCGGGCACCCGTCGGCCCGAAGCGCTCCGAACAGGCCCGCTGCCCCCGCCAGCCCACAGGCGCCGCAGAGGAAGGCGACCGCATTGAACACGGCGGCATGGGGAGATTTGTCCGAGCCCAGCAGACTCGCCGCATCGGTCAACGGGCTATAGCCCGGGAAGGTCGGCCAAAGGGCGATCTGGACGCCGAAATAGAGGATCGGCAACAGCACCGCCCCGAGCAGCAGAATGGATGTCCTCGATTGGGTCATGGCGCGGTCCCCTCAGCGCAACGACGCCTAGAGCAGGGTTTCAGCGGCGTCCACTTAACCCCCTGTCATGTTGCTCGCCCCTTGCCGCGCGCCTCATTCGAATATATGAAACGCATACATATCGTGTACTCAGAGACACCCCATGGGCATCGTCAATATCGAGGACGAGCTGCACGAGCAGCTGCGCCGCGCCGCCAAGGCCGCCTGCCGCTCGACCAACGGCCAGGCCGCCTTCTGGATCAAGATCGGCATGCTGTGCGAACTCAATCCCGGCCTGACCTTCCAGGAACTGGTCGCGCGCGAGCTGAAGGCGGCGGGCGTCGAGTCCGTGGATCAGGCGGCCCGGACTTTGGCGGCATGACCAAGACCCCGGCCGAGGTCGAGCTGATGGCCGAGGCGGGCGCCCTGCTGGCCTCCGTCTTCGCCTATCTGGACGAGCAGCCGCTGGCGGGGATGAGCACGCTTCAGGTCAATGACCTGGTCGAAGCCTTCATCGTCAACAAGCTGCGCGCCCGCCCGGCCTCCAAGGGCCAGTACGGTTTCGCCTTCGCCCTGAACAGTTCGAGGAATGAGGTGGTCTGCCACGGCGTGCCGTCGCCGGACGAAGTCCTGAAGGACGGTGATATCGTCAACTTCGACATCACGCTGGAGAAGCACGGCTTCATCGCCGACTCCTCAAAGACCTATCTGATCGGGAATGTCGCGGCCCCGGCGCGCAAGCTGGTCAAGGCCACCTATGACGCCATGTGGAAGGGCATCCAGGCGGTGAAGCCCGGCGCGACGCTCGGCGACATCGGCTTCGCCATCGAACAGCACGCCAAACGCCAAGGCTATTCGGTGGTGCGCGATTTCTGCGGCCACGGCATCGGCCGCGAGATGCACGAGGCGCCGCAGGTGCTGCATTTCGGGCGGCCGGGTCACGGGATGACGCTGCGCGAGGGCATGGTCTTCACCATCGAGCCCATGCTTAACCAGGGCCGCCGCACGGTCCGCACCGAGGACGACGGCTGGACCGTGGTCACCACCGACGGCAAGCTCTCCGCCCAGTTCGAGCATACGGTCGCGGTGACGAAGGACGGGGTGCGAGTTCTGACGCTGAGGGCCGAGGAACGGGCGGCGGCCTAGGTCTCCGCCGGCTGGTAGCGGTGCAGCAGGAAGCGGTTCCAGCCCTTTCTGTTGCGGCTCTCGACCGCGAAGCAGAAGCCCGGCTCTTCGTCGTCCGCGGGCCAGTAGATCATACGCGCGAGCCCCGCCGGCATCCGGGCCTCGAAGGCCACGGCCTGCGGATGGACGTCCGAGCCGTCCGCCAGCCGGCCCATCGACCGCTTGCCGTCGTTGGTGAATGAGAAGAAGGACAGGCCCCCGTCATCTCCGGCGCCGAACAGGGCCACCTCCCGGTAGTCGCCGCGCTCGCCCATATTCCACACCGCCTCCAGCCGGACCCAGCCCTTGCCGAAGGGCACGAACGTCCGCGTACAGACCATGACCTGACCGTGCGCCTCGGCCTCGGCGACCCAATCGCCCATCAGCGGCTTGAGCGGCCCCAGCAAGCCGCGACCCGGCTTCCAGCCGCTCATGCCGGATCCGTCCGCGACGCGGCTTGCCTCAGCACCGCAAGATAACCCGGCGCGATTTCCATTCCCTCAGCCTGCGGACGGGCGCCGATCTCGCGGTGCAGGCGGGGCAGGCTCCAACAGGGGACATGCATGAACAGGTGGTGCTCGGCATGGAAATTGACCCAGTAGGGGGCGATCAGGGCGCGCTCCCACCAGCCGGCGCGGGTGGTGCGGGCGGCGCGGTAGGGGTCAGTCGCCGAGCCCTCGACGCAGGCGTGTTCGGCGATGTTCCGCAGACGCGTCACCAACGGGAACCAGGTCGCCATCGGCAGCAGCCACAGGGCGAACCAGGCCCACCAGACCCCGGCGGCGACGAAACCGGCGAGCATGGCCAGATTGACCAACAGGAAGGGCAGAACCGACCGGCCCGTGACGATGGAATCATAGTCATGAGCTTCATTTTTTTGGCTACCGCGCGTCGCGCTACTTGAGCCCGCCGCCTCCGCGTTCGCCTTCCTCGCCATGGCGATGGGCAGCAGGACCCGCTGCTTGAAGAAGGTCTGGCCGGTCAGGTCGCGGATCATCTTGCGGCGCAGGGAGGCCGGCGTCACCGGGAAGGGCGCCGACAGCATCAGGTCCGGGTCCTCGGGCTGCTGGGCGAAACGGTGGTGGGACAGGTGGTAGGGGCGGTAGGCGCTGAGCGACGCCCCGATCGGCACGGCGCACAGCCAGTGACCGAGCCAGTCGTTGAGCTTCAGGTTCTTCGCCAGGGCCCCGTGCGCGGCCTCATGCATCAGGATGGCCAGACCCAGCTGGCGCGTGCCGATGATCATGACGCAAACCGGGATCAGCACCGGCCAGATCACGCCCGCGACGACGGCCAAGGCGATGACGCCCCAGGCATGGGCGACCAGCAGCGGCCCCTTCCACGCCGAGCGCGACTGGAACGGCGCCCATTCCTCGGGCGTGAACAGGTCGGACGGCGAGACGCGGGGTGCGGCTGACATGGGTTCAGGATAGCGCCGCAAGGAAGGCGGGACTAGCGTGCGCCCGATTCCGTCATCGGAGACCGGATATGCGCCCGTTTCGCCTGATCGTTTCCACCCTCGCCCTCGCTGGAATTCTGACCGTCGGTCAGGGCGTCACGCCCCTCGCCTCGACTGCACGGGCGGCCAGCTTCGACTGCGCCCGCGCCCGCTCGACCGACGAGCGGGCCATCTGCGGCAACCGCGTTCTGGAGGATCGCGACGTCGAATTGTCCGTCCTCTACGGTCTGATCCAGAAGCTGGTGCCGATGGGATCGCGCGACGCCATCCGGCGCGAACAGGCCCAATGGTTGGCGGGGCGCGGCCGCTGCGGCGCCGACGTCCCCTGCCTGCGCCGCGCCTATGACCGCCGCATCGCGGCCTTGCGCGCCACCATCGACGAGCGGGTGGTCTCGAACGGTCCATTCTGAACGTCAGGCAGCCCTGACGAAAAGTCATGTTGACCTTACACGAAGGTCGTGTCATGTTCTCCTGACATCAAGTCAGGAGAACGCGTCATGCTCGCGCTCGGCAAATCGACCACCCCGGCTCACCGGAAATACGTCATCCGGACCATGGCCTTCATGATCCCCTATGCCCTGGTCAATACGGGAGCCATCTTCGGCGCCTTCGACGAAATCATGGGCAAGCCTGCCGCCTGGGTTCTGGCGCTGGTCATTTCGGCGCCCGTCGTCGGTCAGATCTGGGCGACGCTCAGCCTGATCCGCGACTCCGACGAGTTCGTGCGCGCCCTGACCGCCAAACAGTTCATTATCGCCTCGGGCCTGTCGATGGCGGTCGCCAGCATGTGGGGCTTTGGCGAGAGCTATGCCGGCGCCTATCACCTGCCCGCCTGGCTGATCTATCCGCTGTTCTGGTTCTTCTGGGGCGTCAGCGCGCCCTTCATCCGGACCTCGAAATGAAGAACCGGCTGAAGCTTCTGCGCGTCGAACGCGGCTGGACCCAGGAACAGCTGGGTCAGGCGCTGGGGGTCTCGCGTCAGGCCGTCAACGCCCTCGAGACCGAGAAGCACGACCCCTCCCTCGACCTCGCCTACCGGGTGGCCGTGCTGTTCGCCCGGCCTGTCGAAGACATCTTCGAAAACCCGCACGCCTGACCTCGCCTGACGTAAAGTCAGGATAACCTTACAAGGATATATGAGATGTTCCACGCGCTCCTGCGCGGCGCCTGCGCGCGCCCATTCCCCAAGGTCGCCATTCTGGTCGCCATCATCACGGCGATCAGCGTCAGCAGCCGTCACGCTCACGCTGAAACGCCCCAACCTCAGGCTTCCGCTGGCGCCTTCGCCTCCGACCGGCTGTCGGTCGAGGTGATCGGCTCCGGCCCCGACGTCATCCTGATCCCCGGCCTCGCCTCCGCGCGCGAGGTGTGGCGTTCGCTGGCGGCCCGACTGTCGGCGGCCCATCGCGTCCATCTGGTCCAGCTGTCCGGCTTCGCGGGCGAACCCTGGAGCCACGGCGACGGCGCCTTCGTCGCCCCCGAGGTCGAGGAACTGGCCCGCTACATCCGCACCGCCGGTCTCGACCACCCCGCCGTCATCGGCCATTCCATGGGCGGCCTCTCGGGCCTGCTGCTGGCCCAGGCCCACCCCGAACTGGTCGGGCGACTGATGAGCGTCGACTCCCTGCCCTTCTTCAGCGCCATGTACGGACCGCAGGTCACGGCGGAACAGGCCCGCCCCTTCGCCGATCAGGCCGCCACCGGCATCCTGTCCGCCGATGAGGCGACCTTCCGCGCCCAGCAGGCCCAGACGGCCGCCGGCCTCGTCCGCGATCCCGCCACCCGCGCCCTCGTCGTCGAATGGTCCATGGCCAGCGACCGCCGCGCCCTCGCCGCCGCCCTGAAGGACGTCATGACCACCGACGCCCGCCCCGGTCTGGCCGGCATGACCACGCCGGTCACCGCCGTCTATGCCTCGGACGCCGACGGCGGCGCCCCCGCGGCCATGGCCGATGGCCTTTGGGCGCACGAATACGCCGCCCTGCCCGGAGTGAAGCTGGTCCGCGTCGACGGCAGCCGCCACTTCATCATGGCCGACCAGCCCGCCCGCTTCGACGCACTGATCGATGAGTTCCTGAAGTAGCGCCTAGCCCTTCGGCATCACCGGTGCGCCGGCGAACTCGTCGGCATAGGCGGGGGCCAGCAGGCTGCGGATCGCGGCCTGCGGCACCGGCACCTGATAGGCGCCCTCGGCATAGGGGCCGACCTGATAGGGGCCGACGAGGAAGACCAGACCGCCCGCCTTGCCCGGCTCGGTGCTCGGGGCCAGAACGATGGGGGTGTCGGCGGCGTGGGGGCAGCTCCAGCCCGAGGCGTCCTTGGGGTTCAGGCTGACGGTCTCGGCCTGCGGGTCGCGCTTGCGCTTCTCGGCGTTGACGGCGGTGCACAGCAGGCCGTCCAGCGCCGAGAGGGCCACGCCCGGCTTCAGCAGGCCCGCCGCCGTGACCGGCCGCTTCATCGCCTTGTCCCACAGGACGCCGGTATAGGCCGTATTGCCGTGCGCCCCGCCGGTGAACTCATAGTCCGACCGGGCCAGGCTGAAGAGCTTGCCGGTCTCGACCGGGGTGTCGAAGGTGATCAGGGATTCATAGGCGGGCATGCCCTGATCGCCGCCGGCCTCGGTGCGGTCTGCCTGGGCGCCCTCGACGAAGGCCTTCAGGTCCTTGACCGATTCCGAATAGAGGCGGACGTGCAGGTCGGGCTGGTTGCGCACCGCCTCGGGCAGCTTCAACTCGACCGTGGCGTACGGCGTCTCGGACTTGTAGCCGAAGGGCGCGCCGGCCGAGGCGGGGGTCTCGGTCACGGTCGCCGCGGGGGCGGACGCCGGAGCGGCAGCCTTGTCCTTGTCGCGGTTGCAGGCCGACAGGGTCGCGGCGACGGCGGCCACAGCGAGGGGGGTCAGCAGCAGGGCCTTGATCATCCGGGCGGAGGTCATGCGGAAGGGCTCCTCAGGCGAAATGGACGGCGCCGAGCGCGAGGGCGCCCAGCAGGATGAAACCGGCTTCCCGGTTCGACTTGAACAGTTTCAGCGCGAGCGTGGCGTTCTCGGGGCGAAGCGTCCGCACCTGCCAGACCAGATGACCCGCGTAGACCAGGACGGCGGCGTAGAACAGCGGCCCCAGTCCCGCCGCCCAGCCGGCGGCGAGGGCGCAGAGCACCGTCAGGACATAGAAGGTCGCAACGCCCTGTTTGACCGCCGGGCCCAGCCGCCGCGCCGAGGACTTCACCCCGACCATGGCGTCGTCCTCGATGTCCTGAAGGGCGTAGACGGTATCATAGCCCAAGGTCCAGAATACCCCGCCAGCATAGAGAAACAGGGCCGGCAGGGCGTCCTGAAGGCTCCAGACGGGTTCCAGGGCGCCGGCGCTCGCGCCAGTCTCCACCGAGGCCTTGGCGACGAAGCCGGCGGCCGCGACCGTCACGGCGGCGGCGAAGCCCATCAGGGCGCCCCAGTTGAAGGTCAGGCCAAGCCAGGCCTGGGGCCACCAGGTGATCCGCTTCATGAAGGGATAGGCCGCGACGAGGGCCAGCGATCCGACGCCCAGTAGGATGGCGGGGAGGTTCAGGGTGAGCAGGATCAGCAGGCTGATCAGGCTGCAGCTGATGACGAAGGCCCAGGCCTGTTTGACCGAGATCCGGCCCGACGGGATGGGGCGCAGGGCGGTGCGCGAGACCTTCGCGTCGATGTCGCGATCCACGATGTCGTTGAAGGCGCAGCCCGCGGCCCGCATCAGGCACGCGCCGAGGCCGAAGCCGACGAACAGCCACAGGGCATAGAGGCCGGGCGCTTCGGAATAGCGGGCGTGGGCGAGCGCGATCCCCTGCCAGCCGGGCAGGAGCAACAGCCAGATGCCGATGGGGCGATCGAAGCGGCCCAGCTTCAGCCACGGCTTCAGGGCTTCCGGCGCATGGGCGTCGACCCAGTTGCGGCTCGCGTCGGGAAGGGGCGCATCAGGCAGGGCGGAGGACATGCCGTCTTCTAGCGCCTTCGGGGGCGGGCCGAGAAGGGCGGACGCGGCGGCGCCCGCCCCTTTTTCCGGTCTGCTAGGGCAGTCGGACCGGGTTGGTCACGCTGACCGACTTGCCGGGCTGAAGGCCCAGTTCTTCGTAGGTCCAGCGCAGCTCGACGCCTTCGGGCACAAGGGCCTTGCAGGCGTCGGGCGTGCGGCGTGTGAGCGTCAGGCGGGTCGGCCCGTCGCCTTCGGAAACCTCGACCGCGAAGGCCGAGGCGTCGGTGCAGCCGTTCGAATCGGCCCGGACCACCAGGGCGCCCGGTTCGAAACGCACGGCGCGCAGCACCTCCAGATCGTCGCTGGAGGCGATGGTGGTGTGCGACCCGACGCGGACGGAGACCTTGTCCTCTCCGCCGCTGTCATAGATCACGCAGGCCCCCAGCAGCGGCGTGATCGCCGCCGCCAGAAGCAGGCCCTTGACGGCACGCATTACTGGGCGTCGGCCGGGGTGGTCTGGACGACGCGGGTGGTCGGCTTGTCGGTGGCGATGATGATGCAGCCCGACAGCAGCGGGGCGGCGATGGCGATGGCGAGGGCGAGACGAAGCATTGGTGAGATCCCCTTACTGAAGCTTGTGATCCTTGATCACCCGACGCCGTTCAAAAGACACGTGAATAATCGGAAAGGGTTTCACGCCTGACGGGTCCGTGGGCGGCGCCCCTTGATCCGATCCGCAACCGGCATAGCTACTGAGCCTCCTCCGCCACGGACGCTTTCATGAGCCAGCTGTTTTCGCCTCTCGCCGTCGGTCCCCTGACGCTGAAGAACCGCATCGTCATCGCCCCGATGTGCCAGTATTCGGCCATCGACGGCGTGCCCCAGCCCTGGCATGCCCAGCACCTGGGCAAGCTGGCCCTGTCGGGCGCATCCCTGGTGATCGTCGAGGCGACGGGGATCGTGCCCGAGGCCCGCATCTCCTGGGCCGACACCGGCCTGTGGAACGACGAACAGGAGGCCGCCTTCGCGACCCTGATCCGGCAGATCCGCACCTATTCCGACACGCCCGTCGGCATCCAGCTGGCCCATGCGGGTCGCAAGGCCTCGACCAATCCGCCTTGGGTCGAGCGCGGCGGCCCGGCCGGCGCCGACAAGGCGTGGCAGACGGTCTCCGCCTCCGCCGAGCCTTTCCGCGACGACTGGCATACGCCCGAGGCCCTCGACGAGGCCGGGATGCAGCGCGTCGTCGACGGCTTCGTCCAGGCCGCCCAGCGGGCCCAGCGCGCCGGCTTCGACGTGGTCGAGCTGCATGCCGCCCACGGCTATCTGCTGACCCAGTTCCTGTCGCCGTTGTCGAACCGCCGGACGGACGACTACGGCGGCTCGCTGGAGAACCGCATGCGCTTCCCGCTGCGGGTCGCGGCGGCCCTGCGCGACGCCTGGCCCCGGACACGAGCCCTGGGCGCCCGCCTGAACGGCTCGGACTGGACCGATGGCGGCATCACCCCGGACGAGGCGGTCGCCTTCAGCCGCGCCCTGCACGATCTGGGCTACGACTATCTGCACCTGACCAGTGGCGGCAATGTCGCGACGGCGAAGATCCCGGGCGACCAACCCGGCTATCAGTTGCCCTTCGCCGAAGCCGTGAAAGCGGCGCTTCCCGAGGCCAACGTCATCGCCGTGGGCATGATCTATGACGCCCATCAGGCCGAACAGATCGTCGCCTCGGGCCAGGCCGACGCCGTGGCCATCGCCCGCGCGGTGCTGGACGATCCCAACTGGCCGCACCACGCGGCGTCGGCCCTGGGTCAACCCGAGGGCCTGCCGGACCAGTATGCACGGGCGACCGACAGCACCTGGCCGGGCTACGGCCGGGTGCACGCCCCGGCTTAAATTTCAGGTCTGGGGCAGCTGGTAGGGGTTGTTGACCGAGACGCGCGCGCCGGGCTTCAGCCCCAACTCCTCGAACGACCATTTGATCTCCACTCCCTCGTCTTCGGGGGTGGCGCACAGATCCTCGGTGATACGGCGCAGGGTGATGACCGACTCGTCGCCGCGCGCCGCCACGAAGGGACGCAGGTCATCCTTCTTGGTGCAGCCGTTCGAGCTGACCCAGAAGACGGCGGTGTTGTTGACCAGGGCCGCGGCGTGGATGGGCTCGAGCACGCCCGGCATGGGCTGCGAAACCCCGGCCTGTTGCTCCGGCCCGAGACCCAGCCGCGAGGTCACGGAGGCGCAGGCCGACAGGGCGGTCAGAGCGAGGCCGGAAACCCCACAAAGAATTAATGCGCGAACGGGCGCCATGCCCCTTACCCTCAACAGCCAGAAGCCCATTATGCGCTTAATTCGCCCCTGAACGCACCCGAAAAGCGAGTTGCTCCCCATGGCCTTGATGCCCACGCCCGTGACGTCTCTCGCCGCCCTCGCCGCCATGGCCCTGCTGACAGTCGCCGCGCCGGCCCTGGCTCAAACGGGGGCTGAAAGCCGCCCGATCCCCTCGCCCGCCGCTATCGACGCCGAAGTCACACGGTTGATGGGCGCGACCCATTCCGAGGGGCTGGCGCTGGCCGTCATCGATGACGGTCAGGTGACCCAGGTCAGGGCCTGGGGCGACCGCAACGCCAAGGGCGATCCGCTCGAAACCGACACCGTCATGTACGGCGCCTCCCTGACCAAGGCCGTCTTCGCCTGGACGGTGATGCAGCTGGTCGACGAGGGGAAGATCGATCTCGACACCCCCATCGCGGCCTACCTGCCAAAACCCCTGCCGGAATACTGGAGCGAGGAGCTCTCCGACCGCTACGCCGACTATCGCGGCCTGGCTGACGACCCGCGCTGGCGGACCATCACCCCGCGCATCCTGCTGACCCATTCGGCGGGCTTTTCCAACTTCGGCTTTCTGGAGCCCGACGGGAAGCTGAAGATCCACTACGATCCGGGGACACGTTACGCCTACTCCGGCGACGGCCTGATCCTGCTGCAGTTCGTGCTGGAGCAGGGTCTGGGCATGGACAT
Source organism: Brevundimonas sp. UBA986 (assembly GCA_002292165.1). Lineage (GTDB taxonomy): Bacteria > Pseudomonadota > Alphaproteobacteria > Caulobacterales > Caulobacteraceae > Brevundimonas. The sequence goes on from DBBK01000259.1 coordinate 38,897, forward strand.
CGGCGCTGAGATGCAGCGCCGGGTCTTCGACCGCTTCGGCATGCCCATGACCGGGATGATGTGGCGGCCCGACTTCGCGACCAATCTGGCTGACGGCTGGACTGCGGACGGCTCGGTCGAGCCGCATGACGAACGCTCCAAACCCCGGGCCGCCGGATCGATGGACACGACCATCGCCGACCTGTCGAAGTTCGTCGCCGCCTACGTCCGTCGCGACGGCCTGAGCCCCGCCTCGGCCGCCGAATTGGTCCGGCCGCAACTGCCGATCAAGACCGCGACTCAGTTCCCCAGCTTCCAGGACGAACTGCCGGCGGCGGAGCAACACCCGGGCCTGTCCGCCGGTCTCGGCGTGGTGACCTTCACAGGCCCTCAGGGTCCGGGCTTCTTCAAGGGCGGCCACAATGACTCGACCGGCAACAGCTGGGTCTGCGTCGAGGCCAGCCGCCGCTGCGTCCTGATCCTGTCCAACGACGTCCGGTCGGAGGCGGCCTTCCCGGCCTTGGTCCGCTTCATCCTCGGCGACACCGGCGTGCCCTATGCGTGGGAATACGGACCGCAGCCGGCGCTTTAGGCGCGCCTATTTCAGGACGGCGGCGGTCACGCCCATCCAGATGAGAAGCGAGAACCCCGCCATCGCGGCATAGGCCGCCAGCGCCCTGCGGGTGCCGGGGTGTTTGTGGCGTGTCGGGGCGTCCCAATCGAACATCGGTCTCCTGCTGGAGAGAAATGCGCGAACCTAGAGATCGATCCGGAACCGCAGGGCCTCGCCGCCGCCATAGGCCGGCAGTTTCTCGAACCGTTCGACCAGCCGCCCGTCGTTGGCCTCGATCACATACCGCGAAGAGGCGTTGTCGGGCGTGGTGGTCAGTTCGACCCAGGGCATGCCGAGACGACGCGCTTCACCCAGCATCATGGACAGGGCGCGCGTCGCATGCCCCTGCCCGCGTTTCCACGGCACGACATTATAGCCGATGTGTCCCAGGCAGGAGGGTGGCAGCTCGGCCGTCCCCGCCTGCCAGCGGAAGCCGATCATGCCGCAGAAGGCGCCGTCCCACATCCAGCGGATCACGCCCGGCAGGCGCGGCACCGTGCTGCCGTCAGGCAGTTCGACGGGCGCGCCCCGCGCCTCCGGATCATCCAGCGAAGCGAGAAAGGCCGCCGGGTCGGTCCGGATCAGCGCCAGCTGCTGGTCCGCCGCCTCCCTACCGCGCGTGCTGTCGGGCGACCAGCCGGTCTCCAGCGCCTGGACATAGCTGTCCAGATGCGCGGCCGCGGGCGTGACCAGAACCATATCGGGCATCGTCTTTCCTCCGGCCTGCGGGCGACCGGCGGGCCAAAGAAAAAGGGCCCCGGATCGCTCCGGGGCCCTCTCCATTTCGAACGGATCGAACTTAGGACGCGTAGTATTCGACGACCAGGTTCGGCTCCATCTTCACCGCGAACGGCACGTCGGCCAGTTCGGGTTGACGGACGAAGCGGACCGAGAAGCCACGGTCGCCCTGTTCGATGTAGTCAGGGATGTCGCGTTCCGACGACTGCTGGGCTTCAAGCACCAGAGCCATGTTGCGCGAGGCTTCCTTGACGGCGACGACGTCGTCCGGCTTCACGCGGTAGGAGGCGATGTTCACCTTCTTGCCGTTGACCGTGACGTGGCCGTGGTTGACGAACTGACGGGCGGCCCAGACGGTCGGGACGAACTTGGCGCGATAGACGATCGCGTCAAGACGGGCTTCCAGCAGACCGATCAGGTTTTCCGAGGTGTTGCCCTTGCGGCGAGCGGCCTCGTCATAGGTCTTGCGGAACTGCTTTTCGGTCAGGTTGCCGTAGTAGCCCTTGAGCTTCTGCTTGGCCTTCAGCTGCAGGCCGAAGTCGGAAACCTTGGACTTGCGGCGCTGGCCGTGCTGGCCGGGGCCGTAGGACCGCTTGTTGACCGGGCTCTTGGCGCGGCCCCACAGGTTTTCACCCATGGCGCGGTCGATCTTGTACTTGGCGCTGTGGCGCTTGGACATTCGTATCTCTTCAACTTGATGCGGCCCGGCCTCCCCGAAAGTGGGAAGACGATCTCAACGGCGGTCCACGCATCGTCCGTAGTGAATTCGCGCCTTCGACCATGGGCCGAATGCGGGAAAGGCGGGCTTATGACGGCCCGCCCCTCCTGAGTCAATGTCCGTATGGACTTTCGCGGCGCGACGGAGGTCGGGTCACCGGTGTCAGGCGACCCGGCGATGCTCCTCGAAGTCGGCCTCGCTCGACAGGATGGCCTCGGGCGCCGCGACCTGTTCGGCCTCGGGCTTGGGGCGGCCCAGCAGATAGCCCTGGACCTCGTCACAGCCCTGTTCGCGCAGGAAGGTCAGTTGATCCATGGTCTCGACCCCTTCGGCCAGGACCGGGATCTCCAGGCTTTCGCCCAGGGCCAGGACGGCGCGGATGATGGCCTTGGACTGGGGGCTTTCGTCCAGCTCCAGCATGAACGAGCGATCCAGCTTGATCTTGTCGAACGGGAAGGCCCGCAGGGTCGACAGGGACGAATAGCCGGTGCCGAAGTCGTCCATGGCCACCGACACGCCCAGCAGCTTCAGCTGACGCAGGATGTGGGTGGTGCGGTCCAGATCGGTGATCATCGCCGTCTCGGTGATCTCCAGCTCCAGACGCGCGGGCTTCAGGCCCGTTTCGATCAGGATCTGGTGGACCAGACGCGGCAGGTCGACGTGGGCCAGCTGGATCGGCGACAGGTTGACGGCGATCTTGTGCGGCTCGGCCCAGCTCGCGGCTTCGCGGCAGGCCTCGCGCAGCACCCATTCGCCGATCGGCAGGATCAGGCCGGTCTCCTCGGCCAGGGGAATGAACCTGTCCGGCGGGATGAAGGAACCATCGTCCTGGCGCCAACGCAGCAGAACCTCATAGCCCGTGACCTTGCCGGTCTCGAGCGAACCCTGGACCTGGTAGTGGAGCTGGAACTGGTTCTGGTCCAGCGCCTCGCGCAGACCTTGCGTCAGGCGGCGGCGAGTGCGGACGGCCTCGTCCATCGCCTCTTCATAGAAGCAGATCGACCGGGTCAGCGAACCCTTGGCCCGGTACATGGCCAGGTCGGCGTCGTTGATCAGACTGGAGGTCTCGGTCGCATCGTCGGGATACAGGGCGATGCCGATCGCGGCGCCGCAGCCGACCTCGGCGCGTTCGATCTCGGTCGGGACGATGATGGCCGCCCGGATGCGCTCGGCGGCGCGGAAGGCGCCGTCGCGGTCCACGCCCGGCACGATGACCACGAACTCGTCCCCGCCCTGGCGGGCGACGAACTCGCCCTCCTGAAGCGCGCCCCGCATCTGGTCCGCGACGTGGATCAGAAGCTGGTCGCCGGCGGCGTGGCCGTAGAGGTCGTTGACCTCCTTGAAGCGGTTCAGGTCGATCGCCAGCAGGGCCAGGCTTTCGCCGCCCTTCAGGGTTGCGACGCTGCGCTCCAGCCTCTCCAGGAAGGAGGTCCGGTTGGGCAGGCCGGTCAGGCTGTCGTTGCGGGCCAGATGGCTGATGCGGCGCTCCTGCGCCAGACGGGCGCGCAGGTCGCGCACGGCGAAGATGACGGCCTGGCCGCCGACCCCGGTCTCATGACGGATGGCGACCTCGACCGGAACGGCGCCCTCGGCGAAGGAGGCCAGCTGGCACTGGATCAGGGCCCCTTCCGTCATGGCGTCCGCGCCCTCGATGAAGCGCTCGACCGGCTGGCCGATCAGGACATCAAGGTCGAAGCCGGAAAGGGTCAGGAAGGCGGAGTTGGCGGCGACCACCTGTCCGTCCCGGGCCACCAACATGCCGTCGACGGAGCCCTCCATCAGGTCATGCAGGCGCGAGCGCGACTGGGCGCTCATCTGGGCGTCGATCATATGGCTGGCGACGCTGATGCCCAGCACCAGGAAGGCCACGCCGGCGACGCCCAGGGCCATGATCGCCGAGGCGTCGTCGGCGGTGGTGGCCATGTCGCGCGGGGCGAAGGGGATGATCTCCATCGCGCCCATGCCGGTGAAGTGCAGGGCGACGATGGCCAGGACCATGACGCCGGCGCCGATCAGATGGTTCTTGAGCGCGTCCTCGCGGGTCGCGAGATGGAAGCTGAGGGCGCCCAGACCCAGGGCCGCGATCAGGGAGGCGGCGACATAGGGGCCGGACCAGATGACGAAGGCGTCGACCGCGAAGGCCGACATGCCGGTGTAGTGCATGGTCGCGACGGCTCCGCCGAAGATGGCGCCGCCGACGGCCGGGGCCAGGCGGTGGTTCAGGGCGCCGACACCCATGGCCAGGCCGCAGCCGATCACGGCCACCAGCAGGGAAACGCCGGTCAGAACCGGGGCGTAGGTCACCGCCACGCCCGGCTGATAGGCCAGCATGGCCACGAAGTGGGTGCACCAGATGGTCGCCCCGGCGGCCACCGCGCCGAGGAAAAGCCAGGCCGCCTTCTGGCCGTCCAGACGGCTGCGGATGCGGTTGAACAACCGGATGCTGGTCCAAGCGCCGACCACGCAGATCGCGGCCGCCAGAAGGACGAGCAGAAGGTTATGGTCTTGGACCAGACAGGTCAGAATGCGCATCGACGGCCGGGGAGAGCTGCTTTTGGACAGCACACCCTAACCGCCGCTGGTTAATAATCCGCCCCCGTATGACCGTTACCGGACAACGGTATACTGGTGAATACTCAGTACGCAACCAAAGATTGTTTTACATTCTCGCCGTATGACTTTGGTCTCAGACCTCAGCTCTCCGGAACCCAGATATAGCCCTCGGCGGCCTTCTGAACCCGCCCGACGCCCGGGAAGGGGAAATGATGAAAGTAAACGCGCTCGCCCGAAGCGGCGAGGGCGGCGAGCTCCGCCTGCCGCTGCGCGGCGCCCGCGACCTTGTCGCCGTCATAGCCCATGGCCCATTCCGGATGGGCCAGAGAGACGACGAAGTGGTGGGCCGTGTCACCGGCATAGAGCAGCTTCTGGCCGTCCGAGGCGATCTCGTACAGCGTATGACCGGGCGTATGGCCCGCCAGGGCGATGGCGGTGATGCCGGGCGCGACGACGGCGCCGGGGGCGAAGGCCTGAACCTTCGGCGCGATGGCCTGGACCAGGACCGCCATGTCGGTATTGGCCTGCAGCGAAGCCCATTCCGCCTCCGACATGCGGATCGTGGCGTTCGGATAGGTCAGGGCGCCGTCGGCCGTCACCAGACCGCCGACATGGTCGGGGTGGCCGTGGGAGATCAGCACGTCGGTGATCGTCGCCGGGTCGATACCCGCCTCGGCCAGGCTGGAGCCCAGCTTGCCGGCCTTGTCGCCAAAGGCGGCGCCCGCGCCGGCGTCGATCAGGACCGTGCGGTCGCCGTCCTTGACCAGCAGGGGATGGATGCTCAGCGCCAGACCATCCGTCGGCTGACCGGCGGCGGTCAGAACCGCGGCGACGGCTTCCGGCGTCTGGCCGACACCGAACACCGAGTTGTCGTTGGGCACGAGGTTGTCACCGTCCAGCAGGGCATAGGCCTGAAGCGATCCAACCTTGAACGGATGCACCGCGTCGGAAGCGACAACAGCCGCCGCCTCGGCCTTGGCCTCAGGCCGCTTCGCATTCTCGGCAGGGACGCAGGCCGCGGCGGCCAGCATCAGGGCGGCGACGGCGCCGGTTGTCAGCAGTTTCATCGAAGCATCCTCCAGTGACAAAAACGCCCGCCGGATCGACCGGCGGGCGCTGTATTCAAACCCGTGGGTTTCAGCCCGCCTTGGCGGCGGCGAAACGTTCGTTGACCTTGTTCCAGTTCACGATCGGCCAGAAGGCGCCGAGGAAGGCCGGGCGCTTGTTCTGGTAGTCGAGATAGTACGCGTGTTCCCAGACATCGTTGACCAGCAGGGGCACGCCCTTGTCCGGATTGATGTCCATCAGGGAGTTGTCCTGGTTCGGCGTGTTGATCACCTTCAGCTTGCCGTCGGCGAAGATCAGCCAGGCCCAGCCGGAGCCGAACTGGGTCACGCCGGCCTGTTCGAAGGCGGTCTTGAAGGCGTCCATGCCGCCCAGGTCGGCGTCGATGGCGGCGGCCAGCTCGGCCGAAGGGGCGCCGGCCTCATCGGCGGGGGCCATGCTTTCCCAGTAGAAGATATGGTTCCAGTAGCCGCCGCCGTTGTTGCGGACGGCCTTGGGGTATTTCGACATCTCGGCGAAGATCTCTTCCAGCGACTTGCCCTCGGCCTCGGCCAGGCCGTCCAGCGCCTTGTTCAGGTTGTCCGTATAGGCCTGATGGTGCTTGTCGTGGTGGAACTCCAGCGTCTCCTTGCTGATCACCGGCGACAGGCCGTCATAGGCGTAGGGCAGCGGGGGCAGGGTGAAGGCCATGGGAGAGCTCCGTGCGGCGGGGTTGTGCGGTCAAGGTTGTGCAGGCAGCAGATAGTCCGCCCTTTCGCCGAACCCAAGCCGAAGGATGCGATTTCGTTCCTGTTGCGAGTCGTTAGCTATCTTGCTCGGGAACAGATCGCCGCACACAACCATTGATGGCTTCGGTTGGGAGGGCTGCCGGGAGACGATAGAAGGACTGACGCGTGCAACACTCGCTGGACTATCACCCGCCACGCCTGAGCGAGACCCAGCTCAATCTGCTCTGCAAGCAGGTCTGCGACGCCGCGGAATATATGGCCGACGAACAGATCCTGTGCCTGGCGGATCATCTGCATGACGCCCTGCGCGCGCGGCGCCAGATGCGCGGCAAGGTCCACCACCGGCTTGAAGAACGCCTCTGCCACGACAGCGGCCAGCATTTCCCCTTCTAGCCTCTGTCAGCCGGCGGGCAGATTGGCCTTCAGACAGTCGCGGATCTGGCGCTTAAGGGAACCGGCCGTGTTGAGAACATCGGCGCCCTCAGCCTCCAGCACCGCCGTCACGGCCGCGTCCAGCCCTTGAGGCAGGGCCGCAATCACCCGCTTCTCCCCCTTGGCGTGCAGGCAGTAGCCCAGTTCACGGCACAAGGCCGCGAACATTTCGGCGTAGTCGGACTGGGCAGTGTCAGTCATCAGGCTTTCAATCGTTTGGCGTGGAAGGCGACGTGGTCGGCGATGAAGCTGGCCATGAAGAAATAGGAATGGTCGTACCCGGGTTGGATCCTGAGCGTCAGGGTCTGGCCCGCGGCCCTGGCCGCCTCGACCAGAAGCTCGGGCTTGAGCTGGTCGGCGAGGAAGCCGTCGGCGTCGCCCTGATCGATCAGGATGTCGTCGAACACCCCCTTGGCGGCGCCGGCCTCGACCAGTTTCGCGGCGTCATGCACGTCCCAAAGCGACCGGTCCTCGCCCAGATAGGCGGTAAAGGCCTTCTCGCCCCAGGCGCAACGCGTCGGTGAGGCGATGGGGGCGAAGGCCGAGACCGATTTGAACAATTCGGGATGACGCAGGGCGAGCGTCAGGGCGCCGTGCCCGCCCATGGAATGGCCGCTGATCGACCGCGCCCTCGTTGTCGGAAACTCCGCGTCGATCAGGGCGATCAGTTCGTCCGTGACATAGGTCTCCATGCGGAAGTGCGGCGCCCAGGGCCTCTCGGTGGCGTCGACGTAGAAACCGGCGCCCTGGCCCAGATCATAGGCCGCATCGTCGGCGACCGCCCTGCCCTTCAGGTCCGGTCCGCGCGGCGAGGTATCGGGAGCCACGACGATGACGCCATGCTCGGCCGCCGACCGATAGGCCCCGGCCTTGGTCGTGAAGTTGTCCTCGGTGCAGGTCAGGCCCGACAGCCAGATCAGCACCGGGAACGGACCTTCGCCGGGCGGGACGAAGACCGACAGGGTCATGGGCGTGCCGGTTGTCGCGCTGTCATGCCTCAGATAGCGCAGCGTCCCGCCGTGAACGGCATGGGTCTTGAGCATTTCCAGGGGCAAGGCGACTCCGGCATCAGGTCTGGGATGCAGGAGCATTAGCGAACTTGCGGAACAGTTTCACCTTCGCTGTGACCAGCGGGACGAAGTATCGCCTCACGAAAGGGCCACGGTCGGGGGTGGGTCTGCGGCCCGCGCCCCAGGGAAACCTCTTGCGCTAAACGACAGGACAGCCCGGCCTCAGGGACCGGGCTGCCGCGCTCTTGCAATAGAAGGGTCTTCAGTAGGTGACGCCGATACCCGCGCTGATGGTTTCGCCGCTGTCGTTGCCACTGAACGCACCGAAGCGGTTGGTCGCGTTCCAGTGGATTACGTTGAACTGCAGGCGAATGACGTCGTCCAGATACCAGTTGGCGCCGGCGGTGGCGGCCCATCCCTGACCGGCGGTGGGAACGCCCGAGAACTCCAGATCCTCGTAGCGAGCCAACAGTTCGATCGCACCGGGACCGCCCTCAAAGACGGGGCGCAGCACGTTGGGTTGAGCGAACGTGCCGAGAAGAGCGTTGTACGGCGGCAGTTCGCCGGTAACGAACCAACCACTCGAGACGCTGAAGGCGCGCGTTTTGAAGTCGGGACGTCCGGCGTCCAGCGCTGCGTTGCGTTCGCCGGCCTCGGCCATCGCCCACACCGACCCGACATAGCCGCCGGCTTCCAGGCCGTAGCCCGTGGTGCTGGTGCCGCCGGTCAGCGTACCGCTGGAGACACGCAGGTTGCCGTTGAAGCGCCCGCCGATCACCGTGTTGCGGGTCAGCGAACCGTTCACTGAGGAGAGCTGCTCGTCAAAGCCCCACAGCCCCAGGTGCACGATGCTGCGGTCGGTCTTGACCGGGTTCCAGTGCGCCCGGCCCATGACGGTCAGGCTGTCGGCGGCGGTTTGGCGGTTGTCGACCGTGTCGCCGCTGATGGTGAGTGAGGCGTGGCCGCTGTTCCAGAAGATTCTCGGCATCAGAGCGATGCCATAGAAGCCGCGTTGCGGGATGATCGCCGTCCCGACGACGTTACGCTCCAGGAACGGCGGGGCATCGGATCCGCCCGATCCTTCGAACCCGCGGTCGTTGAACATGTTGCCGAAGCGGACGTCGTAGGAGATATCCTTGTTGATCTTGTCACGCCAGCCGACAAACAGCGTGCCGACATCTGACACGTTGTCAGCGAAGTCGTTTTCGAACTGGTAGAAGAAATGCGAGCCGGCTGACCCCTCGATACCGATACGGGCAGCGCGCATTCCGGTCGTGGTGATGTTGCGGTCGTCGAACTCGGACCCGAAGGTGGTGCTGGCGTGGCTGATGATCCGGCCGCGGACCTTGAACCGGTAGTTGCCGTCCGGCGAACGGAAGGTCGGCAGACCGCCCCTCCACTCCGTCGTCACATTGGCGGGATTGGCGGCGCCCCCTTGCCCGGTGGTTATCAGTTGAATCGGCGGGTTCGCCACAGCGTTGCCGGGCACGAAGGCCGAGTCGGCGGTCGCATCGACCTGGGCCGCTGCCTGGCGGTTGACGACAGCCGTCTGGCCGCCTCCATCGACAGCATCCAGACGAGCACGCAGTGCGGCTATCTCTTCGGACTGGGCCCGCAACAGGCTCACGAGCTCAGCGACATCGGGCGTTTGGCTCTGCGCGAGAGCTGGGGTGCCGAACGTCAGCGCGCACATCGCTGCGCCGGCGAGAAGAATAGATTTCATGGTCAAGAAAGCCCTGAGTTTGGTCAATAATGAATAGATCAAGCGTCCGCTCATTCTGGCGGCACGACGTGCATTTTCAAAAGGCAACCCAGGTTTAACGGGCGCGCGTATTTGAAGTAAGGTCCCGGGGACAGGACAAAAGCGTTTCCAAATACTTTCCGTCTTCTTGGGGACGGTAACGTAGCCCTTGGCGCAATTTATGGGCGACCGTCTCCACTAGGAGCACGATCCATCAAACTTCTTAGACAACCACTTTCGCCCCCGTTGGCCGTTAGCCCACGCGAAAGCCGTGCCATGGAGAGGGTTAATGCGGGACTAACCCTAGGTAGCGTATTTTACTTATAGGTGCGCGGAACAAAAAATATTCCATCACGTGCGCTTTCAAGGAAACAACTTTGTCGCCGTTGCAATTATTCAGGCGAGAAATTCCCACACCTTGCCGTCAAGGCTCGTCAAAGTACGCCGAGCAGGCGCACCGCGCTGGAGCGGCGCCCATCCCGGGCCATGTCCCAGCTCTCAGCCGAGGGACATGGCCCGGGCCTTCGCGGCCGCCCTCAGGTGGGCGACGGCGCTGTCATTTGCGCGACCCCTTAGCCCGGCCGATGAACCGCGCAGATCTTGTTGCCTGACGGATCGCGCAGATAGGCCAGGTTGAGCGTGCCGAAGGTCCCGTTGCGCTCGCCGGGCGGGTCTTCGATGGACGTGCCGCCAGCCGCGACGCCGGCGTCATGGAAGGCCTGGACCATCGCCGCATCCCTGGCCGCGAAACCGATGGTGCCGCCGTTTGCGTGACAGGCGGGCTGACCGTCAATCGGCTTGCCGATGGCGAACCCGCCCTTGTCGGTGCGCCACCAGTAGCGGCCCTTGGGATCGGGGCCGACCGAAGCCGGAATGCCCAGTGCGGGCAGAACCGCATCATAGAATTTGCGCGACGCCTCGACGTCGTTGGCGCCCACCGTCAGGTGCGTGAACATAGTGTCGTCCTCCCTCAGTTATTGTTGTCTCAGAACACCACGACGCTGCGGATGCTTTCGCCCGCGTGCATCAGGTCGAAGGCCTCGTTGATGCGTTCCAGCGGCAGGGTGTGGGTGATCATCGGATCGATCTCGATCTTGCCGTCCATGTACCAGTCGACGATTTTCGGCACGTCGCGGCGGCTTTTTGCGCCACCGAATGCGGTGCCTTTCCACACGCGGCCCGTGACCAGCTGGAACGGACGGGTTGAGATTTCCTGACCGGCGCCCGCGACACCGACGATGATGCTCTCACCCCAGCCGCGATGCGCGCATTCGAGCGCCTGGCGCATGGTGTTCACATTCCCGATGCATTCGAACGTGTAATCGGCACCACCACCGGTGAGATCGACCAGGTAGGGCACGATATCGCCGTCGACTTCCTTCGGATTGACGAAATGCGTCATGCCGAACCGTTCGGCCATTTCCTTGCGTGCCGGGTTCAGATCGATGCCGATAATCATGTTTGCGCCGGCGAGCCGCGCGCCCTGAACCACGTTCAGGCCGATCCCGCCGAGGCCGAACACGATAACGTTCGCGCCGGGTTCGACCTGCGCCGTGGTGATGACCGCGCCGATACCCGTTGTCACACCGCAGCCGATGTAGCAGATCTTG
>DBBK01000249.1 GCA_002292165.1 Brevundimonas sp. UBA986
CGGCGAGATCGGCATCGACAACGATCTGGTCGTCGGCGCCGACGAGGACGTGTTCGAGATGAACAACGGCTGCGTCTGCTGCACGGTGCGCGGCGACCTGATCCGCGTGGTCGCGGGCCTGATGAAGCGCCAGCGTCCCGGCAAGCCGGCCTTCGACGCCATTATCGTGGAGACCACCGGTCTGGCCGATCCGGGGCCGGTGGCCCAGACCTTCTTCGTCGACGAGGACGTCAAGGCCAAGACCCAGCTGGACAGCGTCACCGCCCTGGTCGACGCCAAACACGTCATGGCCCGCCTGGACGACTCCAAGGAGGCGCGCGAGCAGGTGGCCTTCGCCGACCGCATCATCCTGAACAAGACCGATCTGGCCTCCGAGGCCGAGCTGACGGCGGTCGAGCAGCGCCTCAGGAAGCTCAACCCCCTGGCCCCCATCACCCGCGCCGAACGGGCCAATGTGCCGCTGGATCAGGTGCTGGGCCTGCACGGCTTCGATCTGGAGCGGATCCTCGACATCAACCCCGAGTTCGCCAACCCCGCCCACGGCGAGGCGGGCCATGTCCACGACGAACACTGCGGCCACGACCACCATCACCACGACCACGACGGTCATGACCACGATCACCACGGGCATGACCACCATGACCATGGGCACGACCATTCGCATGGCGCGCGCGGTCACGCCCATGAGGACGACATCAAGGGCATCTCGGTCTCGGTCGACGGCCCGCTGAACGGTCAGAAATTCACGGCCTGGCTGGACCGGCTGCTCGGCGAGCAGGGCCAGAACATCCTGCGGGCCAAGGGCATCATCAATGTCGAGGGCGAGGAGCGCCGTCTGGTCTTCCAGGCCGTGCACATGATCCTGGAAGGCGACCTCCAGCGCGAATGGGGCGCCAACGAGCGTCGCTGGTCTCGCGCCGTCTTCATCGGCCGCGACCTCGACGAGGCCGCGATCCGCGCCGGGTTCGAGAGTTGCGCCGCCTGACGCAAACGGACAAAAGCGGCCGATGACTCACTTCGCCTTCGACGCCCAGATCACCGCCGCCCTGTTCGACAAGGACGGCGCCGTTTTCGCCCTGGGCGACGGGTCGGTGCGGTTCGAGGATGGATCGTACAATGAGGTCCATGACGGGGCGGTCCTGTGCGCCGCCCTGCACCCCTCCGGCGAGGGCGTGGTCACCGGCGGCGACGACGGCCGGGTGATCTGGAGCCGCAAGGAGGAGGCCGGGGTCCTGGCCACTTCCGCGAAGAGCCAGTGGATCGACGCCATCGACGCCTCGGCGGAAACGAAGCTGATCGCCTTCTCCTCGGGCAAGACCCTGTCGGTGATCGACGCGACCGACATGGGCTTCCGTCGCGACTTCGAGCATGAGCGCACAGTCTCGGGCGTGGCCTTCGATCCCAAGGGCCGCCGCATCGCGACATCGACCTATGGCGGCGCGGCCCTGTGGTACGCCCGGATCGCCCAGCAGAAGCCGACCCTGTTGAAATGGGCCGGGTCGCACACTGGCATCGCCTTCTCGCCCGACGGAAACTTCCTCATCTCCACCATGCAGGACGCCCAGTTGCACGGCTGGCGGCTGAAGGATTCCAAGGACATGCGTATGGGCGGCTATCCGTCCAAGGTGCGCAGCGTCGCCTTCCTGTCGGACGGCCGGCTGATGGCCACCTCGGGCGCGCAAGGGGCGGTGCTCTGGCCCTTCGTCGGCGCCAATGGGCCGATGGGCAAGGAGGCGACCGAGATCGGCTATGACGAAGGCAGTCTGGTGACCCTGGTCGCGGGTCAGCCGAAGCTCGGCGTCATGGCCGCAGGGCTCAGCGACGGCCGCGTCTGGTGGGCCGATCCGGCCGGGCAGGGACTGCGGTTCCTCAAGGCCGAACGCGGCGCGGCCATCTGCGCCCTGGCCATGAGCCCGAACGGCCAGCGGGTCGCCTGGGCCGACGAGGACGGAAACGCCGGGGTCGCCGAGGCCTGAGAGTTCGATCTGGCGGCTCGACACCGAACGGGATTCGGCCGCATCGTCCGCGCATGAACCCCCGATTTGGCGAGCGTCCGCCGAAAACCCGAACCCAGTCGCGAAAGCCCGCGCCGACGCCGGTCGGCGCTTACGGCTGTCTGGTCGTGGCCATCATCGGGGTGGTGCTGGCCGTGGGGCTGGCGGTGGTCTTCCTGTGGGACGTGAACCAGCACTGAGCCTTGCCATTGCAGGCTGGATGGCGAACATGGGGCCATGTTCGGGGTTCCAAAGCTGGGGCGGCGCAGCCGTCCGTTTCTGATCGTCTTTCTGGTGCTGTGCCTGCTGCCGATCGGCGGGGTGCTGGTCCATGCGGTTCTTCCGCCGCCGATGACGGTGCTGATGCTGCAGCAGCTGGTCGGCGGAAAGGGTCTGGACTACCGCTGGCGCGGCCTGAACGACATCTCGCCCAACCTCGTCTATTCGGCCATCGGCGCCGAGGACGCGCGCTTCTGTTCGCACAGCGGCTTCGACTTCAAGGCCATCCAGAAGGCGCTGGACCACAATGATGACGGCGGCAAGATCCGCGGCGGTTCGACCATCAGCCAGCAGACCGCCAAGAACGTCTTTCTCTGGCCGTCGCGTGACTGGGTCCGGAAGGGTCTGGAGGCGGGCTACACCGTCCTGATCGAAGGCGTCTGGGGCAAGCGCCGGATCATGGAGACCTATCTGAACGTCGCCGAATGGGCGCCGGGCGTCTATGGCGCGGAAGCCGCCTCTCAGCACTGGTTCGGCAAGTCCGCGCGCGATCTGACGCCGCAGCAGGCGGCGCGTCTGGCGGCCATCCTGCCCAGCCCGCGTCGCTATGACGCCGCCAAACCCGGCCCCTATGTCCGTCGCCGCGCGGCGCGCATCCAGGCGGCGGCCCGGACCGTGCGGGTTCAGGGTCTGGGGACCTGCGTCTATCCCCGCTAGGCGCCGACTGAGCCGGCAGGGTTGACGGAACCCGCAACGAGGCCTCCGATGCCGGCCTTGCTGGAGAGGGTCTCATGAAAACGCATCTGTTGGGCGCCGTCGCCGCCTGCGCTCTTGGACTGGCCGCCTGCGCCACGACCGCTGACCGCGCCGCCGACGCCGCGGCATTGGCCGACGAGGCCGCTGCGGATGCCGCCGCCGCCGCCGGCGAAGCCGCCGCACCCGCCGTCGGCGAACAGCCCGCCACCGCCGAGGGCGCGACCGCCTTCATCGCCGGGGCCGAGACGGAGCTGGCGAAGATCAGCGAGTATCAGCAGCGGGTCGCCTGGACCCGGGCGACCAACATCACCTTCGACACCATGTGGCTGGAGGCCAAAATCAACGCCCAGGTGACCGAGCTGCAGGTCCAGCTGGCCAATGAGGCGGCCCGCTTCAATGACGTCGAGGTCCCCGCCGACGTGCGGCGCAAACTGAACCTGCTGCGCCTCGGCATCGTCCTGCCGGCGCCCAATCGCCCGGGCGCGGCGGCTGAGCTGGCCGAGATCACGACCCGGCTGGACTCGACCTATTCGACCGGCAAGTTCGAGTTCAAGGGCAAGGAAATCACCCTCGACGACGCCAATGTCCTGATCGCCGAGAGCCGCGATCCGGCCGAGACCAAGGCCCTGTATGAAGGCTGGCGCACCATCTCGCCAGTGATGAAACCCGACTATGCGCGGATGGTCGAGATCGCCAACGAAGGTTCGCGCGAGCTGGGCTTCGCCGACACCGGGGCCATGTGGCGCGCCGGCTATGACATGCCGCCGGATGATTTTGCGAAGGAGACGGACCGCCTGTGGGAACAGGTGAAGCCCTTCTATGTGAACCTGCACTGCTATGTCCGGGCGCGTTTGAACGCCAAATACGGTGATGCGGTCCAGCCGAAGACCGGCCCGATCCGTGCCGACCTCCTGGGCAATATGTGGTCGCAGCAGTGGGGCAATATCTATGACGTGGTCGCCCCGGCGACCGGTGGTCAGAGCAGCTACGACCTGACCAAGCTCCTGACCGACGCCGACTATGACGCGACGAAGATGGTTCAGACGGGGGAGGGCTTCTACAAGTCTCTGGGTCTCGCGCCCCTGCCCCAGACCTTCTGGGAGCGCTCCCAGATCGTGCGGCCCCGCGATCGCGAGGTCGTCTGCCACGCCTCGGCCTGGGACGTCGACAACCTCGAGGACGTGCGCATCAAGATGTGCACCCAGGTCAATGCCGACGACTTCTACACCGTGCACCACGAGCTGGGGCACAACTACTATCAGCGCGCCTACAAGGATCAGCCCATGCTGTTCCGCAACGGGGCCAACGACGGTTTCCACGAGGCGATCGGCGACTTCATCGGCCTGTCGGCCCTGACACCGACCTATCTGAACCAGATCGGGCTTCTGAAGACGACGCCGGGCGCGGATGAGGACATCCCCTTCCTGCTCAAGATGGCGCTGGACAAGATCGCCTTCCTGCCGTTCGGCCTGATGGTCGACCGCTGGCGCTGGGGCGTGTTCTCGGGCGAGACGACGCCGGATCAGTACAACGCCGCCTGGAACGCGGACATGCTGAAATATCAGGGGCTTGTCGCGCCGGGACCACGTCCCGCCGACGCCTTCGATCCGGGCGCCAAATACCATGTGCCGGCCGCGGTGCCCTATACCCGCTACTTCCTGGCCGCGATCTATCAGTTCCAGTTCCAGCGCGCGGCCTGCAAGATGGAGGGCTGGACCGGCCCGCTGCACCGCTGCTCGACCTATGGCAACACCGAGGTGGGACAGCGCTTCAACGCCATGCTGGAGATGGGACAGTCGAAGCCCTGGCCCGAGGCCATGCAGGCCTTTACCGGCGAGACCGGCAATGACGCCACGGCCATCATCGACTATTTCGCCCCGCTGAACGCCTGGCTGACCGAGCAGAACCGCGGCAAGGACTGCGGCTGGTCGGAGACCTGAGGCGACCTGGTTTCGCCTTCCCGCCTGTAACCTAAGTTACGCCGCCGGAACGCGATTCCGGCGGCGTTAACCTTGCGCGGTACGGCTTCCCTTAACCGCCTTCACGGTATGGCTTCGCGATTGCGGGCCCGTGCGCCCGCCAGGGGACGCGTCTGGGGACGTGCGAAAAGGCCATGGGCGTCGGAAACTGGATCAAGCGGCAGGCGCGGGGCGCGCGGGCGTTCGCCCGGCGGTTCGGCCAATCCACGCGCGGCAATGTGGCGATGATCTTCGCCATCAGCCTGCCGATCCTGGTGATGATCACCATGGGCGGGGTCGACATCAACCGCGCCGCCACCGTGCGGGTGAACCTGCAGGATGCGCTGGACGCCGCCACCCTGGCCGCCGCCCGCTCGACCGCGACGACTGACGCCGACCTGACCACGATCGGCACCAAGGCGTTGAAGGCCAATCTGCAGAACTATCCCGACATCAACCTGGCCAACGCGACCTTCACCCTGAGCGCGGACCAGATCGTCATCGCCAACGCCACGGTCAATGTGAAGACCCTGGTCGCCAACATCGTCCTGCCGCCCTACGGCAAGCTGCTGGACGACACCCTGCCGGTCGGGGCCCATTCCGAGGTTAACCGGTCGTCCAAGAACATCGAGGTCGGGCTGGTGCTCGACATCACCGGCTCCATGGCCGGCCAGCGCATCGCCGACCTGAAGACCGCCGCCGCCCAGCTGGTCGACATCGTCGTCCAGGCCCAGCAGACGCCCTACTACACCCGCATGGCCATCGTGCCCTATTCGATCGGGGTGAACGTCGGCAGCTACGCCAACGCCGCGCGCGGCACGCCGGCGACCTATGTGAACATCACCGGCGCGTCCTGGAGTGTCGGGACCTCGAAGGTCGTCACCGGCATCAGCAAGGCCAATCCGGCCGTGGTGACGGCCGTCGCCCATGGCTTCAGCACCGGCGACACCGTCTGGATCACCGGTCTGGACAGCGGCAACAACAGCGGGACCAAATATTCCACGCTGAACAACGCCGCCTATGTCGTTACGAAGATCGACGCCAACAGCTTCTCGATCAAGACGGCGGCCGGCGCCAACGTCAACACCAGCGGTTTCCGGACCTTTGTCAGCGTCACCGCCGGCGTCGTCACCAAATGCCAGGTCACCGATTGCTCGATCGTGGTCACGGCGGCGAACCACGGCCTGCAGGCGACGACGACCGACACGGGCGATACCCGCCCGACGACCGTCTATCTGACCGACGTCACGGGTCTGACCTCGGGGACCAGTTCGCTGGTCAATAATCAGGGCTTCGAGATCGGCAACGTCACCACCAACACCTTCTCCATCGGCGTGAACGGTACGGGATACGTCCCCTACGTCTCGGGCGGCAAGGCCTGGTGCGGGATGGACGGTTGTCAGTATCGCGTCTTCCGCAACGACAACGGCGGAACCCTGACCTCCTTCCAGACGAGCACCTGTGTGTCGGAACGGGTCGGCAGCCAGCGCTACACCGACGCCAGCCCGGCGAGCTACAAGGTCGGCCGCAACTACGCCTCGACCAACAATCCCTGCCCCTCGGCGACTATCCAGCCGCTGACGGACAACAAGACCACGCTGAAGAATCTGATCAGCGGCCTGACGGTCACCGGGTCGACGGCGGGCCAGATCGGTCTGGCCTGGGGCTGGTATACGGTGTCGCCGAACTTCAACACCCTGTGGTCCGGCAACCCGGCCGGGGCCAATGTGCCGCGCGACACCCTGAAGGCCGTCATCCTGATGACCGACGGCGACTTCAACTCCCCCTACTGCACGGGAGTCCTAGCCGGCGACGCGGGCTCGGGTTCGGGCAGCAGCTCGGACCACATCAACTGCAACGCCACCAACGGCGACCCCTTCACCCAGGCGGCCAACCTCTGCGACGCGATCAAGGCCCAGAACATCGTGGTCTATACGGTTGGCTTCAGCGTGACCGCCGGCAGCCAGGCGGCCGAAATTCTGAAGGACTGCGCCACCAGCCCCGACTACGCCTTCCTGCCGGCCTCGGGCGCCGACCTGACAGACGACTTCGCCGCCATCGGCCGCGACATCACCCGATTGAGAATCTCCAAGTAGCGAGGTTCGCTACTCGGCTCGCTTCGCGACGCGCTATCGCTCGGCTCGCGGAGCCTCGCTGCTTGAGCGCGATGACTACCGGCCAAAGAAAGCGGCGCGTCCCGAGGGGCGCGCCGTTTTTTATTCGCGGGCAGTCCGCCCCTGTCAGATCAACCTGATTTCCTTCAGCCGCTCCATCAGGAAGTCCTCGGCCATGATGGACTTGCCGGCGTAGCGGTCGGGGTTCTCGGGCGTAATGGTCGAGGGCAGGGTCTCGATCACATAGTCCGGGTTGAAATGCAGGAAGAAGGGCGTCGAATAGCGGGCGAAGCCGCGACGTTCCGGGGCCGGATTGACCACCCGGTGGGTCGTCGAGGGCAGGACGTGGTTGGTCAGCCGCTGCAGCATGTCGCCGATGTTGACGACCAGGGCGCCCGGCGGCGGGGCGATGGCCAGCCAATGGCCGTCGGCGTCCTTGAGCTGCAGCCCGGCCTCCTCGGCGCCGAGCAGCAGGGTGATGACATTGATGTCCTCATGGGCGCCGGCGCGGACGCCGGGCGCGTCCAGCGGCACGGGCGGATAGTGGAGCATGCGCAGAACGCTGTTGCCCATCTCGACCTTGTCCTCGAAGAAGTCGTCGCCGAGGTCCAGATAGTGGGCGATGGCCTTGAGGAGCTTGCGACCGAGCGCGTCGAGCGCCTCGAACATGCCGTACAGGTGGTCGCGGAAGCCCTCGACCTCGGTCGGCCACAGGTTGGCGCGCATATATTTGCCGTAGGCGTGGCCGGCGGGCAGTTCGCGGCCGGTGTGCCAGAACTCCTTGAGGTCGACGGTCTTGGCGTCCTTGGCCGCCTCGACGCCGAAGGGGGTCAGACCGCGCGCGCCGCCGGTGCCCGGCATGTGGTAGGCGCGCTTGACCTCCTCCGGCAGGGCGAAGAAGGCCTTGGCGTCGGCGATGGCCGCCTGGATCACGTCCTCGTCAAGGCCATGGTCGGCGATGACCGCGAAGCCGTAGCGCTTGAAGGAGTTCCCCAGATCGTCGCTGAAGCCCTGGAAGTCGGTGTCATAGCGCGACATCGACACGGGCTGTATGGCGCCGAGCGTCGAGGTGGCTTCGGTGTCGGAAGTCTGGGGTGTGGAGCTCACGGGCGGGCCTTCAGATCGAAATACGGACGGTTCCATACGCCCTAACGCCCGAAATTGGCAGAGCGGCGCCCAAAGCCGGCCTGTTCATCTCCGGGTCAGGCGGGAACCTTCACAGTAAGATCACGTTCCCGGGGTCTATGGGGACTGCACGACAAGAAGGATTTCAGATCATGCGCACCAATTTCATCGTCGCCGGCGTCGGCGTTCTGGCCATGCTGGGCGCCACCGCCTGCACCACCACCGATCCTTACAGCTCGACGCCTCGCCGCAACAACACGGGCACGGGCGTCATCGCAGGCGCTCTGGGCGGGGCGGTGCTCGGCTATCTGACCAACACCTCCAACGGCGAACAGGGCCGCAAGAACGCCCTGATCGGCGCGGGCATCGGCGCCCTGGGCGGCGCGGCCGTGGGTCAGTACATGGACCGTCAGCAGCGCGAACTGGAAGGCCAGCTGTCGGGCTCGGGCGTCGGGGTGGCTCGTCAGGGCGACAATCTGGTCCTGCGCATGCCGTCGGACGTGACCTTCGCCACCAATCAGTCGAACATCAACCCGCGCTTCGACGCCACCTTGGCCGACGTCGCGGCGGTGCTGCAACGCTATGACCAGTCGCTGGTCGACATCGTGGGCCACACCGACTCGAGCGGCGGAGACGCCATCAACCAGCCGCTCAGCGAGCGCCGCGCCGTCTCGGTCGCCGACGCCCTGATCCGCAACGGCGTCCAGCGTGAACGGCTCTATGTCGCCGGCAACAGCTCGCGTACGCCGGTGGCTTCGAACGACACGCCGGAGGGCCGCGCCCAGAACCGTCGGGTCGAGATCCTGATCCGCCCGTTCCGCGGCTGACGCGGCGGTCGACGACCTGATCGAAAGGGCGACGCTTCGGCGTCGCCTTTTTTGATTCCTCACACCGTTCCGTGACTTGAACGATTCAGACGCCCGTGATCATTAACCGTGTCGATCGACTCGGGGGAGCGCGATGCCGTCTGATCTGGAAGAAATGGCGCACGGACTGCGACTGGTCGCGGTCGCCGTCGTTTCCGCCGTGATCACCGCCACCGCCGTGATCGGCGCAGGTCACCTCTGGATCGCCCGATACGCCTCTTCCACCGATGCCGTCGTGACGTCCGTTTCCGCGCCTTCCGAACAGGCGGCGCTGGTCCGCACGGCCGGCTGAGTTCCGATCCGCTTGCGGGAATCAGGGTCTGGGGGCCAGATGCCCCGGTGAGCGTCCAACCCATCCCCTCCGTCCGAGGCTGCGCCCTGATCGGCGCGGGCGGCCATGCGCGCGTCGTCGCCGCGACCCTGGCGCGGCTGGGCCTGTCGCTGGAGGCGGTGTTCGACGCCGATCCGGCCCGGGCCGGGGCTCTGCTGGGCGGTGTCGCGATCGCCGCCGACGCCGGTCGGACGGACATCCCCCTGCACATCGCCATCGGATCGAACGCGGCGCGGCGCCGGATCGCGGCGTCGCGGCCGGGCGCCATCTGGCTGAGCCTGGTCCATCCGGACGCGCGCCTGGCGCCCGGGGTCGAGGTCGGCGAGGGCGCGCTGATCGGCATGGGCGCCCTGATCCAGACCGGCGCCCGCATCGGCCGCCACGCCATCATCAACACCGGCGCCGTGGTCGAGCACGACAACCGTATCGGCGATTTCGCCCATGTGGCGCCGGGCGCCGTTCTGGCCGGGGATGTCGTCGTGGGCGAAGCGGCCCTGATCGGGGCGGGCGCCGTCATCCTGCCGGGTCTGCATATCGGCGTGGGCGCTGTGGTCGGGGCGGGAGCGGTCGTCACCCGTCCGGTCGGCGAGGGCGAGACGGTGACGGGCGCCCCGGCCCGGGTGACGGCGAGATCATGAGCGAACGGATCCCCCTCTCCGCGCCCGACATGGGCGAGGCCGAGCGCCGGCTGTTGCTGGAGACCTATGACGCCGGCTGGGTGTCCTCGGTCGGACCGGTGGTCGAGCGGTTCGAGCGGGAGTTCGCCGCCTCGGTGGGTCTGGCCCACGCCACGGCGGTCGCCTCGGGCACGGCGGCCTTGCACCTGGCCCTGGCCATGCTGGACCTCAAACCCGGCGATGCGGTGATCGCCCCCAGCCTGACCTTCATCGGCGGCGTCGCCCCGATCCTGCATGCGGGCGCCACGCCGATCTTCGTCGATGTCGAGGCCGACAGCTGGAACCTGGACCCACGTCTGCTGGACGACGCCTTCGTCCGCGCCGAGGCGCAAGGTCTGACCGTGCGCGCCATCGTCCCCGCCGACCTCTATGGCCAGTGCTGCGACATCGACGCCATCCGCGGCGTCGCCGACGCCCGGGGCGTGCCGGTCATTCTGGATTCCGCCGAGGCCGTGGGGGCGACCCTGAACGGGAGGCCCGCCGGGCAGGGGGCGCTGGCCGCGGCCTATTCCTTCAACGGCAACAAGATCATCACCACGGGCGGCGGCGGGATGCTGGCTTCCGACGATGCGGCCCTGATCGCCCGGGCCCGCTATCTGGCCACGGCGGCGCGCCAGCCGGCGGTCCACTACGAACACACCGAGGTGGGCTTCAACTATCGCCTGTCCAGCCTGTCAGCGGCGGTGGGGGTGGCCCAGCTGGGCTCGCTGGAGGCGCGGGTGGCGCGGCGTCGGGCCATCTTCGATCGCTATGTCGCGGCTCTGGGCGATCTGCCGGGTCTGGGCTTCGCGCCCGAGGCGCCGGGCCGCCGGCACAGCCGCTGGCTGACGGTGATCCAGCTGGATCCCGCGACGGCGAAGGCCCGGCCGCGCGACCTGATGAAGGCCCTGGAGGCGGTCAGTATCGAAAGCCGCCCGGCCTGGAAGCCCATGCATCTGCAGCCGGTCTTCTCCGATACGCCGATGATCGGCGGGGCGGTCGCCGAGCGGATCTATGACCGGGGCCTGTGCCTGCCGTCGGGCAGCGGCCTGACCGATGCGGAGATCGACCGCGTCTGCGCCGTCATCCGGGTCACCCTGGGCTAGCGCCGAACGCAGAAACGCCGGCCACGCTGTCGCGGGGCCGGCGTTTCGAAGTCTTCGACATCCGAAGACCGTCGGGG
>DBBK01000041.1:0-425 GCA_002292165.1 Brevundimonas sp. UBA986
TTCGACATCCGAAGACCGTCGGGGCCTGCGGGAGCAGGCCCCTCGGGACTTAGAAGTTGATGTCGATGGTGGCGCGGCGGTTCAGCGGCTCGCGGACACCGTCGGCGGTGGCGCGGGCCAGCTGGGTTTCGCCCTTGCCGTCCAGCGAGATCACGCCGCCGGCGACGCCTTGAGCGACCAGGGCGTCAGCCGTGGTGCGGGCGCGGCGGTTCGACAGGCCGACGTTGTAGGCGGCCGAACCCGAGGTGTCGGCGTGACCGACGACCAGGATACGGGTCGGACGGCCCGACTTGGCGTAGTTGGCGGCGGCGGTGATCACGTCGCGGGCCTGAGCGGTCAGGTCCGAGCGATCCCAGTCGAAGTAGACCACGAACTGACGCGGGGTCGGACGTTGGACCGGGGGCGGCGGGGGCGGCGGGGGAGGC
>DBBK01000041.1:487-642 GCA_002292165.1 Brevundimonas sp. UBA986
GGCGGGGGGGCTTCCGGCTCGGCGCCGAAGGCGTACCGCAGACCCAGGGTCACGGTGTGGCTGTTGTCGTAGTCGCCCGCGAAGGTGCCCTGGTTGTAGGCCGCGACCGAGGTGGTCGAGGCGAACTCGGCGTCGCCGGTCAGGTAGCGGTAGGT
>DBBK01000041.1:737-8978 GCA_002292165.1 Brevundimonas sp. UBA986
CACGGTTGTTGCGCAGGCGACCGACGACGTCGGTGTTGACGTGGTTCACGCCGGCGCCGATGCCGACGAAGGGACGAATGCCCCAACCCGACCAGCCGAAGTCATAGATGACATTGGCCATCAGGGTGGTGGATTCGATATCGCCTTCCGGCGAATAGCAGGGACCGGTCGCGGGCGTGATGTTGCACACGCCGTTGGTTCCGGAGGCGGCGCGGACGGTGCCGACGTCGCCCGAGCGGTAGCCGCCTTCGAGTTCAACCCGCCAGTTGGGGTTGAAGCGGTAGCCCAGACGGGCGAACGCGGCCCAGCCGTCGTTGACTTCAAAATTGAAGTTGTTGCCGGTGGTTTGGGATTCGGCGTTGATGCCGTCTTCCATGTGGTGGTAGCCGGCGTCGATCGCACCGTACCAGCCGTCGGGCTCGGCCGAGGCGGCGCCGGCTGCGAACAGCCCTGCCACCGCGACGCCGGCGAGAAGTTTCAACTTCATGTTTCTGGGACCCTCGTTCTCAATGAATTGCCGAAAGCCGACGCTTCCGCGCGGCGCTCGAGGACCCAAACCAAACCAACCTTTGATGGTTCCCCACAATCGTTCGGGAATGTGGCGGGTGTGGCGCCGTTTCAACACAGAGTCCCGCTGCGCCAATCGGGGAGGCTCTTGGCTTACGTCGCGGCGCCGGCGTAGATGGGCGGAAAATTCACGGGAGAATGACTATGGCGATCCGGTTCGACGGCAAGGTGGCGATCGTGACGGGGGCCGGCGGTGGTCTGGGCCGCGAGCACGCCCTGGCGCTGGCGGCGCGCGGCGCCAGGGTGGTGGTCAACGACCTCGGCTCGTCGCGTGACGGCACCGGCGGATCCTCGGCGGCGGCTGAGGCCGTGGTCGCCGAGATCGTCGCCGCGGGCGGCGAGGCCATGGCCAACGGCGCCTCGGTCACCGACGCCGAAGCGGTCCAGGCCATGGTCGATGCGGCCGTCGCCAAATGGGGCTCGGTCGACATCCTGATCAACAACGCCGGCGTCCTGCGCGACAAGTCCTTCGCCAAGATGACGCTGGAGGACTTCCGCTTCGTCGTCGACGTCCACCTGATGGGGGCGGTCAACTGCACCAAGGCGGTCTGGGATGGCATGCGCGAGCGGAATTACGGCCGGATCGTGATGACGACCTCGTCCTCAGGCCTGTACGGCAACTTCGGCCAGGCCAACTACGGCGCC
This sequence comes from Brevundimonas sp. UBA986, assembly GCA_002292165.1. Taxonomy (GTDB): domain Bacteria; phylum Pseudomonadota; class Alphaproteobacteria; order Caulobacterales; family Caulobacteraceae; genus Brevundimonas. The sequence goes on from DBBK01000041.1 coordinate 1,950, forward strand.
GCCAAGATGGCCCTGGTCGGCTTCATGCAGACCCTGTCGATCGAGGGCGCCAAGAACAACATCAAGGTCAACTGCCTGGCCCCCACCGCCCACACCCGCATGACCGAGGATCTCGGCGCCGCCCTGCCGCTGGAGGCCCTGGGGCCGGAACTGGTGTCGCCGGGCCTGCTGTATCTGGTGTCGGAAGAGGCCCCGACCCGGGTCATCCTCGGCGCCGGCGCCGGCGGCTTCGAACGCGCCTATGTGACGATCACCCAGGGCGACTTCGCGGTCGGCCCCGACGCCCTGGAACAGGTCGCCGCCCGCTTCGACGCCATCTCGGACCGCACCGGCGAGATCGTCCCGGAAATGGGCGGCGCCCAGGGCATGATCGAATTGACCAAGGCCCAGAAACACCATTCCTGAGCGTCACGCCTTGCGTTGACGTGACGGCAGGCCGCTAGAGAATTTCATCGATCGCCGAACCGGCCGCAGAAGCCGGGGGCGACACCAGAGGAACCCGCGCTCAAGCAGCAGGCGACCGCGTCGCCTGCGGTAGCGCACAGGAGAACATCATGCGTGAAGCCGTCATCGTCTCGACCGCCCGGACCCCCATCGGGCGCGCCTATCGCGGCGCATTCAACGACACCCAGGGCCAGCAGCTCGGCGCCCACGCCGTGAAGCACGCCGTGGCCCGCGCCGGCATCGACCCGGCTGAGGTCGAGGACGTGGTCATGGGCGCGGCCCTGCAGCAGGGCTCGACCGGCACCAATGTGGCGCGCCAGATCGCCCTGGCCGCCGGCCTGCCGTCCAGCGTGCCCGGCATGACCATCGACCGCCAATGCGCCTCGGGCCTGATGGGCATCGCCACGGCGGCCAAGCAGGTGGTCGTCGATCAGCAGAAGGTCGCGGTCGGCGGCGGTCTGGAGTCGATCTCGCTGGTCCAGAACCAGCACATGAACCTCTACAAGATGAAGGACGAGGCGCTGCTCAAGCTCTCGCCGCACATCTATATGTCGATGCTGGAGACCGCCGAGGTGGTCGCCCGCNNGTCGCAGCAGCGCACCGCCGCCGCCCAGGAAGCGGGCCGGTTCGACGCCGAGATCGTGCCGATGACCTCGACCATGCTGGTCATGGACAAGGCCACGGGGCAGACGTCGTCGAAGGAAGTCACCCTGTCCAAGGACGAGGGCAACCGCGCCGACACCACCCTGGAAGGGTTGCAGTCGCTGAAGCCGGTCTTCGGCGGCGGCGAGGAGATCCAGCAGGGCGAGTTCATCACCGCCGGCAATGCGTCCCAGCTGTCGGACGGCGCCTCGGCCTCGGTGATCATGGAGGCCGGCGAGGCCGTCCGTCACGGCCTGCAGCCGCTCGGCGCCTACCGCGGTATGGTGGTCGCCGGTTGCGAGCCCGACGAGATGGGCATCGGCCCGATCTACGCCGTGCCCAAGCTGCTCAAGCGTCACGGCCTGACCATGGACGACATCGGCATCTGGGAGCTGAACGAGGCCTTCGCCGTGCAGGTGCTGTACTGCGCGGACACCCTCGGCATCCCGATGGATCGCCTGAACGTCTCGGGTGGCGCCATCTCCATCGGCCACCCCTACGGCATGTCCGGGGCCCGGATGACCGGTCACGTCCTGATCGAGGGCAAGCGTCGCGGCGCGAAGTACGGCGTGGTGACCATGTGCATCGGCGGCGGTCAGGGCGCGGCGGGTCTGTTCGAGATTTATTGAGCAAACCCTTCCCCATCCGGAGGATTTAGGAGCCCTCTCCCTATGGGAGAGGGCTTTTGCTTTCGAGGTACCGCCGGTGCTCCTCGTCCATCTTGGCCTGCCAGCGGGTGCGCAGGCGAGCCGGGCGTTCGGGATAGCGGTCGTCGAGGAAGGTCGCCTCGACCACCCGGTCGGTGCGGAAGGTGCGGAGGTCCTGACGCGTCTCGCACCAGGCGATGAGCAGCCGCACCGTCTCGCGATAGCCGATCAGGAAGGGCCAGACGGTGCGTAAGGAGGCCCGGTCCTGCTCGTCGCGATAGTCCAGCGTCAGCTTGCGGCCCGAGCGGATCCAGGTGCGGACCTGGGCCATGTCCAGCCGATCCTCCTTGGCCCCCGCCCAGGTCGGCCCGGAGGTGACCGAAGGTTCCAGCACGACCGGACGCAGCCGTTCGGGCACGCTGGCGGCGATCTTGGCGACCAGATCGCGGGCGGCGCGGGCCAGGGCCGGATCGCCGCGCGACGCTACCCACTGGGCGCCCAGAACCGCCGCCTCGATCTCGTCGGACGTCAGCATCAGGGGCGGCATGTCGAAGCCGCTGTCCAGCACATAGCCGATGCCCGCCTCGCCCCGGATCGGCACCCGCTGCCCCATCAGGGCGGCGATGTCGCGATAGACGCTGCGCTTGGATGTCTCGAGCTCGATCGCGATCGTATCCGCCGTCACCGGCTGGGACGAGCGGCGCAGCATCTGCACAATCTGGAACAGGCGGTCGGCGCGTCTCATTGTTGGGCCCTAACGCTCGCCCCGCCGGGGCTCGCTGCTTGAGGGCGCTTCTGAACCCTCGCTGCTGACAGCATGCTGGCAGCAGGGTGGCAGTAGTCAAGTTCCACCGCGCTGAAGCAGCGCAGTTGGAGGAGACACACAGATGCTGACGCTGTTCCACGCCCCGATGTCCCGGTCCTCGCGCCTCGTCTGGCTGATCGAGGAACTGGGGGCCGATGCTGACATCCGCTACTGCGACATCCGCCGGATGGACGGTTCGGGCGGCCGCGATCCCGCCAATCCGCACCCGGACGGCAAGGTTCCAGCCCTGATCCACGACGGCGCCCTGATCACCGAATGTGCCGCCGTGGCCCTCTACCTGATCGACCTGTTTCCGGAGGCGGAAATGGGTGCGCCCGTCGGTCATCGCGACCGCGGCGAGTTCCTGACCTGGCTGGCCTGGGGCGCGGGCGAGATGGAGCCGGTTCTGGGCCCGAGGCTCGGCGGCCATATCCCGACAGATCCGTATTCGGTGCGCCGCTATGAGGATATGGTCGACCGTCTGCTGGATCGGCTGTGGAGCGCGCCTTACCTCATGGGCGACCGGTTCTCGGCCGCCGACGTCATGATCGGCTCGACCCTCATGTGGGCCCGCGCTCATCTGCCGGAAAGCCCGACGCTGGACGCCTATATCGCCAGAATCGAGAACCGGCCGGCGCGGCTGCGGGCCATGGCAAGGGACGGGGATATGGCCGCCATGACCTCGAATCGCGCCGCCTAGGCTTCTTCAGGCGGCGTGCTGTTCCTGATGAAAGGGCGCGTCGCCGTTGCCGTCGATGGGGATCGACGTCAGGCACTGGACGTAGTCGTCGCGCCAGATCGAGACGTCGGTGTCGCGCACCACCTTCATCAGGGCGGTCCATTTGCGGATCCGCTCCTCGATCGGCATGGTCAGGGCCTTCTTGATCGCGTCCGACAGTTCCTCGCGGCTGAACGGATTGACCAGCAGGGCCTCGCCCATCTGTTCGGCGGCGCCGGCGAAGCGCGACAGGATCAGGACGCCGGGATCCTCGGGGTTCTGGGCCGCGACATATTCCTTGGCCACCAGGTTCATCCCGTCGCGCAAGGGAGTCACCAGACCGACCCGGGCGGCGCGATAGATGCCGGCCAGCTGGTCGCGGCGATAGCCCCGGTTCAGATAGCGGATCGGCTGCCAGTCCATGTCGGCGTATTCGCCGTTGATCCGCCCGGCCAGGGCGTCGAGCCGGGCGCGGATGTCCTGATAGGTATCGACATCGTCACGTGAGATCGGGGTGACCTGGACGAGGAAGACGTCGCCGCGGATGGCGGGGTTGTCGTGCAGGAACTGCTCATAGCCGAGCATCCGTTCCTCCAGCCCCTTCGAATAGTCGAGCCGGTCGACACCCACGATCATCGACCGGAAGGCCGCCGAGGCCGCCATCCGGTCATAGGTGCGATTGCCCTGGGCGGAATCACGGGCGGCAATGAAGCCATCGACGTCGATGCCGATCGGGAAGACCCCCGCCTGGACCGTGCGGCCGAAACACTCCAGCCCGCCGTCGCCCACCAGCTCGCCGCGGGCCTCGGACACGACATAGTCGCGGAACAAATCCAGCCACTCCTCGGTCTGGAAGCCGATCAGGTCATAGGCGAAGAGCGATTCCACCAGTCTGCGGTGGTGGGGCAGGGTCACCAGCAGCTGACGCACCGGCCACGGCGTGTGCAGGAAGAAGCCGATCCGGTTGGTGATTCCCAGGCGGCGCAGGTCCCGCGCGATCGGAATCAGGTGGTAGTCGTGGATCCAGATGACGTCGTCGGGCTGGATCAGGGGCGCCAGCACCTCGGCGAAGCGCCGGTTCACCCGCTCATAGCCCTCGCCATAGGACCGCTCATAGGCCGTCAGATCGACCCTGTGGTGAAACAGGGGCCACAGGGTCTTGTTGGCGTAGCCGTTATAATACTCGTCGACGTCCTGGGCTTCCAGGTCGACCAGGGCGACGGTGACGCCGGCCCGATCCTCCATCTTCAGTTCGCCTGTGAACTGGTCGACGGTTTCCCCGGACCAGCCGAACCACAGGCCGTCATATTTTCTGAGCGCGGCGGAAAGGGCCATGGCGAGACCCCCGGCCGAGCCCGCGGCCGGGTCGGAGGGAGCCGAGACCCGGTTGGACACAACGATTAGACGTGACATGGCCGACGGAACGCTGCGGTTCCGCTTTGGATGCAACGCAACATCGTGAAGCCAAGCGGGGCTGTTTGTGACCGCTCGGGGGTTGACGCGATTTCGCCTTGTTCACTCGCGGGTTAGCGTCTCGATCCCTAACGTACGTCGGTCCACGACCGGCTGAGCAGGATGGCGCAATTGATGATCCCGACCAGGGAATAGGTCTGCGGATAGTTGCCCCACAGCTCGTCGTCGCCCAGCGAGATGTCCTCGCTGAGCAGGCCAGCATGGGTGCGTCGCGACAGCATCTGTTCGAAGATTTCGCGCGCCTCCGCGTCGCGGCCGTTCTGGTGCAGGGCCTCGATGAACCAGAAGGTGCAGAAGTTGAACGCCGTCTCCGGCTCGCCGAAGTCGTCGGGAATGACATAGCGGAAGAGGTAGGGACCCTTCTTCAGGTCGCGTTCGATGGCGTTGAAGGTCGCGACCTGACGCGGGTCCATGGCGTCCAAAAAGCCGAGATCGACCAACTGGAGCAGGCTGGCGTCCAGCTCGTCCCCGCCGAAACTGGCGCCGAACCGGCCCTCCTCGGGAATGTAGGTCTCGCGTTCGATCCGTTCGCGGATGATCGCCGCGCGTTGGGTCCAGGTGTTGGCCCGATCCTCCAGATGCAGGTGATGCGCGGCTTTGGCCAGACGGTCGCAGGCGGCCCAGCACATCACCGAGGAATAGGTGTGGACGCGGGCGATGGTGCGGAACTCCCACAGGCCGGCGTCGACCTGGTCGTGCATGGCGAAGGCGCGCTCGCCGACCTTCTCCAGCGCATAGAAGTCGTCGATCGTGCCGGGCCGCAGCAGGCGGGTGTCGTAGAAGCTCTGGACCAGAGGCAGGACGATCTGCCCGTAGACGTCATGCTGGAGGTGCTCGCGCGCCTGGTTGCCGACGCGGACCGGCTCCATGCCGCGATAGCCGGCGACGGAGGTGACGATCCGCTCGTCGATATCCTCCTCCAGCCCGACGCCATAGACCGGCTGGACATGGCCGCCCGCCGACTGGTCGACGAGGTTACGCAGATAGACGAGGTAGTTCTCGAGGATGTCCACCGCGCCCAGACGGTTCAGCGCCCGCACCGTGTAATAGGCGTCGCGGACCCAGCAATACCGGTAGTCCCAGTTGCGGCCGCTCTCGGGGAACTCCGGCACGGAGGTGGTCATGGCCGCGACGATCGCGCCCGTTTCCTCGAAGGCGCAGAGCTTGAGCGTGATGGCCGAGCGGATCACCGCGTCCTGATAGTCGAGCGGGATGTAGAGGGTGCGGACCCAGTTCTTCCAATAGGCGATGGTCCGGTCCAGGGTCGCCGAGACGCCGGGGCCGACCTCCTGATCATAGCCCTCGTCCGGGCCGAGGAAGAAGGTCAGGGGACGTTCGAGACGGAAGGTCCGTTCGTCGAGGATGTGGGACACCGGGCAGTCGGTGGTCAGCCTCAGGGTGACGTCGGCGCACAGATAGCGGATGTGGTTCGAGCCGTGGGTGGTCTCCGCCCGGCGCGCGCCCCAGTCGGCCGAGGGCCTGAGCCGGACCGTGATCCGGGGCGATCCGCCGAGCGGGCGGACGATGCGCCCGAAGGCGAGGGGGCGGTAGGTGCGCGAATGCTTGGGGTGGCGGGGGGCGAAGTCGATGATCTCGACCGAGGCGCCGTCCTCGGCGGTCAGGACCGTCCGCAGCACGGGCGTGTTGCGGATATAGTCCTGCGAGACGTGCTTCAGCCCCTCCAGCTCGACCGACCAGAAGCCATGGTCGGGCGTCTCGCCGTTCATCAGGGCCGAAAAAACGGGGTCGCCGTCGATGCGCGGGGCGCAGGCCCAGACATATCGGCCCCTGCGATCGATCAGGGCGCTGATTGAGCAGTTGCCGATGGGGGTGAGGTCGACGGAGGGCTTGAGCGGCGGCAGGTCGGTCATGCCTCGACCTCTTCGCGCGCCGGAGCATGGCGATCGGCCGCGGCCTCCAGCCAGTCCAGCACCTCGGGCACCCCATCCAGCCGATAGCGGGCGGCGGTCTCGCGTATCGGTCCGACAAGGACGCCGAAGCCGCCCAGGGCCTCGGCGGCGCGGAAGGCGTGCTCGTCGGTCAGGTCGTCGCCGAACATCACCGGAGTCCCGCCCGCGAAGGGCGGTTCCGCCATGAAGGCGGTCAGGGCCGTGCCTTTGTCGGTTCCCGGCGTCTTGACCTCGAAGACGAGTTCGCCCGGCTGTACGGCCAGACCCGTCTCTTCCGCCAGACGGCGGGCCAGGTGTTCGGCGTCGGCGGCGGCGTCGGGCGCCCCGCGATAGTGGAGACCGGCCGAGACGGCCTTGTCCTCGACGATCACCCCGGGCCTGTCGGCGGCG
>DBBK01000041.1:9001-42654 GCA_002292165.1 Brevundimonas sp. UBA986
GCCGGGTCCGCCGGTCGGGTTGCGACCGCGCCGTCGGCGCGACGGATCGTCAGGCCATGCACCCCGGACGCCACGGGCGAGGCGCTCTCGGTGATCCGGTCGATCTCGGACAGGGTGCGCCCGCTAATGATCGCCAGACGTCCGTCGAGCGCCTTCACCAGCCGGCGCAGGATCGCGGTCCGGCGGGGGTCGGCGACCACCTCGTCCGGCGTCGGCGCCAAGGGGGCCAGCACGCCGTCCATGTCCAGGAACAGGGCCAGCCGCTGGATATCCAGCGGCGGGGCAGAAAGGATTCGGGACGCGTTTCCGGCGTTGGACGTCATGGGTTCTCGATCTGTCTGGCAGCCCCTTGGGGGCGATAACGCGCCACGACGGCAAAGGTTGGCGAACATCCGGGGGTTTGTCGCAATTCCGCCGTCGGGCAAGCCTTCCGGGAGGCCGTCCTAGCGTAATCGGGCGAACATCGGGGCAAGCTACGCCTTTCCGTAGCATTGTGCCCGACCCCATATTGGGGCAATTCGCGCCCAAAGCAGCGAGGCGTTGCGACCGTTCCGGCGGCGTGGCGACCCTTGCAAGGATTAGAGTATGACCGCCGACCATTCGCCTTCGACGCCCGACCAGATCGCTTCCATGACGGACCGCGCGCGCGAGGTGATCCAGCTCAATATCGAGGCCCTGCAGGCGCTGGAGCGGACCATCGACGCCTCGGTGGCGCGCGCCTGCGACGTCATCCTGTCGCGGCCCGGCTATGTGGTCGTCACCGGTATGGGCAAGTCGGGCCATATCGGCGGCAAGATCGCCGCGACCCTGGCCTCGACCGGGACCAACGCCTTCTTCGTCCATCCCGCGGAAATGAGCCACGGCGACCTGGGCATGCTGCGCGAGGACTGCACCCTTCTGGCCATCTCGGCCTCCGGCGAGAGCCGCGAACTGCGTGACCCGCTGATCTTCTGCCAGCGCAACAACATCCCGGTCATCGGCATGACCCAGCGGGGGTCCAGCTTCCTGGCCCGGATGTCGGCCGTGCCCCTGATCATGCCCCAGGTCGCCGAGGCCTGTCCCAACGGCCTGGCCCCGACCACCTCGACCCTGATGACGCTCGCGCTCGGCGACGCCCTGGCCATGGTGCTGATGGACCGGCGTCAATTCACCGCCACCGATTTCGGCCTGCATCACCCCGGCGGATCGCTGGGCATGAGCCTGCAGAGCGTGCGCGAGTGGATGGGCGACAACCACGCCCCGCCGGCCAGCGTGGCCCTGGACGCCGACTTCACCGAGGTTGTCTCGGCCATCACCGCGGGCCGCAAGGGCGCGGTCGCCGTGCTGAATGCCGATGGAACCCTGGCGGGGATCATCACTGACGGCGACGTCCGCCGCGCCTTTTCCAACGACATCAGCGCCATCACAGCCGCCGACATCATGAGCCGCAATCCCAAGATCGTCAGTCCCGACCAGAGGATGAGCGATGTCGTCGACCTTCTGTCGGCCAACAAGATCGCCACCTTGTTCGTCGTCGAGAATGATCGTCCCGTGGCCATCGTCCATATCGCCGAACTGATGCAGGCGGGGTATGTTTCGTAAGCGGGACGTGTCGGGGGCGANNGGGTGGGCGCGATGATCACGCCATGACGGAAGACATTCTGTTCGACGCCAGCCGGCTCGTCAGCCGGACCGAGCGCAGTTCGCCGACGGGGGTGGACCGCGTGTGCCTGGCCTATGCCGAATGGCTGCTGGACCGGCCCGACGTGCGCATGATCCCGGTGCGGAGCAAGCATGACCGTCTGGTCGCCGTGGATCCGGTGTGGTTCCGCGACAGCGTCCGACAACTCCGCTCACGCTGGAGCGGCGCCGTGACCCAGCCCATGCCGGAGGCGGCGTCGCGGCTTCTGGACGCCCTGAACGACGGCGGTCCGGTCGCCCGTTCGGTGCTGAGCCCGGCCCCGGCGCCCGATGTCGGCGATCGCAACGCCGGTCGGCGGCTGCGCGTGTGGAAACAGTTCTTCCGCTCCAGCCGCCTGTCGGAGCTCCCTGCCGGGCGCCACTATTTCAATGTCGGTCACACCAGCCTGAACACCCCTGACATCCTCGCCTCGCTGAGGGCCCACGGTGTGGATACGGTGGTGCTGCTGCACGATCTGATCCCGATCACCCATCCGGAGTTCTGCCGCCCCGGCGATGGCGACAAGCACAGGGTCAGGGTTCTGACGGCGCTGAAGTACGCTTCGCGCATTCTGGTGAACTCCCGCTATACGGCCCATGAGCTGATGCGGTTCGCGGATCAGGAGGGGCTAGAGGCGCCGCCGATCGACGCCATTCACCTGGGACTGGAGACGGGTCTGGTCGCCAGACCGGCCGCGACCCCGACGCCGCGCCCCTATTTCGTTCACGTCGGCACCATCGAGGCGCGAAAGAACCTGGCCTTCCTCCTGACCATCTGGCGGCGGCTGGAGGAGATGATGGGCGACAAGGCGCCGCGTCTGGTCCTGGTCGGTCGTTACGGCTGGGAGAATGAGGCGGTGCTCGACCATCTGGAACGCTCGCCCAATCTGCGCGGGCTGGTGCATCAGGCCTCCAACCTGCCCGACAGCGCGCTGGCGACCCTGGTGTCCAACGCCCAGGCGGTGGTGGCGCCGTCCTCGGTCGAGGGCTTCGACCTGCCCGCGGTCGAGGCCTGCGCCCTGGGCGTGCCCCTGATCGCCTCGGACATTCCGGCGCATCGCGAACTGGTGCCCCAGGCCGAGCTGATCGATCCGTTGGACGGCCTCGGCTGGCTGGCGGCGCTCGAGCGGGCCACGTTGAAGAAGCCCGAGGCTCCCGCCTATCGCGCCCCGACCTGGGACGACCATTTCGCCGAGGTCGCCCGAACGCTGGGGCTCAAGCCCGCCGGGGCCTGATCACGCCGCCTTCGCCAGGCTCGTCCCGACCCCCGCCAGGATTTCCAGCGAGCGGACGCGGTCGGCGTGGGACCAGATCTGGCTGGTGATCATCAGCTCGTCGGCGCCGGTCCGGGCGATGAAGGCCTCCAGTCCCTGCCGCACGGTTTCGGGCGAACCGACGGCAGAACAGGACAGGGCGTTGGCGATCATGCCGCGCGCGCCCGCATCCAGCCCCGCCTCATAGTTCTCGACCGGGGGCGGCAGCTTGCCCGGGCGGCCCGAGCGCAGATTGACGAAGGCCTGCTGCATTGAGCTGAACAGCAGCTTCGCCTCCTCGTCGGTCTGGGCGGCGAAGACGTTGAAGCCGGCCATCACATAGGGCTCGGACAGATATTCCGACGGCCGGAAGGTCTCGCGATAGATGCGGATGGCGTTCATCAGGTCGCCGGGCGCGAAATGGCTGGCGAAGGCGTAGGGCAGACCCAGATGGGCCGCCAGCTGGGCGCCATAGGTGGAGGAACCGAGGATCCAGACGGGCACGGCCTGACCCTCGCCGGGGTTGGCGCGAATGGCCTGATGCTCTTCCGCCGGCCTGAACCAGTGCAGCAGCTCCATCACGTCCTGGGGGAAGGCGTCGACGTCGCCCTGAAGCGTGCGGCGCAGGGCCCGGGCCGTGGCCTGATCCGACCCGGGCGCGCGGCCCAGGCCCAGATCGATCCGGCCCGGATAGAGGGCGTTCAGGGTGCCGAACTGTTCGGCGATCACCAAGGGCGCATGGTTGGGCAGCATGACCCCGCCGGCCCCGACGCGGATCGTCTTTGTCGCCGCCGCCACCGCCCCGATCACCACCGAGGTCGCCGCCGAGGCGATGCCCGCCATGTTGTGGTGCTCGGCCAGCCAGTAGCGGTGATAGCCCAGCCGCTCGGCGGTCTTCGCCAGATCGATGCTGTTGGCCAGGGCCTGTGACACGTCGGAGCCCTGCGGCACCGGGGCGAGGTCGAGGATGGAGAGCTTGGTCATGGCGGGGATATGGGGTGGGCTGGAGAGCCCGCAACAGCGACTGTTGCACGAGTTCGCCCACCCGGTGTTCGGATGCGACGCAAATCGGTGTTAAGCGTTACCCTGAGCCGAATGCTCAAGCTGGAGCCCCCTGCCGCATGCGTCGCTTTCTGATCTGGTCTGGCCTGGCGGTCGTGATTGGCCTCGTCCTGGCCATCGGCGGTTACCTTGCCTACGACCATTTCTACGCCCGCTTCCAGCCGGTCACGATCACGCGGAACCAGGGCGAGATCCAGCGGCTGCTGGACGAGAGCTCGTGGGTTTCGCCGGGCGGCGGCGGCGACCAGCCCCTCTACATCATCGGCTATCGCGACAGCGCCCCGACCCGCGCCTATGAGCAGCAGGAGGCCGAAAAGCTGAGGGCCGGGGGCGTGGACGTCCGCGTCATCCTCTTCGCCCGTCCGGACAAGGAGGGCGCGCCCCAGTCCACCCCCGCCGAGCGCGCCACCCTGGCCGAGCTGTGGCTGACGCGGGACTGGGCCCTCTATCAGCGCTGGACCGCGACCCCGTCGAGGGACTGGACGGCGGCGGGCATTCCTCTGGCCGACGGCAATCTGGCCCGCAGCGCCGTGGTCGAGGCCGGACGACAATTCATGTCGCGCCTCGATGCCCTGATGCGCGACGCCGGGGTCAAGCCGACCTTCCCCCTGGTGATCTGGCGCGATCGCGAGGGTTTCCTCAAGGCCTGCGCCTGCGCCGACAGCCGCTCCTGGGCCTTCATCCGCGATGATCTGGATGCGCCCGATGCGATCGAGGCCTCGCCTGCCCCCGCGCCCGAGGTTCCCATGACGCCGGCGCCAACGGTTCAGCCACAGGTTCAGGGTTTGCCCTATCCGAACCTGCCGCCGATTCCGCCGGTCAACGGCCAGCCCGCGCCGACACCCGTTCCGACGCCCGCCGCTCCGGCCCAGACCCCGGCGCCCTCGGCCGCGCCCGCGCGACCTGCGCCGTCCAATACCGCGACCAGCCGTCCGGCGCCCCAGACGACGCCGCGCCCCGCGCCGCGTCAGAACAGTCCGCGCCAGAACCGGCCGCCGGCGCAGGAAGACACCCAGTTCTATTGATCCCGGTAAGGGATGGCGGTCAGAAAAGCCGCTTGCAGGTCGCGATCAGCCGCTCGACGTCGTCGATGTCCTGATACAGGCCGAAGCCGAAGCGGATGGTGTCGTCGCGCACATCAGCGACGACATTGGCCGTCAGCAGGGCCGCGCGCCACGTCTGGGCCTCCGGGTGCTTGAGCGCGAGGAAGCGGGCGCGGGGGCCGTCGCCCACAACCGGGTTGAGCACCTCCGCCTCAACCAGCGCGCCGCATTCGCCTGAGGCTAGCGCGTCCGCGAACCGCGCCTGAAGTGTCCCGGCATGGGCCGAGATGTCGGCGGTGGTCAGGCCCGCCCCCTCCAGCATCCGTCGCACGCCGTTGAAGCGATAGAGGGGCGTACAGTCGATGGTCGCTCCCCAGAAGCGGCCTGCGTCGGCGCGGTATTTTACCTCGTCAGGGCGGCCCATCAGCTCGCCGAACTCGGCGAACCAGCCAGTGATGACAGGTCGGGGGCAATAGCCGTCGGGCGCGTGCAGGAAGCCCGCGCCCTCGCCGCTCATGGCGTATTTATAGCCCCCGGCGACGTAGAAGACGCGGTCGGCCACGGCTGACAGATCGGTCGGGGTCGCCATGAAGCCGTGGTAACCGTCGATGACCACCCAGGGCCCGGCCGGATCGGCCAGGGCCGCCAGATCGGCGATGCGGTTGAAGGCGAGGCCGGTCTTGAAGAAGACCTGGCTGACCAGGACCAGGTCGTGCCCGCCCGCCCGCGCGGCCTCCACGAAGCGGTCGTCGAAGGTCTCATACGGCAGGAGAGGGATGCGGGTGACGACGGCCTCTCCGGCCTCCTCCCAGCGCTCCGACTGGCGGCGGAAGGAATGGAACTCGCCGTCGCTGGTCAGGATGCGGACGGGCTTGCGCTCAAACCCGGACAGGATGCGGATCAGGAAATCATGGGTGTTGGGGGCGAAGACCACTGTGTCGGGGGACGGCAGATTCAGCTCGGCCGCGATGTGCTTCTGGGCCTCCGGCACGACTTCGCCGAACACCAGATCCCACTTCCGGTCCGCGAACCGGTTCGCCTCCCCCCAGGCCTGCACCTGCCCCTCGAACGAGGCGTCGGGCCAGAGGTGGTGGCTGTGGGCCGCGAAATGCAGCCGCTCGGGATCGAGGGAGAGGGCGCGCGAGAAGAGGGGCTTGAAGCTCATGCGGTCGCGCTCACCAGCCAGCAGGCGGCTGTCATCGGTACGACGCCGTCGCGGGCCTCCTGCTCGACACGCCGGGTCATGGCGTCATGGAGTTGCTTTTGAAGGGGTTCATCGAGCCGGGGCATGGCGGCGCCCACCGGCCCCAGCCTCAGGCCCATCTCGACCAGTTCGGAAACCGAAAGCGGGGTCGGAGCATCCAGGGGGGTGATCTCGATATGGCTCCAGCCCGCGCCATCCAGAATGTCACGGACCTTGTCCGGATCGGCGAAAGCGAACCGCCCCGGACCGCTGGTCGGTGGCGCCGACAGGTCCGGGATCAGGGGGCGGGCGATCGTATCGGGAAGACCGGCCAGCGGGTTGTCCTCAGGTCCCCGCCAGCAGGCGAAGCTCAGACGGCCGCCGGACTTCAGCGCGTCCCGCAGATTGGCGAAGGCGGCCCGGGGATCGGGGAAGAACATGACCCCGAACCGTGAGATCAGGGCGTCGAAGGGCGCGTCGAAGGCGGCGGTCTGGGCGTCGGCCAGCAGAAAGTCCGCGCTGGTCAGGCCCTCCGTCTCCGCCCGCTCGCGCGCCAGCGCCAGCAGCGGTTCGGACACATCGACGCCCAGACACAGGCCGTCCGTCAGGCGGCGGGCCATCTGTACGGTGGTCGCGCCGGGGCCGCAGCCGATGTCCAGAACCCGGGCGTCCGACGCCACGGGAACCTGGGCCAGAATGGCCTCGCTGATCGGCTGATACAGCCGGTCGAGCAACGGTTGCAGCGTCACCCAGGCGTTCGAACCCGTGGACTTCCAGTAGCCCGTATCGAACGGCTGGGCGGCCATCAGGTCAGATCAGGCTGCCGTGGCAGTGCTTGAACTTGCGGCCCGAGCCGCAGGGGCAGTCGGCGTTGCGCGAGGTGCGCTCCCAGCCGACCGGCAGAAGCTCGACCGGCAGGCGCGAACGGTCGTCGCCGGTGAACTGCTGTTCCGGGTTCTGGGCGTAGGGGTTGCCCATCTCGTTCTCGCCGGTGCCGGGGTTCAGGTGGATTTCCCGGAACTCGGGCATCTCCATCGCCGGCGGAGCCTCGAAGCGGAACTCCACGGTCATCAGCCAGCGGGTCACATTGTGACGCAGCTCGTGCAGCAGGTTCTCGAACAGGGAGAAGGCTTCGGTCTTGTACTCGTTCAGCGGATCGCGCTGGCCATAGCCGCGCAGGCCGATGACGCCGCGCAGATGGTCCAGATGGACCAGGTGCTCGCGCCAGGACATGTCGATCTGCTGCATCAGGAACTGCTTCTCGATGCCGCGGGTCTGGCCTTCGCCGACCAGCTCCAGACGCTCGGCGGCGCGGGCGGCGGCGGCGGCCTGCAGCCGCTCCTCGACCTCCTCGTTGGACACGCCTTCCTCGGCGGCCCAGTCGTGAATCGGCAGTTCGAGGCCAAGGGTCGTGCGGACCTTCTCGTCCAGGCCGTCGATGTCCCACTGCTCGGCATAGGCCTTGGGCGGCATGTAGCGGTCGACCAGGTCGGTGATCACATCGGCGCGGAACTCGCCGACCAGTTCCGAAAGGTCGGTGGAGTCCATGAACTCCTGGCGCTGTTCGAACACCGCCTTGCGCTGGTCGTTCACGACGTCGTCGTACTTCAGCAGGTTCTTGCGGATGTCGTAGTTGCGGGTCTCGACGCGCTTCTGGGCGGTCTCGACGGCGCGGTTCAGCCAGGGGTGCGAAATCGCCTCACCCTCGGCGACGCCGAAGGAGCGCATGATCGAGTCCAGACGGTCGCCGGCGAAGATGCGCAGCAGGTCGTCCTCGCAGCAGAGGAAGAATTTCGAGGTGCCGGGGTCGCCCTGACGGCCCGTCCGGCCGCGCAGCTGGTTGTCGATCCGGCGGCTCTCGTGGCGCTCGGTGCCGAGCACGAACAGGCCGCCGGCTTCCAGGGCCGCGGCCTTGTGCACGGCGATCTCGGCCTTGAGGCGGGCCTCTTCGGTCTTCTCGTCTTCCGGCGAGACCATGACGCCCATGTTGCGCTGGTCGAGGCGCCATTTGTCGAGACGCATCTCGAGGTTGCCGCCCAGCTGGATGTCGGTGCCGCGGCCGGCCATGTTGGTGGCGATGGTCACCGCGCCCGGCAGGCCGGCGTCGGCGACGATGAAGGCTTCCTGCTCGTGCTGACGGGCGTTCAGAACCGAGTGGGGGATGCCCTTGAACTCGGTCTTCCAGACGATGTCGTACGCGGCGTCGCCCAGCTTCTCGGCTTCCTTGGCCTTGCCCGCGAACTCGGGTTTCAGCGAACGGGAGACCTCGGTCTTGTACTCATAGGAGTTGAGCAGTTCGGACAACTGCTCCGACTTCTCGATCGAGACGGTGCCGACGAGGATCGGCTGACCCTTGACGTGGCATTCGGCGATCTGGCGGGCGATGGCCTGGTTCTTCTCGCGCTCGGTGCGATAGACCTCGTCGTCGTAGTCGATGCGTTGGATCGGACGGTGGGTCGGAACCTCCAGCACGTCCATCTTGTAGATGTCGCCGAACTCCTGGGCCTCGGTGGCGGCCGTGCCGGTCATGCCGGACAGCTTTTCATAGAGGCGGAAGTAGTTCTGGATCGTGACCGAGGCCAGGGTCTGGTTCTCGGGCATGATCTGCACGCCCTCCTTGGCCTCGATGGCCTGGTGCAGGCCCTCGGACAGACGGCGGCCCGTCATCATCCGGCCCGTGAACTCGTCGATCAGGACGATCTCGCCGGCCTTGATGATGTAGTCCTTGTCGCGGGCGTACAGGGTGTTGGCGCGCAGGGCCTGGTTGATGTGGTGCACCAGGCTGACGTTGGCGGCGTCATAGAGGCCGGTGGTGTCCTCGGCGAAGAGACCGGCCTCCTCGAGGATCTGCTCGATCTTTTCGGAGCCTTCCTCGGTCAGCAGGGCCTGCTTCTGCTTCTCGTCGAGGTCGTAGGTGGCCTTGTCCTGGATCAGCGTCTTCACCACGCCATCGAGGATCTTGTAGAGGTCCGAACGGTCCTCGGTCGGACCCGAGATGATCAGGGGCGTGCGCGCCTCGTCGATCAGGATGGAGTCGACTTCATCGACGATGGCGAAGTGGTGCGGACGCTGCACCATCTCGGCCCGGTCATAGACCAGGTTGTCGCGCAGATAATCGAAGCCGAACTCGTTGTTGGTGCCGTAGGTGATGTCGGCCGCATAGGCCGCCTGGCGCTGGCCGGACGACAGGCCGTTGACGATGACGCCCACTTCCATGCCGAGGAAGCGATAGACCCGGCCCATCCATTCCGCGTCGCGGCGGGCCAGATAGTCGTTGACGGTGATGACGTGGACGCCCTTGCCGCTGAGGGCGTTCAGATAGGCGGGGGCGATGGCGACCAGGGTCTTGCCCTCGCCGGTGCGCATCTCGGCGATGCCGCCCTCGTTCAGGATCATCCCGCCGGCCAGCTGGACGTCGTACTGGCGTTGACCCAGGACCCGCTTGGAGGCTTCGCGCGCGACGGCGAAGGCCTCGTTCAGGATCTTGTCGGGCGTCTCCCCGCCGGCCAGACGATCCCGGAAGGCCTCCGTCATCATGCGCAGTTCGTCATCGCTCAGGGCGGCGAACTTGGGTTCCAGGGCGGTGATCTTCTCAACGCGGACCAGGAAGTCCTTGACCTTGCGGTCGTTGGAAGAGCCGAAAATTTTCTTGGCGAAGCCGAGCATAAGCGATCCGAAGGCGTCGAGCGTCTGAAGGCTCTGATACAGGGTCCGGAGAGGTTCCGGACGGGCGGCGGCGACGTCGCGAGAGGGGCCCGATCCGACGGCGGCCCGGTGCGCCCGGACAAGGCGCGCGCGAGGGCCGCGCGAACGGTCGAAAACCCCTCGACTTGGGCGCAGCCGGGACTTAAGCACCGGCCTAACCCCTGTCAACGCGAGGGGCATTCCAGTCCGGGACGGAGCAGCCTCCTTTGTCCGTTTTTCGTGCACGGCGTCTTTCGCGCAACCCTCTGACGGTCTTCGCCTTCGCGGCCCTGCTGACGGTCGCGGCCTGCGGCCGCGGCGACGATTCCGATCGTCCGCCGGAACCCGGCGACCGGGCCGTGGCCAAGGTGCTGGACCAGACCATCTGGGCGTCCGACGTCAAACGGGAGGCGGTGGCGCAAGGGCTGGTCGGGGAGGGCGAGCCGCTGGACGTCACCTCGGACCTGTTCCGTCGCGTGCTGGACGAGGTCATCGATCAAAAGCTGCTGGCGCGCGAGGCCGAACGTCGCGGTCTCGACAACTCGGTCCTGGCCCAGCGCCGGCTGAAGGCGACCCAGGAGCGGATTCTCGGCGACATGCTGGTCGAGAACGAGGTCAACGGCCGCATCAACGATCAGGCCGTCCAGACCCTGTATCAGGAGCAGCTGCGGCTGGCGAAGACGTCGGAGGAGATCCGCGTGCGGCTGATCCTGTCGCGGACAAAGCCGGAGGCCGATGCGGTGATCGGCATCCTGGCCCAGGGCGCGGCCTTCTCGGCGGTGGCCCAGGAGCGGTCGGTCGACGAGGCGACCCGGTTCTCGGGCGGCGACCTCGGTTATTCGACGGTCGACGTCATGCCCCAGGCCTATGCCAACGCCCTGCGCGACGCCCCGGCGGGTTCGACCGTGGGTCCGTTCCAGACCGACGGCGGCTGGGCCGTGCTGCGTGTCGAGGACCGGCGCAAGGAAAGCCCGCCGACCCTGGAGCAGGCCCGGCCCCAGATCGTGCGCTATCTGACCTATGAGGGCGTGCGCAGGCTGCTGGAGCAGTTGCGCGGCAAGGCGAAGGTGAACATCCTGCTGGCCGACGAACCCGCGTCCAATGGGGCGGAGGAGCCGGCCTCGGCGCCCGCTCCTTCGGCCAATCCTTCTTCCCCGACGGCGCCTCCGACCGCGCAGTCGACGCCCCAGACCCCCGGAGCGCCGAAATCATGAGCAAGCCGCCCGTTCCACCCAAGGCCCCGACGAAGGCGTCCACCGGTCAGAAGATCGAGCATGCCATCGAAAAGGCGCTGGACCCGCTCGCCTCAGCCCTGAAGCGCGCCACCACACCGGCGGCGACGCCCGCGCCCACGGCGCCCGCCCCCGGCAAGCCGGGCCTGAAGGTCTCGCCCCTGGCCGTGCCCTTCCCGACCATTCCGCCCATCGGCGGGGTCGAGATCGCGACTGCCCGCGCCGGCTTCTACAAGCACGAGCGCGACGATCTGGTGGTGTTCCGCTTCGCGCGCGGCACGACCTGCGCCGGCGTCTTCACGCGGCACAAGGTGGGCTCGGCGCCCGTCGACTGGTGCAAGCGGCATCTGGGCAACGACGACGGCGGCAAGGATGTGCGGGCCCTGGTGGTCAACGCCGGCTGCGCCAACGCCTTCACCGGCAAGGCCGGGGCCGACGCCGCGCGCCGCACCGCCTCGGAGGTGGCCAAACGCTTCGGCTGTCGCCAGCGCGACGTCATGCTGGCCTCGACCGGGGTCATCGGGGTGGTGCTGGACGATCACAAGATCGCCGCCCAGCTGCCGACGGTCGAAAGCCGTCTGGACGCCGACGCCTGGGCCCAGGCCGCGCGCGGCATCATGACCACGGACACCTTCCCCAAGGGCTCCTACGCCGAGGCGACCATCGAGGGCGAGAAGGTCCGCATCGCCGGCATCGCCAAGGGCTCGGGCATGATCGCCCCGGACATGGCGACCATGCTGGCCTTCATTGTCACCGACGCCAACATCCACCCCAGCGTGCTGCAGGCCCTGCTGGGTCTGCACGTCCGCACCACCTTCAACTCGGTGACGGTCGACGGCGACACCTCGACCAACGACACCTGTTTGATGTTCGCCACCGGCACCTCGACCGCGCCGCGCATCGGCCGGGTCGGCGACCGGCGGCTGAAGGAGTTCTCGGCCGCGCTCGACCGCGTCATGCTGGATCTGGCCCATCAGCTGGTCCGCGACGGCGAGGGCGCGACCAAGTTCGTCAAGGTGACGGTCGACGGCGCCGCCAGCCCGGCCTCGGCCCGCAAACTGGCCAAGTCGATCGCCGACAGCCCCCTGGTCAAGACCGCCATCGCCGGTCAGGACGCCAACTGGGGCCGTATCGTCATGGCCGTGGGCAAGACCGAGGAGCCGGTCAACCGCGACACCCTCGCGATCAGGTTCGGCCCGCATCAGGCGGCCATCGACGGCGCCCCCTCGCCCCACTACGACGAGGCGAAGATGACGGCCTATATGAAGAACCCCGAGATCGACATCACCGTCGACGTGGGCTCCGGCAGAGCCTCGGCGACCGTCTGGACCTGCGACCTGACCAAGGGCTACATCGAGATCAACGGGGACTATCGCAGCTGACGCGGGCGCATCAGAACGTCCTCTTCGTCTGCTCGCAGAACAAACTGCGGTCCCCGACGGCCGAACAGGTCTTCGCCGACTGGTCGGGGCTGGAGACCGCCTCGGCGGGCCTCAATCAGGACGCCGAGGAAGTGGTCACGACCGAACTGGTCGAATGGGCCGACGTCATCTTCGTCATGGAGAAGGCCCACCGCAGCAAGCTTCAGAAGCGGTTCAAGGCCAGCCTGAGGCGGGCGCGGGTCATTTGCCTGGGCATCCCCGACGACTACGAATTCATGGACCCGGATCTGGTCCGGCTGCTCAAGGCGCGCGTGCCGCAGTTCCTGTAGCTCGAGCTAGTTCTTGTCGGCGTCTCGATCGGCCTTGATCGCCGCGCTCTCGGCCTTGAGCGGCTTGGAGACCGGGCAGACCTCCTGGGCATAGGAATGCAGGGTATTGGCCAAATGGTCGGGCACCAGACTGTAGTGCACGAACTGCCCCTTCTTCTCCGACGTCACGAGGCCGGCGTTCTCCAGCACCGTCAGATGCTGCGATACGGCGGGCTTGGAGATGTCGAAGCGCGCGGCGATCTCCCCCGCCGTCAGATCGGCATGGGCCAGATAGGCCAGAATCTTGCGCCGGACCTGGCTGGAAAGGGCTTCGAACACGCGTTGCATGGAAAGGTATTTAAGTGATTTGCGAACGGCTTGCCAGAGGCGATGATCAATGATTTAAGGTATTCCTTAAATACGAAAGGGAATGCCGTGCACGATCCCCTCGACCCCTGCGCCGTCAACAGCCTGATCGAGACGCCGGGATGCGATCCCGTCGTCGGGCGAGTGGTCTGGGACTCGGCGCATTCGCTGTGGAACGGCGGCATGATGGCCGTAACCCTGATCGCGGGGTCGCTGACCTTCAGCCCCGGCGCGCTCGCCGTCTTCGTGCTGACGACCGGGGCGACTTTGCTGCTGGGCCATTCCATCGGCTTTCACCGGCGCATGATCCACGGCAGTTTCCAGTGTCCGCTGTGGCTGGAGTACGTCTGGTTCGGGACGGCGGTGGGAATGAGCGGACCGTTCTGGATGATCCGGGCCCACGACCTGCGCGACTGGGCCCAGCGCCAGCCTGACTGCCACGACTATCTGTCCAACCGCCGCCCCATGCTGGTCGACGCCGTCTGGCAGATGCACGGGCTGCTGGTTCTGGAGCGACCGCCGGCCTTCGACTACGGCCGGATCGGGCGGGACCGGTTCTATCGCTTCCTCGAGCGGACCTGGATGCTGCAGCAGGTTCCGATCGCCGTGGCCCTGTATCTGATGGGCGGCTGGGGTTTCGTGGTCTGGGGCGTGGCGGCGCGGATCACCGCCTCGGTCACCGGTCACTGGTTCGTCGGCCATCTGGCCCACCGACGCGGCCCTCAGACCTGGCTCGTGAAGGAGGCGGGCGTTCAGGCCCACGACGTGCCCTGGGCCGCCATCCCGACCATGGGCGAGGCCTGGCACAACAACCACCATGCGTATCCGGGCTCGGCGAAGATCGGCCTCTATCCGGGCCAGAGCGACTGGGGTTGGCGGGTGATCCAACTGCTGGAGCGGGTCGGCTTGGTCTGGGATGTGCGGACGCCGGAGACGATGGGCGAGCGGCCGCTTCTAAGGGTGGAGGGGGCCAGGCTGTGATCAGATCCATGTCGGAACGACTGGGCGCCCTGATCGCGGCCAACTTTATCGCTGCCGTCACCGTCGGAGGCGGGTCAGCCTTGTTGGTCGTTGCTGACAGCGTCTTGGCGCCACACGCGACGGACAATGGGGTAGCAGCTCTGGTCGGCCTTGCGGCCTTCGTTGCGGTGATGGCCTTTATCATCGGCGCGATCGCCGCCTTTCCGGCCTATCTGGTCGGGCTGATCGCGGTGGGAATACCGACTTGGTGGGTGCTCCATCGTCTGGGATGGGCGTCCACGCCGGTGTTCGTCTGCGTGGCGGCCGCTGAAAGCATGGCCGGCGGAGCCGTCGCCGCGCTTGTGATCGCCCCGGAAGCGCTGGTCTTCGCACCGTTGCTGGCGGTTCCCGGCGCGGTGGTCGGACTGGTTCTCTGGCGGCTCGGCTACGAGTCGATCAGGCCGCCGCGTCCTCGGCCTGTTCGGCCTTCCTGATCGCGCTTGCCCGGCGCTTCTCGCTCTCGGACTTCAGCTGGCCGCAGGCGGCGAGGATGTCGCGGCCGCGGGGAGTGCGGATGGGGCTGGCGAAGCCGGCCTTGTTCAGGATGGCGGCGAAGACCTCGATGGTCTTCCAGTCCGAGCATTCATAGTCGGTGCCGGGCCAGGGGTTGAACGGGATCAGGTTCACCTTGGCCGGGATGCCCTCGATCAGCTTGACCAGGGCGCGGGCCTCGGCCGGGCTGTCGTTGACGCCCTTCAGCATGACGTATTCGAACGTCACCCGGCGGGTGTTGGCCAGGCCCGGATAGGCGCGGATGCCGGCCATCAGCTGTTCGAGGTCGTATTTCTTGTTGAGCGGCACCAGGACGTCGCGCAGCGGGTCGTTGGTGGCGTGCAGGCTGATCGCCAGCATGGCCTGGGTGCGCTCGCCCAGCGCCTGGAGCTGGGGCACGACGCCCGAGGTCGAGACGGTGATCCGGCGGCGCGACAGGCCGATGCCTTCGTTGTCCGAGATGATGTCGATGGCGTCCGACACCGCGTCCAGATTGTAGAGCGGCTCGCCCATGCCCATGAAGACGATGTTCGAGAGGCGGCGGTCCTCCTTGGGCGAGGGCCATTCCTCCAGATCATCGCGGCAGACCTGGACCTGGGCCACGATCTCGGCTGCGGTCAGGTTGCGGACCAGCTTCTGGGTGCCGGTGTGGCAGAAGGTGCAGTTCAGGGTGCAGCCGACCTGCGAGGACACGCACAGGGCGCCGGCGCGGCCGACGTCTGGGATGTAGACCGCCTCGATCTCGATGCCCGGGGCGGTGCGGATCAGGTATTTGCGGGTGCCGTCCTTGGAGATCTGGCGCTCGACGATCTCGGGCCGGGCCAGGGTGCAGGCGGCCTCGAGCCGGGCCCGCGTCTCCTTGTCGATATTGGTCATCGCCGCGAAGTCGGTGACGCCGTGGTGGTGGATCCAGCGCCAGACCTGAACGCTGCGCATCTTCGCCTTTTCGGGCGCGCAGACGCCCGCCGCGATCAGGGCTTCGCGCAGACCGTCGCGCGTCAGACCGGACAGGTTGACGAGGGCGGGCGTGGTCGGGGCAGCCGGAGAGGCGGAGGCGCGCGAGAGGTCGAGCGTGATGCTCAAGGTCGGTATCCTGATCGAAGGGAGCCCGCCTTATACCACAGATCGCGCTGGATTTAAGGCGCGGGCCGCACTCAGGGCCTGGGAGGCTTGATCCAGCGACCCGCCGCCAGGGCGACGAAGCCCACGACCAGCCCCCAGAAGGCCGAGCCGATGCCGAACAGGGCCAGACCCGAGGCCGTGGCGGCGAAGGTCAGGACCGCCGCCTCGCGATCCGTCGGCTCGCCCAGCATGCCGCCCAGGGCGCCCATCAACGGACCGACCAGCGCCAGTCCCGTGATCAGGGCCAGGGTTCCATGCGGCATGGCGATGAACAGCCCCGCCAAAGGCGCGGCGAACAGGGCGACGATCAGATAGAGGCCGCCGTAGATTACGCCGACGATCCAGCGGCGTTGCGGGTCGGGATGGGCGTCGGGGCCGGTGCAGATGGCCGCGACGATGGCCGCCATATTGACCCCATAGGCCCCGAACGGCGCCAGCAGGGCGGTCGCGGCGCCGGTCGACAGCAGCAGCGGTCCGGCGGGCGGGGTGTATCCGGCGGTCCTCAGCACCACCAGTCCGGGCAGGTTCTGGGACACCAGGGTCACCATGAACAGGGGCAGGGCGAGGCTGACCGCCGCCTTCAGATCGAAGTGGGGCGCGACCGGCGACAGGGTCCCGAACAGGCCGGTCCCGGGCGGCAGGGCGATCTGGCCTCTGACCGCGAGGGCCGTGAAGGCGCCAACCAGCACCAGAGGCAGGGCCCAGGTCGGGGCCAGCCGCCGCGCGATCAGGAAGACCGCGACCAGACCCGCCGCCAGCGCCAGATCGGTCGGGAAGACGAGGAACAGCTTGATGACGAAGGGCAGCAGCACCCCCGCCAGCATGGCCGAGGCCACCGCCGCGGGGATCTTCGCCGCCAGCCGGCCCAGCGCCGGAATCAGGCCGACGACGACCATCATCAGCCCCGCGATGACGAAGGCGCCGACCGCCGTGGGCCAGCTATGCCCCAGCGCCGAGGCCGCCAGCAGGGCCGCGCCCGGCGTCGACCAGGCGAGGATGACCGGGATCTTCAGCCGCCAGCTCAGCAACAGGCCCGGCAGGCCGATACCGATGCAGAGCGCGGTCACCATGGAAACGATCTGGACGGGCGAGGCGCCCATCGTCTGCCCGGCCTGAACCACGAGGGCCACCGTGCCGCCGAAACCGATGATGGTCCCGACGGCGGCGGCCGTGAAGGCGGAGACGGGCAGGCGCAAGGTCATGCGAGAGGCTTACCGTCTCGCTTGCGACCGGGGAAGCGGGAAGGGGCCTCAGCCCTCCTCGTCGCCCGCCAGGCCCATCATGTGGAAGCCGGCGTCGACGTGGATGACCTCGCCGGTGGTCGAGAAGCCGAGGTCCGAGCACAGCCACAGGGCGGCACCGGCGACGCCTTCCATGGAGGTGTCCTCCTTCATCGCCGACATGGCGCGGCCTTGGGCGATCATGCCGCGGCCGCCCGAGATGCCGGCCAGCGACAGGGTGCGCATGGCGCCGGCCGAGATGGCGTTGACGCGGATGCCCTTGGGACCCAGGTCGCGGGCGATGTAGCGGGTCGCGGCTTCCAGCGCGGCCTTGGCGACGCCCATGGTGTTGTAGTTGGGGATGGCCCGTTCCGAGCCGAGGTAGGTCATGGTGATCATCGACCCGCCGTTCGGCATCAGCTTCGACGCGCGTTTGGCCACGTCCACGAAGCTGAAGCAGGAGATGTTCATCGCCAGCAGGAAGCTGTCGCGCGAGGTGTTCTCGATGAAGGAGCCCTTGAGCTCGTCCTTGTTGGCGAAGGCGACCGAGTGGACGACGAAGTCGATTGTGCCGAACTCCTTCTCCAGCTCGGCGAAGGCGGCGTCCATGGAGGCGTCGTCGGTGACGTCGGCCTGGATCAGCAGCTTGGCGCCGACGCTCTCGGCCAGCGGGCGCACGCGGCGCTCCAGACCCTCGCCCAGATAGGTGAAGGCCAGTTCGGCGCCCTGGGCGGCCAGCTGGGAGGCGATGCCCCAGGCGATGGAGTTGGCGTTCGCCACCCCCATGACCAGGCCCTTCTTGCCCTTCATCAGTTCGCCGGTCGGCATGTTCCAGGCGGATTCAGCGGCCATGGATCGATCTCCTCGTGATTTGCGCGAGGGTTAGCAGGGGGCGTGACGCGGGGGAACCCTCTCGCGAGAGAGGGTTGGGCTTCAGATCTTCGAGAAGATCAGCGTCCCGTTGGTGCCGCCGAAGCCGAAGCTGTTGGACATGACGTGCGTCAGCGGACCGTCGTGGCGCTGGCGCAGGATCGGCATGCCCTCGAACTCGGGGTCGAGGTTCTCGATGTGGGCGCTCTCGGCGGCGAAGTCGTTGGCCATCATCAGCAGGCAGTAGATCGCCTCCTGGGCCCCCGCCGCGCCGAGGGAGTGGCCCGTTAGCGACTTGGTCGAGGAGATCATCGGCAGGTTGTCGCCGAAGACGTTGCGGACCGCCGCCATCTCCTTGGCGTCGCCGACCGGAGTCGAGGTGCCGTGCGGGTTCAGGTAGTCGATCTTCGGATTGCCGGCCATGTCGAGGGCGATCTTCATGCAGCGCTCGGCGCCCTCGCCCGACGGGGCGACCATGTCGTAGCCATCGGAGTTGGCGCCGTAGCCGACGATCTCGGCGTAGATCCTGGCGCCGCGCGCCTTGGCGCGTTCGTATTCCTCGACCACCACGATGCCGGCGCCGCCGGCGATGACGAAGCCGTCGCGGGCCGCGTCATAGGCGCGCGAGGCGACCGACGGGGTCTCGTTGTAGTCGGACGACATGGCGCCCATGGCGTCGAACATGTTGGACATCGACCAGTCGATGTCCTCGCAGCCGCCGGCGAAGACGACGTCCTGCTTGCCCAGCTGGATCTGCTCCATGGCCGCGCCGATGCAGTGGGCCGAGGTCGCGCAGGCCGAGGAGATCGAATAGTTGATCCCGCGCATCTGGAACCAGGTCGAGAGCACGGCCGAGGGGCCGGACGCCATGGCCTTGGGCACGGCGAAGGGGCCGACCCGCTTGGGCGACATCTTCTCGATGGTGGTCTGGGCCGCCTGCAGGATGATCTGGGTCGAGGGGCCGCCCTCGCCGACGATGACGCCGATGCGGTCGTCGCGGATTTCCTCGGGCGTCATGCCGGAATCGGCCAGGGCCTCCTCGAAGGCGATCTGGGCCCAGGCGGTGCCGTTGGCCAGGAAGCGGGCGGCGCGGCGATCCACGCGCGGGGCCCAGTCCTCGGCCGTCACGCCCAGCGACGGCGGCGCCCAGACCTGGGACCGGAAGCCGTATTTGATGTGGTCGGGGGCCGCCACGACGCCGGATTTGGCGTTGCGGAGCGATTCGGTGACCTCCGCGGCGCCGTCGCCGATGGAGGAGACGATGCCCAGCCCTGTAACGACGACACGCCGCATGCTGTATTTCCTCTTGTCTTTCACCCGCTCCGGATCGGAGTGGGCTCCGCGTTTGTCGCGGTTATGTCCGTCAGACGACCTTAGTCTTGAACTCAGCCCTTGGGGGCTTCGGTAGCGCCGAACAGGCCGACCCGCATGTCCGTGGCCGTATAGATGGGGACGCCATCGGCTTCGAGAACCCCGTCGGCGATGCCCATGACCAGTTTGCGGTTGATGACCCGCTTGAGCGTGATCTTGTAGACGACGCGCTTGACGTCCGGGGTCACCTGACCGGTGAACTTGACCTCGCCGACGCCTAGCGCGCGGCCGCGACCCGGGCCGCCGATCCAGCCGAGGTAGAAGCCGACCAGCTGCCACATGGCGTCCAGACCCAGGCAGCCCGGCATGACCGGGTCGCCGATGAAGTGGCACTGGAAGAACCAGAGGTCCGGATGGATGTCGAGTTCAGCCTCGACATAGCCCTTGCCGTGCTCGCCGCCGTTGTCGTTGATCGTGACGATCCGGTCGAACATCAGCATCGGCGGGGCCGGCAGCTGGGCGTTGCCGGGTCCGAACAGCTCGCCGCGGCCCGAGGCCAGCAGGGCGGCATGATCGAAAGACGACGGATATTGGCTCAAGGTGGAACTCCGAAGATGTGGCGCCGGGGTTACACGAGCCGGGAGGCGGGCTCAACCGTCCAATTATCCGCGAAGTTTATGGCCAGACTCTCAGGGGTGGGGACCCGCCGGGCGGCGCGCATCGCACAGAGGTTGTGTCGCGCCGCCGAAGACGGCGGCCTGCGGCACCCAGCCGTGCACCTTGCGGCCGCCGACATGGCACCAGCCGTCTTGGCACTCATCCAGAGACACGATGGCGTGCGGCGACAGCCGGGCGCGGACCGAGGCGGTGTCCGACCGGCCCGAGCGGATCGGGATTTCCTGGGCCGAGGCGTTGAAGACGTTCCGGCGCGATCGGACGACGCTGCGGTGGACCCAGACGATCGACCCGTCCGGGTCGCAGATTTTGCGCCACTCAAAGGTCTCGGCGATCACCTGAACCGGCAGACCGGCGGCGTGGTATTCCCACAGGATATGGTAGTCGAGGCCGGGACCCGAGCGGGCGCGGACCTCGGACGCCTTGAGGGTCAGCCAGCGCGGCACGGGCTGGCGGGTCGGGGTCGGACGGCCGTCGGGCATGGTCGCGGTCGGCTCGGACGCCGCGCCCAGCGACCCGCCGAGACCCAGCGACAGGGCGATGGCGCACGCGACCGGAACCGCCCGGCGCAGGAAGGGGCTTTGGAACCCGGACTGAGCTTTGCTAGACACTCTTGTCGACCCGTCGCGTCCGGCGCCGTCCGCTAGGGATCGGCGCATGGTGAAACCTCAAGGCTCTCATGTCGTCCTCCAAGCTTAAGGTCGTATTAACCAGACGCCTGCCGGACGCGGTCGAGACGCGGATGCGCGAGCTTTTCGACGCCGAGCTGAATCTGAAGGACCGTCCGATGGACCGGGCGGCGCTGGAGGCCGCAGTGCAACGCGCCGACGTCCTGGTCCCCACCATCACCGATGAGATCGACGCGGCCCTGATCAACGGCGCCGGTGAGCAGCTGAAGATGATCGCCAATTTCGGCGCGGGCGTGGATCATATCGACATCGACGCGGCCGTGGCGCGCGGGATCATCGTCACCAACACGCCCGGCGTCCTGACCGAGGACACCGCCGACCTGGCCATGAGCCTGATCCTGGCCGTCAGCCGCCGCATCGTCGAAGGTGCGCAGGTGGTGGCGGAAGGCAGGTTCGAGGGCTGGACCCCGACCTGGATGTGCGGCCGCAAGCTCTGGGGCAAGCGTCTCGGCATTGTCGGCATGGGCCGGATCGGTCAGGCGCTGGCCCGCCGCGCAAAGGCCTTCGGGATGCAGGTCCACTACCATAACCGAAAGGCTGTCAGTCCCCGCATCGAGGAGGAGCTGGGCGCGACCTGGTGGGACGATCTGGACGAGATGATCGCCCGCATGGACGTCATATCGCTGAACTGCCCGGCGACGAAGGACACCCACCACCTGCTCTCGGCCGAGCGGCTGGCGCGCTTGCAGCCCCACGCCATCCTGATCAACACCGCCCGGGGCGAGCTGATCGACGAGGCGGCCCTCGCCGACGCCGTGGCCCGGCGCAGCCTCTACGGCGTGGGTCTGGACGTGTTCGAAAACGAGCCGGCCATCCACCCCGGCCTGATCGGCAATCCTCACGTCGTCCTGTTGCCCCACCTCGGCTCGGCGACGCTGGAAGCGCGTCAGGACATGGGCGACCGGGTCATCCTGAACGTCATGACCTACCAGAACGGCCACCGCCCGCCGGACCGGGTCATCCCGGCCATGCTCTGAAGATGGCGGTCGAGGTCTTTCGCGCCGACTATGCCGATCCGGTCCATGCGTCGGCGGTCGTCGATCTGCTGGACGCCTATGCCCGCGACCCGATGGGCGGTAATCATCCATTGAGCCTGGCCGTGCGCGAGGGGTTGATCCCGGCGCTGGCGGCGCGTCCGGACGCGCTTTCGGTTCTGGCCTTCGTCGATGGCGTTCCCGCCGGGCTGGTCAATGTCTTCGAGGGCTTCTCAACCTTCAAATGCGCGCCCCTGTTCAACATCCATGACGTCGCTGTCCTGCCGGAATACCGGGGTCTCGGCCTCGCCCGGCGGATGCTCGCGCTCGTGGAAGTCCTCGCGGTCGAGCGCGGCTGCTGCAAGCTGACTCTGGAGGTGCTGGAGGGCAATTCCCCGGCCAGGGCGCTTTACCGCTCGCTCGGTTTCGCCGGCTATGCGCTCGATCCGGAAACCGGTCAGGCGCAGTTCTGGGAAAGGCCGCTTCCCACCTGAGGTTACGCGCTTGACGCGATCCTGTCCGCACGGCGAAGGTGTGCGGGTAACGGGGGACTGGCGTATGATCGAGATGAATAACGGCGTGCCGCGCCTGACGCGGCGCGCTGTGCTGACGGCCGGTGCGGCGGTCGCGGGGCTGGCGGCTGTGGCGGGGCCGGTGATGGCGCGAACCGCGCCGAACGCCCACACCCTTGCGGATTTCTTCGAACGGTCGGGGGTGCGTCATGTCTGCCTTTCGCCTTCGGGCGACAAGGTCGCCATCCTGCGTGAGCTGAACGAGGCCGGATCGCGCCGCGCCGTGGTGGACATCATCGACGCCGCCAATCCGTCCGCCCCGCCGACGCGCCGCCCCATCGGCGACATCGACTGCGAGGCCATGGTATGGGCCAAGCCCGACAGCCTGCTGGTCTGGGTTGCGTTGAAGGTCACGATCAAGCCGAACAACAGTTCGGCCCAGTCCCTGATCGCCACGGGCGGAGGCGAGATCACCTCGCGGCGCGTGATTTCGATCAATCCCTCGACCGGCGCCGCCGTGGTGCTGTTCGAGAACCAGCGCCAGCGCCTGCGGGCGACGCGCAATCTGGGCGGGCTCATCGATTTCCTGCACGACGATCCCGACCATGTTCTGATGATCGCGCCGACGGCGATCGGCGTTCTGGCCCTGCACAAGGTCAATGTGCTCACCGGCGCCGCCGAACAGATCGAGCGGGGATCCAACAACACCTACTGGTGGGCCACGGCGGGCGGGGTCCCGGTCCTGCGCTACGACATCAATTCGATCGGCAGTGTGATCAGCATCTATGTTCGCACGCCGGGGGACAGGAACTGGAAGTTCGCGCGGCGGGTGCGGGTCGAGGAGGCCCCGGACTTTGCCTATATCGGCGAAGCCGGCCGGGCCGGCGCCGTTCTGGTGGCCTCACGCGAGGACGGCGAGGATGTCATGTCGATCCGCGAACTCGATCTGGCCACGCTCAGCGTGGGGCCGCCGATCGCGTCGCGGCCGGGCGCGGATGTTACCGGCGGGGTGCTGGACCGCCGCGAACACTATCTGGGCGCCGCCTATTTCAGGGACCGTCTGGAGTATGATTTCGCGACGCCGGAGCTGGCGCCGCACCACCGGGCCATGAACCGGTTCTTCGCCGACGAATGCAATGTGGCGTTTGCGGATATCGATGCCGCCAAGAACCGCATCCTGACCTATGTCACCGGCCCCCGGGAGCCGGGCGCCTGGTACCTCTATGACCGGGCGGCGCGCAGCTTCGTCAATCTGGCGCCGCGCACCACTCTGGTCGCAGAACGGCTCGGCAAGGCCGAGGCTGTTTCAGTGCGGACCCGCGACGGCGCCGAAATCCGCGCATATCTGACGGCTCCTCCGGGCGGGACCCCGGGGCCGCTGGTGGTCCTGCCGCACGGCGGGCCGGAACTTCGCGACGTGCTGGACTGGGATCGTCAGGTCCAGATTCTGGCCAGCCAAGGCTGGTGGGTGCTGCAGCCGAATTTCCGTGGCTCAGGGGGCTACGGTCTGGGCTTCGCCGGGCAGGGCTGGAAGCGCTGGGGCGACCGGATGCAGGAGGATATCGAGGACGCCGTCGATCAGGTCGTCGCCGCCAAGGGGCTGGACCGCAACCGGATCGCCATCATGGGTTCCAGCTACGGCGGCTATGCAGCCCTGATGGGGGCCGTGCGTCGGCCGGATCTCTACAAGGCGGCCATTTCGATCTGCGGCGTCGGGGATCTTCCGGACATACTGGCCTGGGAACGCCGCAACGACGACACCCCCAATGACGAGGTCTACGGATTCTGGGTCAAGCGGATCGGGGATCCGACCGTGGATCGGGCCGCCATCGAGGCGGGATCGCCCCGCCGCCGCGTCTCGGAGATCAGATGCCCGGTGATCCTCGTGCACGGGGCGAATGACCCCGTCGTTCCGGTCTATCAATCCCGCCAGATGAACGCGGCCCTACGCGGCGCGGGCAAGACGGTCGACTATGTCGAGGTCCCGGATGCCGGGCACGGCGATTGGGAGGATGACGTCGAGCAGGGTCTGATGGGGCGCTACATCGCCCTGCTGAACCGCGTTTTCGCCTGACGGATTAGCGGGGGGCGGAGCACACCGGACAGTGGGGGTCTGCGGCGATCCTCACCGTCCGGGCCGTGGCGTTCAGCCCGTCATAGAGCATCAGCCGGCCGGTCAGGGGCTCGCCCGCGCCGGTGATCCGCTTGATCGCCTCCAGCGCCGCCATGGCGCCGATCACGCCCGCGAGGGCGCCGACGACGCCGACGCGTGCGCAGGTCTCGGCGTCCGGGGGCGTCTCGGGGACCAGACATTGATAGCAGGGGCGGCCTTCGAACACCGCGACCTGACCGTCCCAGCGGCCGAGCGCGCCGGACACCAGCGAAACGCCCGCGGCGACGCAGGCCGCATTGACCGCGAACCGGGTCGGGAAATCGTCGGTGCCGTCCAGAACCAGGTCATAGTCGGCGATCAGGCGCGCGGCGGTGTCGGCGGTCAGCATTTCGGCGTGGGTCCGGACCGCGATGTTCGGATTGATCCCGCTCAGCCGCTCGGCGGCGGCCTCGACCTTGGGGCGGCCGATGTCGGCGGTGGCGAACTGAATCTGGCGCTGCAGGTTGGAGAGCGACACGGTGTCGGCGTCGACGATGCCGAGGGTCCCGACTCCCGCCGCCGCCAGATAGAGGGCCGCCGGTCCGCCGACGCCCCCGGCGCCGACGATCAGGATGCGGGCGCGCGCCAGTTTCTGCTGCCCGGGCCCCCCGACCTCGGAGAGGATCAGGTGGCGGGCATACCGCTCGACTTCATCTTCGGAAAACTGGGCCACGGCCGACATCTAGGCGTCGCCCAGCCTGTTGTCAGGCCCGGAATCTCAGGCCGATCAGGCCGCGAGATCGAGGGTTTCGGCGGCGGTGGTGAACAGGGCCTCGACCTGGGGCAGGGACAGGCGGTCCAGGGGGCGGTCGCCGATCATGGCCTCGACCTTGCCGGCCACCCGGACCGGGGCCATCGGATGGGCGCCCACAGGTTCGCCCATCACGGTCTCATCGATGAGCATGCGGATGTTCTCGTGGCGTGGATCGGCGCGCAGGCGGGTGAAAAGCCGGTCCAGATCGGCGCGGCGGCCTTCAACCAATTGCAGGAACTGGCCGCGATGGAAGATCAGCAGGCCGCGCAGTTCATCGCGGCGGTTGTTGATGTCCGAGGCGCCCAGGATCTGGGCGATCGACAGGATGGACTGACCGGCCGAACCGACGGCGTCGCTGACATAGATCGCGCGCTGCAACACGGCGAGGCCTTTCGTCTGGGGTGCGGGGGAGGCCGCGCGGGGGAACACGGCGAGGACGCTTGGGGACGCTATCGGGGGACGCTACGGCACTACAAGCTTGGCTGATAACGATAACATGGGTCGAAATTATGACTTAACGTCGATAATGTTGGAATCTTATACCCAAGCTTGATGGCGGGCCCTAGCCACGCCATCTGATGTCCATGAACGATTTCAAGGCTTCTCCCTCCGAAACCGGTCCCGGCTGGCACGGCACCACCATCCTCGCGGTCCGCAAGAACGGCAAAACCGTCATCGCAGGCGACGGCCAGGTCTCCATGGGACCGACCATCGTCAAGGGCGCGGCGCGCAAGGTTCGGGTTCTGGCCGGCGGCAAGGTGCTGGCGGGCTTCGCCGGGGCCACGGCCGACGCCTTCACCCTGATCGAGCGGCTGGAGGCCAAGCTGGAGCAGTATCCGGACCAGCTGGCCCGGGCCTGCGTGGACCTGGCCAAGGACTGGCGCACCGACCGCTATCTGCGCCGTCTGGAGGCCATGCTGCTGGTGGCGGACGCCAATTCCATCTTCACCGTCACCGGTGTCGGCGATGTGCTGGAGCCGGAGCATGGGGCGGCGGCGGTCGGCTCGGGCGGCAACTACGCCCTGTCGGCGGCCCTGGCCCTTCTGGAGAACTCCGACCTCGACGCCGAGGCCATCGCGCGCAAATCCATGGCCATCGCGGCCAGCATCTGCGTCTACACCAACGGCAATCTTACCGTGGAGACCCTGGGGT
Organism: Brevundimonas sp. UBA986; assembly: GCA_002292165.1. Lineage (GTDB taxonomy): Bacteria > Pseudomonadota > Alphaproteobacteria > Caulobacterales > Caulobacteraceae > Brevundimonas. The sequence goes on from DBBK01000041.1 coordinate 35,117, forward strand.
CGTGAGGCGTGACTCGTGAATCGTGAGCACTCACGATTCACGTTCAGGCTCAGGCCCCGCCGAAGTCGAGGTCTTTCCGCGCCGCGATGATGGTCACGATGAACCCGGCCAGCACGTCCAGCATGACCATGGTCAGGATCAGGAAGAAGGTCGAGGTCGCGAAGCCGCGGATCAGCAGGAACTCGACCAGGCAGACCACGAAGACGATCAGCGACAAGGCGTGATTGACGATGGCGACCTTCTGGCTGGAGGTCGACTTGAGCAGTTCGAAGAACAGCAGGATCAGCGACAGGAACAGGATCAGGTCGCCCACACCGACGTTCCAGTTGGCGCCCGAGGTCATAGGCACCGAAAACAGCGGATCGCGCAGGATGGCGTCGGCCTCGGCCATGCCGCCCCCGCCCGTGGCGCTGAACAGGATGACGATGTTGTAGAGCACCACCGGGATCAGCAGCAGGGGCAGGGCGATCAGCATGACAGCGGTCCTCGCGAGCGAAGGCCGCTCTAACGGCCGCGCTTCTTAACGATACATATCCCGGAACGCTCCATACCGCCACGCCTGCTCGCCCAGCGGGCGAGCAGGCTTTCTTTTTGGCCTATCGCGCTTTGCGCTACTTGAGGCCGGGCTCGCCCTCCGCGCTCAAGCAGCGAGCCGCCGCGCGGCGAGCGATAGCGCCCAAAAAAGAAGCTCAGAACTCGCTGACCGGCCCCGGCTGCCTTGAGCGGGTCTTCAGCCACATCACGCCCAGCAGGTCCGAGAAGGAGGCCACCAGCCGGCCCCAGTTGGTGTACTTCGACCGGCCCGTCTCGCGGTGGCGGTGGTCGACGTCGAGGTAGCGGTTCTCGAACCCCTCGCGGATCATCAGGGCCGGCAGATACCGGTGGATGTGATCGAAGTAGGGCAGGCGCAGGAAGAGGTCGCGCCGGAAGGCCTTGAGCCCGCAGCCGGTGTCGTCGGCGTCGTCATTGAGCAACTTCTTGCGGATGCGGTTGGCCCACAGCGAGGCCTGACGCTTGGCGCCCGAATCCTGACGCCGGGCGCGGACGCCGCCGACCAGTCCGACATTGGCGGGCGCCGCCATCAGGGCGTCGGCCAGACGCGGAGCGTCGTGGGGCGGGTTCTGGCCGTCGCCGTCCAGGGTCACCACGATCGGCGCGCGGGCCGCCAGCACCCCGGTGCGCACCGCCCGGCTCTGGCCGGCGTTGGTCGCATGGGCCAGCACCCGCAGGGTCGGCATTTCGGGCATCAGGGCGCGCAGCTCGGCCAGGGTCGTGTCGCGGCTGGCGTCGTCGACGAAGATCATCTCGTAGGACCGGCCCTGGAAGGCGGCGGCGATGTCTTTCGCCAGCTGTCCGGCGGCGCCGGCCTCGTCATGCACGGGGATGACGACGGAAACGTCGGGGATTTGGTCTGCGCTCATCGCCGCTGTTTAGCCGAGCCTGAGCCCGGGCGCGAGTGCAGCGACATTCTGGTGGTTTTTGTCCGCGCGGCCCTGTGCCATGGTGCCCAAAACAAGAAAACGCGAAGCCATTTTCCGGGGAAGGAAACCACCATGAAAGCGAATCGCCGCCACTTCATCACGACCGCCGGGCTCGGCGCTTTTTGCGCGACAATGACACCGGTTACCTTGGCCGCCGCGCCGGCCGTCGCACAGGCCTCCGAGGGCCAGAACGGAACCGGGCTCCTGACCCCGCCGCCGGCGCTTCCAGCCCATTCCGATTGGGCCGACAACGGGGTGCGGCTGAACCCGCGCGACTTCGGGGCCAAGGGGGACGGCGCGACCAGGGACACGGTCGCCGTCCAGACCGTGCTGGACCGTTGCGCCGTGCTCGGCGGAGGCGAGGTGGTGGTCCCGGCCGGGACCTATGTCGTCGGGACGATCCGCATCGGCTCCAATACGACACTGAGGCTTGAAGAGGGGGCGACCCTGCTGGGCTCGCCCGACGTGGCCGACTATCCGATCACCCAGGTCCGCTGGGAGGGCCGCTGGATCCCCGGCTATATCGGCCTGGTCTGGGCCCAGGACGCCCGGAACATCACCATCGCGGGCAAGGGGAAGATCCTCGGCAATACCGCCATCCCGGGCCGCGTCGACCGCGCCTCGGGCCTTCGCCATCCGGCCCTGATCGAGCTGGTCAACTGCCACAATATCCTGATCACCGAGGTCTATACCGAGCAGAATGACATGTGGTCGATCCACCCGGTCTATTGCGAGGACCTGACCTTCAGGGGGGTGACGGTGAAGGGCGGCGCAGACGGCGTCGACGTCGATTCCTGCCGCCGCGTCCTGTTCGACCACTGCGACTTCGACACCACCGACGACTGTATCTCCCTGAAATCCGGGCGCGGCATGGAGGGCAACGTCATCGCCCGGCCGACCGAGGATGTGACCATTCTCGACTGCAGTTTCCGCGACAAGCACTGGGCCTGTATCGGCATCGGCTCGGAGACGTCGGGCGGGGTGCGTCGCGTCCTGGTCGAGCGCTGCCAGTGTCTGGCCGCCCGCACCTTCGCCATCTACATCAAGACCCGCCCGGGCCGCGGCGCCTTCATCGAGGATATCGTCATGCGCGACCTCGACGTCTCGGGCGCGGGCTACGGCTTCCTGCGCCTCAACATCCTCGACAGCGGCAAGCAGGATCAGTTCCCGGTCGGCGGTCCCGACGGCATCCCGACGGTGCGCAACTTCGCCTTCGAGCGGATCAAGGTGACCGAAGTCCCGGTGCTGGTCGAGGCGGTGCTGATCCATCCGGACAAGCCGCTGGACGGCTTCGTGCTCAAGGATATCACCGGCACCAGCGGCCGCGGCATGACCCTGGCCAATATGAAGAACGTCGCCATCGAGAACGTGCGGGTCAACGTCTTCTCCGGCCCCCTTCTGGCCATGGACAACGTCACCGGTCGCGGACTGGAGAACGCCCAGCCCCTGATCCCGACCGCGCGGCCCGCAGCGGTCGAGGGTGTGGCGGGATACAAGCTCGGCATGACCTCGGGCGCGCCGAACTGATCAGGCTTTCGGCCGTCGGGTGAACTTTCCGGTATCGGGGGGGCCTGACGCCGACGGCCGAACCCGTGCTAGGAGGGCGGAATGACGCGCCCTGACCTGGATCGCCATATCGCCGGCTGGCGCGGACCCGTGCTGGCGGCCCTGCTGGCCCTGATCGCGGGCCTGCCCGGCCTGTTGCTGCTTCCGCCGCTGGACCGCGACGAGAGCCGCTACGCCCAGGCCACCTCCCAGATGCTGGAGAGCGGCGACTATGTCGACATCCGCTTCCAGGACGAACCACGTTGGAAGAAGCCGGTCGGCATCTACTGGATGCAGGCGGCGGCCGTCGGCCTGACCTCCAAGGTCGAGAACCGCGACATCGCCGCCTATCGCCTGCCGTCACTGCTGGCCTCTATGATCGCTGCATTCGCCATCGCCTGGGCGGGCGCGGCCCTGCTCGGCCAGAGGGCGGGCTTCCTCGCGGGCGCCATCCTCGGGACCTCCCTGTTGCTGTCGACCGAGGCGGGGATCGCCAAGACCGACGCCATGCTGTGCGCCTGCGTCACCGTGGCCATGGCCGGGCTGGCGCGAATCTATCTGGCGACACGGGCGGGCGAAGACCCACGACGACCGCATAAATTCCTGTTCTGGCTGGGGCTCGGCCTGTCGATTCTGATCAAGGGGCCCATCGGCCTGATCGTGGTGGCCCCCGCCATGATCGCCCTGTCGGTCTGGGACCGCGACGTCAAATGGATGAAGCGGCTGGGCTGGGGCTGGGGTCTGCCGCTGGTGGCCCTGCTGGTCGGGCCCTGGGCCATCGCCATCACCATCGCCACTGACGGCGGCTTCTGGCGTGAGGCCGTAGGCCACGACCTCGGCGGCAAGATCACCGGCGCGGCGGAAAGCCACGGCGGCTTCCCCGGCATGTATCTGGTCCTGTCGCCGCTGCTGCTGTTCCCGGCGACCCTGCTCTGGCCCGCCGCCCTGTCGACCGGCTGGCATCGCCGGGCCGAGCCGGCGGTGCGCTTCATGGTCTGCTGGCTGGTTCCGGCCTGGCTGATCTTTGAGGCCGCCCCGACGAAGCTGTGGCACTACACCCTGCCGACCTTCGGGGCGATCGCCCTGCTGATGGCCGCGGCCCTGACCCGGCCGATTGGAACGGTCAGCCGCCGGATCGGCGCGGGCCTGGCGGTGTTCGCGGCGATGCTGATCTGCGCCGTCACCGTCTATGGCCTGACGGTCTGGGGCACCTCGACGGCCCAGACCTGGGCGGCCATCACCATCCTGTGCGCGGCGGTGGCGGGCATCGGCGGGGCCTTCATCCTTCTGAAGCGGGCGGCGATCTCGGCCCTGCTGGTCTCGATCGCCTTCGGGGTCACGGCCCACGCGGCTCTGGCCGGAACCCTGCGACAGTTACGGCCCCTGTCGGTCGCCCCCCTGCTGGTGGAAACCATGGAGAAGGCCGGTATCGCTCCGGATCAGGGGCTGATCCCCGGGCCGGTGGCCATCACCACCTTCCATGAGCCCAGCTTCGTCTTCCTGACCGGCCGGGACACCGAACTGACCGATGCGGCGGGCGCCGCCAAGGCCCTGGCCGAGGGCCGTCCGGCCATCGTCGAGGCCCACGACGCCGAGGCCTTCCGTCAGGCCCTGGCCCAGACCGGCGCCTCAGGTCGGGCCGTCGGGACGGTGCGAGGTCACAACTATTCCAGTGGCGACGACGTCGTCCTGACCGTCTATGCGCCGACGGGCGCGCCTGCGGCGCCGAGCGCTCCCGCCGAAGGCGATGCCCGGTGAGCCGGCCCATCCAGATCGTCGAGGTCGGTCCCCGCGACGGGCTGCAGAACGAAAAGGCTGTTCTTGAGCCCACCGTCCGCGCCGAACTGGTGCGCCGGCTTGAGGCGGCCGGGGCGAAACGGATCGAGGCGGTCAGCTTCGTCCATCCCAAATACGTGCCCCAGATGGCCGGCGCCGAAGAGGTGATGGCCGCACTCCCGAAAGAGGCGGGCCGCAGTCGCATCGGCCTCGTCCTCAACGGCAAGGGCTATGACCGGGCGCTGGGCACGGCGGTGGACGAGGTCAATGTGGCCATGAGCGTCACCGACGGCTTCGGCCTCAAGAACCAGGGCCTGTCCGTGGTCCAGCAGGTCGAGATGCTGGCCGGCATCATCGCCGGACGCGCCAATGCCGAGGGCGAGCCGGGGGCCACGCCGTCCCTGTCCGCGACGCTCTCCTGCGTCTGGGGTTGCCCCTTCGACGGCGAGGTCTCTACGGATCAGGTTCAGGATCTGGTCGGCAAGATTGCCGAACTCGGCGTCGACGAAATCGCCCTGGCCGACACCATCGGCGTCGGCGATCCCTGGAGTGTGACCCGGAAGGTTGAGGCGGCCCGGCGCGCGGCGCCGGACGCCACCCTGCGCCTGCATTTCCACGACACGCGCAACACCGGTCTGGCGAATGCTTACGCAGGGGTCGAGGCGGGTGTCGACATCCTCGACGCCTCGGTCGGCGGCATCGGCGGCTGTCCGTTCGCCCCGGGCGCCACGGGCAATATCGCGACCGAGGACCTCGTCTATATGCTGGAACGGGCCGGCTATTCGACCGGCTACGACCTCGACGGCCTGATCGAGACGGCCAAATGGATCGGCGAGAAGATCGGCCGTCCGGCGCCCAGCGCCCTCAGCCGCGCGGGCGGCTGGCCGAAGGGCTGATTACAGCTCCACGCCCCGGAACGGATTGCCCTGATGCACCTCGAGGCCTTCGGGCAGGGGGACCCAGGCGGGGCGGCGGGCGTTGAAGATGGCCACCGTCGGCTTGAAGCTGGACGGGTCGTCCAGCGATCCGGCATAGACGGTGTAGCTGTCGCTGACCCCGACCTCTCCGCCGAAGACCAGACCTCCGCACGTCGGGCACATGTTGCGCGTCGCCGGGCCGCCGTGGGCGCCGGTCGAGGTATGGGACTGAACCGGTCCGATCAGCCGCCCCCCCGCCGCCGCCAGCCCCAGAAACGGAATGAAGCCCGAGCCCGACGCCTTCCTGCAATCCGTACAGAAGCAATAGCCGGCATAGAGAGGCTCGCCCTCCGCCTCATAACGCAGCGCCCCGCAGAGGCAGCCGCCGGTGTGTCTGACGGGGTGGGTCATCTGAGGAGGCTATTCCGCAGAGGCGAGGCGGACAAGCCGCCCGCCCCTACAGGTTCAGCAGCGCCGGATCGCCGCCCTGGGCCGAGATGTTGTTGGAGATCGCCTTCTCCGAAGCGAAGCGGATCAGGCTGTTGGGGCCGCCGGCCTTGGGGCCGGTGCCGGAGAGACCCTCGCCGCCGAACGGCTGGACGCCGACGACCGCGCCGGTGATCGAGCGGTTGATGTAGACATTGCCGGCCGGGACCAGTCGCACGACCTCTTCGGCGAAGGCCTCGATGCGCGAATGGACGCCCAGCGTCAGGCCATAGCCGCGCGCGGCCAGCTTGCCGGCGACGGTCTTCAGGTCCTTCGGATCATAGCGATAGACGTGCAGGATCGGACCGAAGACCTCGCGTTCGAGGAAGTCGGCGGTCGGGATCTCGGCGATGGTCGGGGCGAACAGGTCGCCCTTCGACGCACCCTCGGGCAGGACGGCGCGGGCGAGGATCTTCGCCTCCTTGGACAGCCGCTCGACGTGGGCTTCCAGCGCCGCATGGCTCTCGGCGTCGATGACCGGGCCGATGTCGGTGGCCGGGTCGGTCGGGTCGGCGACGACCTGGGCGGCCAGCGCGCCCTTCAGGCCCTCGATCAGGCTGTCGGCCGAATCCTTCGGGGCATAGAGGATGCGCAGGGCCGAGCAGCGCTGACCGGCGCTGCCGAAGGCCGACAGGATGACGTCGTCGATGACCTGTTCGCGCAGGGCCGTGGTGTCGACGAACATGGCGTTCAGGCCGCCGGTCTCGGCGATGAAGGGGATGATAGCGCCGGGGCGGGCGGCCAGCGACCGGTTGATGGCCGAAGCCGTGTCCGTGCCGCCGGTGAAGGCGACGCCATCGATGCCGGGGTGCGAGACCAGCTTCGCGCCCACCGTCTCGCCACGCCCGGGGACGAGGGCCAGCAGGTCGGGGCTCAGACCGGCCTTGTGATACAGGCGCACGGCCTCGGCGGCGATCAGGGGAGTCTGTTCGGCGGGCTTGGCCAGCACCGCATTGCCGGCGGCCAGAGCCGCGGCGACCTGACCGGTGAAGATGGCCAGCGGGAAGTTCCATGGGCTGATGCAGGTCCAGACGCCACGCGGCGCTGCGCCCTCACGGGCTTGGGCCGCGTAGTAGCGCAAGAAATCAACCGCTTCGCGCAATTCGGCGACGGCGTCGGGCAAGCCTTTGCCTGCTTCGCGGGTGAGGATAGCAAATATTTCGCCGGCGTTGGCCTCGTAAGCGTCTGCAGCCGCGTTCAAGGCTGCGGCGCGCGTGTCGGCGTCGGCTGCCCAAGGTTTTGCTGCGTCTAATGCGCTGGCGATGTCTTTCTCGTTGGCTGGGACCACAAGGCCCACGATATCACCCAGTTTGGCAGGGTTGGCTATTGGCAG
>DBBK01000040.1 GCA_002292165.1 Brevundimonas sp. UBA986
CTGCACAGCCGGTCCAACAAGAGTTGGCGCTTATGACGTTCGATTCCGTTTTCGTCAAGCACCGATCGACCCTGAAACCGAGTCACGGCGGGCTTTTACGCCCGGGGCTCGAGTCTTCGCGTCACGGCGTTCCAATCCAGTGAAACGTAGCGGCAGGACTCGCCCCCTCCCTCCCCCGTGCCGCCCTGTCGAGGCGAGGGCCCGACGAGCGAAAGGCCCGCCGGGCGTCGGCGGGCCTTCCTTCAGTCAGACGGTGTGAGCCGCCCGGCCGATGCGCTTACTGGCCGATGCGGACCCGGCCGCCGCCCATGACGGACTGGGAGACCGCGCCGGTCACCCGGCCGACCCGGACATCGCCGCCGCCGACCAGGCTGGCGTCGAGGCTGGAGACCGTGCCCGTGACCGTGACGTTGCCCGAGCCGGCGATGGAGGCGTCCAGCGCTCCGGCGTCGCCCTGGATGACGATGTCGCCCGAGCCGCCGATCGAGGCGTCGACCGAACGCGGCTGACCGCCGCCGACGCGAATGTCGCCCGAACCGCCGATGGAGGCGTCCACCTGGCCCGTGGCCTGGGTGACGATGACCGTGCCCGAGCCGCCGATGGAGGCGTCAAGGTCGCCGGTCGCGCCGGCGGTGATCCGGCCCGAGCCGCCGATGGAGGCCTCAAGGCTGGCCGAGGTTCCGGCGCGAATGCTGCCCGAGCCGCCGACCGACAGGTCCATGTGGCCCGGGGTGTTGGCAACGGTCCAGTCGCCGCAGCCGCCGCTGCCCAGTTCGATGCTGGTCGCGCCGCGACCGACCGAGCCGAACACGGCCGAGTCCTGGGTGGAGACATCGACGTTGCGCGGGGTGCGCACCACGATCAGGGGCGCGGCCGACAGGTCGACGCGGCCATGGTTGCGCACCTCGACCGAGGCGCCCTCGCCCGGCTGGGTCGCCGTCGCCGGACCACTGCGGCAGTTGCGGATGGGGTTGCGGCCCAGTTCGCCGTTGATGCGGACTTCGTTGCCGACGCGAGTCACGGTCGGGCGCGGCAGACCGGCCGAGCCGCCCTCGATCTCGACGGCGACGTCCTGACGGTCCTCAACGATGACCACCATACGGGCGGCGGCGTAACGGACCTTGACCTCGGGGCCGTCCTTGGCCGAGGCGGGGGCGGCGGCGGCCAGCCCCAGAACGGCGATGGAGGCGGCGGNNGGCGACGACTGCGAAATTCATGACGGGTTTCCTCTCCGGCGATGACCGGAAAATGCCGCCGTACCCCGAGCAAGTCATTTTAACTCGGTGTCATGACCTCGATTTAATCTAGGCCCCGACTGAGCTAGGCCCTGAGGGCGCCTGCCCCGTCGGCGGCGCCGACCTCGGGTTCGAAGTCGCGTTCGAAGCTGTCGAGCTTGCTCTTCAGTCCGCCGACCTTCTTGAGCGCCAGAGACGCCGCCCAGCGCGCGGCCAGCTCGGGCGTCGACATGGCTTCGGTGAAGCGCGGCGAGCCGCCCCGGCTGCGCATGACGGCGTTGGTATAGAGTGCGCCGTTCCTGAACCGCGACGGCCAGGTCTGGAAGTCCATCGACNNCAGGCTGACGCAGAACCGGTCCAGATTCTCCACCCGGTGCGGGGCATACAGCGGCCAGGTCAGGGCCTCGCCGGGCTCCAGATCCATGACCTGGGCGTCGGCCTCGAAGGCGCGGACATAGGGCAGTTCCTCGGTCGTCTGACGGGCGACGATCTGCTCCATATTGCGCTCGGGCAGATGGGCCTCGTCGCCCGGATAGACGAAGATCCGCTTGCGGCCGCGCAGGTGGAACAGCACCACCCCGGTCGGATCGAAGTGATAGGGCACCCGCGCCACCGGCGAGGAGATGATCAGCTGGCCGGCGTTGCGGACGGCCTTCAGCCCCGGATAGGTCGCCTCGATCTTTTTGAACTCGCCCATGGCCGCGGCCCACAGGTCGGGGCAGCCGTTCTGGGCGTCGCGCAGATTGACCCACAGCCGCCCGGCCTGGATGGCCTCCAGCAGCTTGTCGCCCGACAGCTTGCCGCGCGCGCCGGTGCGGAGCGAGACCTGCCCCTCGGCGTCGTAGTCGTACAGGTTGATGTCGAACAGATCGGGGGGATAGCGGTCCAGCACCTTGGCCAGGGCCTCGTCGGTCGCGAAGCCGCGTTCAACCAGATCGTGGGGGTGCTTCCTCGCCTCGGTGATCGGGCCCGGGTAGCGGGTGCGTTTGGTCACGGTGTCTCTCATCCGCTCACCGCCGGATCGGCCAGACGCTGGGCCGCGCGGGCCTTGCCCTTGCTCAGCGCCACCTGGGCCGCCTCGACCGCGCCCTTGAGCCGGTCCATGGATGTGGTCTCGCAGGCCTCGATCGCCGCCCAGCGCCGCCGGACGCTGGTGCGCAGCCGGTCGCCGCGGCTCTTGCCCGCCGCGTTCAGCAGGCCGACCGCCGCATTGCTGAGGCCCGAGCCAAGACCGGGGCGCATGACCACGGCCTCGCGCACCGTCTGCATGGCGTTGCAGAAGTACTTCTTGTAGCCCTCGCCGCCGAAGCCGAAGTCGAAGACCCGGTAGCCCTTGGCCGAGGCCAGCCGCATGGTGTCCATGCTGAGCAGGATGCCCGGCGAACAGCGCGCCAGCGACGGCTCATAGACCGGGAACCAGAAATGGTAGCGCCCCCCGGCGTGCAGGGAATATTCGACCGCCACCAACTTCTCGCCGGCGTACATGGCAGCCATGGAGGCGCCGAAGTCGTCCTGGCCCTCGGTCTGCAGGAGCGCGTGCAGCAGCTCGGCGGTCCAGCCGCAGTCGAAGATGTCGTGGCGGCCGGTGCGCCTGTACTGGTCGCGCTTCAGGGCGATCAGCTGGTCCAGCAGGGCCGGGTCGCGCAGATTGCGCTCGACGGTGATCGGACCGAGCTCGGCCTCGAGGCTGCGGCGGGCCCGTTCCTTGTCCTTGAAATACTTGCCCCAGGTCGTGCGGCGTTCGGCATACCAGGCCTCGAAACCTTCCTCAGGCATGGCGACCATCAGGGTCTGGCGTTCCTCGGTCACCTCGGCCTCCCCCACCCAGGCGCTGACACGCAGGCGCGGGGCGTCCAGCAGACGGGCGACCGTCTCCAGATC
>DBBK01000113.1 GCA_002292165.1 Brevundimonas sp. UBA986
TGACCCAGGCCGACCACGAGGCGCGGCTGAGCATGCTGCTGTCGGGCCCGCACGGTCCGGCGACGCGATCCATGATCAACCTGGTTTCGCCCGAGCGCGCGACCATCGCCAACGCCGTGATCGCTCTGCGCACGGCCTACAGCCCCGACGCCATCGTCGCCGGCCTGAGCCAGAGCCAGGCGCTGGATCCGAACGTGGTGCTGGAGCGGGTCCGCATCCTGCGCGGCGCCAACCGCGAGCGCGAAGGCTATGCCCTGCTGCGCTACCTGCCCTCCGCCCCCCTGCATTCCGAGGGCCAGAACACCCTGTGGAGCGAGCGCCGCAACTACTACCTCGACGCCCTGCAGGACCGGAACTGGCAGGCGGCCTATGACGCGATGAACGGCCACGGCTTCGCCGGCGGCGACCGCAAGGTGGACGCCGAGTTCTTCGCCGGCTGGGTGGCCCTGACCAAGCTGAACGACCCGGCCCGCGCGGCGCGGCATTTCGAGACCCTGCGCACCGTCTCCACGACCCCGATCACGCAAGGGCGGGCCCTCTATTGGCTGGGCCGCGCCGCCGAAGCGCAAGGCGACCGCAACGGCGCCCAGCAGTGGTACCAGGCGGGCGCCAAACACATCCAGACCTTCTACGGCCAGCTGGCCGCCGAGAAGGCCGGCTACCGCACCCTGACCCTGCCCGGCGACCCCGCCCCCAGCGCCTCGGAGATCGCGGCCTTCGAAGGCAATGAGCTGGTCCGGGCGATGCGTATCCTCGGCGAGACCGGCGAGATGAGCCTGTTCCGGGTCTTCGCCTACCACCTCGACGACACCGTGCCGGGGCCGGCCGATCTGGCCCAGCTGATGGACCTGTCGCGCGCCTATGGCGACGGCTTCGGGGCCATGATGGTCGGCCGCGCGGCCAGCCAGCGCGGCGTCCTGATGCCCGAGCGCATGTATCCGATCCGCATCCCGCCCCAGGTCCCGGGCGCCGCCCCGCTGGAGTTCACCCTGGCCATCACCCGTCAGGAATCCAGCTTCGACCCGCGCGCCCGCTCCGGCGCCGACGCGCGCGGCATGATGCAGTTCCTGCCCGCCACCGCCTCGGGCGTCGCGCGGCGTCTGGGCATGGGCTATTCGGCCGACCGGCTGTGGGACCCCGACTACAACATGAGCCTGGGCAGCTATCACCTGGCCGAGCTGATGAACAACTACGGCGGCTCCATGCTGATGACGACGGTCGGCTATAACGCCGGGCCCGCCCGGCCGCCGCAGTGGGTGGCCCGTTGCGGCGATCCGCGCACCGGCCCCGACGCCGCCATCGACTACATCGAGTGCGCCCCCTTCACCGAGACACGCAACTATATGATGCGGGTCATGGAGAATATGTCGGTCTACAAGGCGCGGCTGAACGGCGGTTCGGCGCCGCTGACCCTGTCGTCGGACATCTCGCGCGGGGTGGTCCCGGCGCCGCAGCCCTATACGGCCCAGCCGTATCAGCCTTCGGGCCAACCGTAAGAGGTCAGGCCTTGATCAGGCCCGTGATCAGGGCGTCGATCATGGTCTTCGTCAGCAGGTCGCGCTCGACCCAGCTGAAATAGGGCTTGGTGATCACCAGCGACACGATGCCGTGCGCGCCGGCCCAGAAGACCTGGCCCGCCAGCTTGGCGTTGGCGACGCGCAGCCTGTCGGCGGCCAGCAGCTGGGCCAGCAGGTCCTCGAAGGTGCGGAACAGCTCGGCGCCCATCTGCTGGGCCGCCGTCTGGGCCCCGTGCCGCGCCTCGACCGGCCGGGTCAGATAGACCAGCCGATAGGCGTTGGGGTTGGTGAAGCCGAAGCGGACGTAGGCCTCCAGCATGTGGCGCAGCTTGACCTCGGCCGGCTCGTCCACCGCCGTGATCGACCGGTTCTCGCAGATCAGTTGCTCGAAGGCCCCGCGGCAGATCTCGTGCAGGATCTCGCCCTTCTCGGAGAAGTGCATGTACAGGGCGGTCGAGGACAGGCCGACCTCGTCGGCGATCTTGCGGATCGTCGCGCCCTCATAGCCGTGCTCGACGAAGATGCGCTCGGCGGCGGCCAGGATCTCGGCGCGGCGGACATGGCCCTCGCCCTTGGGCTTTCGGGCCGAGCGGCCGGCGGTTTCGGTCGGGGTCAGGCTGGCGGTCGGCGCGTCGGACAAGGACGAAACTCCACGAACGGGCGGATTGCATAGACCCATTCGCAGGCAGGCGGCAATCACCTGCCAGTGTGGGTTGATTCGAACGCAACCCCAAGTTAACCATTCGAGATGGCGGGGGGCGGACCAGAACGGACCGTAGGCGGCCACTCCCCGTGCGAGAGCGCGGTCTGGAGGGGCGTCAGCGTCTTTCAGGCTCTCTCGCTGGCTCTTGTTCTGGTTGCGGGTCTCGGGGCCTTGGCCGCATTGAGGGACGCCGCGACGGGCTGGCTGATCCTGGGCGTCCAGATCGGGTTCGTGGTCCTGGCGGTCTGGCGGATCGCGACCATCGTGATCAGCCGCAACGCCCTTCCCGCGCCGCCGTCGGGGATGATGCGACCGAAGGGCGGCTGGCCCCGCTATACGATCCTGGCCGCCCTGCACGATGAGGCGGAGGTGGTCGGCCAACTGATCGAGCGGCTGGCCCGGATCGACTATCCGCGCGACCGGCTGGAGGCCTTCCTGTTGCTGGAGGCCGACGACGAGGCGACGATCACGGCGGCGGCGCTTGCCCCGCGCCCCCACTGGATGCGGATCGTCATCGTGCCGCCCGGCGCGCCCCGGACCAAACCCCGCGCCCTCAACCACGGCCTGGCCTTGGCGCGCGGCGAGCGGATCACCGTCTATGACGCCGAGGACGACCCGGATCCCTTCCAGCTGCGCGAGGCCGCCTGCCGGTTCGACGCCGACGCCGCGGCCCGTTCCGGGGTCCGTCTCGCCTGCCTTCAGGCCCCCTTGCGGATCCGGCGCAAGGAACGGGACGGCCATGCCGCGCCCTTTCTGGATCGCCAGTTCGCGGTCGAATACGCCGGGCTGTTCGAAGTCGCCCTGCCCGCCCTCGCCCGCCTCGGCCTGCCCTTCCCGCTCGGCGGCACCAGCAACCACTTCCGCGCCGATGCCCTGAGAGCGGTCGGCGGCTGGGACGCCTGGAACGTCACCGAGGACGCCGATCTGGGCTTCCGGCTGTGGCGACGGGGCCTGCGGCTCGGCGTGCTGTCGCGACCGACATACGAGACACCGCCGGGCGACCTGACCTTCTGGCTGCCCCAGAGGACCCGCTGGCTGAAGGGCTATCTTCAGACCTGGGGCGTGCATACCCGCTCGCCCAGGGGGCTGGGCCTGCGCGGCGCGGCGGCTCTGGTTCTGACGCTCGGCGCGGGCCTCGCCTCGGCGGCCATCCATGCGGCCAGCCTGGCCTGGGTGGCGACGGCGGTGCTGGTGGCCGGCGCCGGCAACCTGTCGCCCGAAACCCCCGTCTTCGCCCTGTGCGTCCTTGTCCTCGGCGCCGCCGCGGCCTGTCTGCAGGGCAAGATCGGAGCCATGCGGGCCTGCGTCCCCTATTCAGCCGCCGACATGGTCGCAGCCCCCGCCTACTGGTCCCTGCTCAGCCTCGCCTTCGCCCACGCCGCCTGGCGGCTGATCCGCGAACCCTTCGCCTGGGACAAGACCACCCACTTCCGCGACGAGGCCCCTGATAGCGGGGTCGAGGATGAGACCGTCGAAGCCTTCCCTGCGCTGGACGCTGGACGAAAGGCCGCCTAAGCAGCCGCCGATGGCGCCCGTTCTTTCCAAGACCCCCGAAACCCTGCTGACGACCGGCTGGTCCGACTACGCCCTGCTGGACAGCGGCGACGGCAAGAAGCTTGAGCGCTACGGGCGTCATACGGTGGTGCGGCCCGAGCCCCAGTGCTTCTGGTCGCCGCGCGACCCGGCCGCCTTCGAGACCGCCAACGCCCTGTTCGACCCCCAGCAGGAGGAGGAAGACTCCGGCCGCTGGCGCTTCGACAAACACGGCCCGATCGACGCCTTTCCGCTGAAGTGGCGCGACGTCCGCTTCACCGGCCGCTTCACCCCCTTCCGCCACCTCGCCTTCTTCCCCGAACAGGCCGCCAACTGGGAATGGATGGACGCGCGCATCCGCACCCTGCAGCGCCCCAAGGTCCTGAACCTGTTCGGATACACCGGCGTCGCGTCCCTCGCTGCCGCTGCGGCGGGCGCGGAAGTGACCCATGTCGACGCCTCCAAGAAGTCGGTCGCCTACGCCCGCGAGAACGCCGAACAGTCCGGCCTGTCCCAGCACCCGATCCGCTGNNCTGGCCCAGCATCCGATCCGCTGGATCGTCGAGGACGCCCGCAAATACGTCGCGCGCGAGGTTCGGCGCGGGGCCAGATATCAGGGCATCATCCTCGACCCGCCCAAATACGGACGCGGGCCGACCGGCGAGGTCTGGCGGTTGTTCGAGGACCTGCCGGCGCTTTTGAAGGACTGCGCCGCCCTTCTGGCCGACGACGCCTCCTTCCTGCTCCTCAACGCCTATGCGGCGCGGGTCTCGGGCCTGTCGCTGGCCCATCTGATGGCCGAGGCGACCCATGACCGGGGTGGCCGCATCGACTGGGGCGAACTGGCCCTGTCCGAAGACGGACCCGAGGCCCGCGCCATCGGCCTGAGCTTCTTCGCGCGGTGGTCCGCATGACCGACATGCCAGAACACGACGGGCGCCTGATCACCTCCCTGACCAACGACACGGTCAAGGCCGTGCGCGCCCTGAACATGCGCAAGGAACGCGAGGCCACGGGCCGTTTTCTGGCCGAAGGGCTGAAGTTCATCGGCGAGGCCCTGGATCAGGGCCGGGCGCCGACGATGCTGCTGGTCGGGATGGAGGCGCGGCCCCACCCCCTGCTGGACCGGGCGAAGGAAGCGACGCGCAAGGCCGGCGGCGAGATCGTCGTCGTCACCCACCCGATCCTCGAGAAGATCAGCCGTCGCGAGAACCCGCAGACAGTGCTGGCCGTGTTCGAACAGGCCTATACGCCCCTGTCGGCCCTGAAGCCCGAGACGGCGCCCTGCTGGGTGGCGCTGGAGCAGGTGCGTGATCCGGGCAACCTCGGCACCATCATCCGCACGGCGGATGCGGCCGGCTGCGGCGGGGTCATCCTGATCGGCGACTGCGTCGATCCTTTCTCCGTCGAGGCGGTTCGGGCGACCATGGGCTCGGTCTTCGCCGTCAGCATTTCCAAGGCCACGCCCGCCGAGTTTCTGGCCTGGCGGGAAAGCTGGCCCGGGAGCGTGGTCGGCACCCGTCTGGATGCCACCCACGGCTATCGCGACGCCGACTACGCCAAACCGACCCTGGTCCTGATGGGCAATGAGCAGGCGGGCCTGACCGATGCGCTGGCCGCCGCCTGCGACGTCAACGTCAAGATCCCCATGCGCGGCCGGGCCGACAGCCTGAACCTCGCCATCGCGACCGGGGTGATGGTCTATGCGGTGACCGACTAGAACCTAGTCCTCGACCTTCAGCCGGGTCATGCCGAACAGGGCGAGGATGGTGACGATGGCCGTGACGGTCAGGTACCAGCCGACCGACGGCAGGCCCACGTGCCTGGCCAGCCAGGTCGCCGCGAACGGCGCGACCGAGGCCCCGGCGATGCCCGCCAGGTTGAAGGCCACGGACGCCCCCGTATAGCGGACCGCCGCCCGGAACGGCCGGGCCATGGCCGCGCTGAGGGGCCCGTAGGTCGCCCCCATCAGGGCGAACCCCAGCGAGAAGAAGATCAGCAGCCCGGCCAGCCCGCCCTTGAACAGGGGCGCGATCAGCAGGCCGAAGACCGCGATGCCGATGGAAGCGGCCATCAGCACGTTCAGCTGACCCCATTTGTCGGCGGCCAGGGCCGCGATGGGGATGAAGGCCCCGAAGAAGAGCACCCCGATCAGCTGGATCGGCAGGATGTCGGCGCGGGTGAAGCCCATGGCCGTGGTCGCCCAGCCCAGGGCGAAGACCGTCATCAGATAGAAGAGCAGGAAGGTCGTCGTCGCCCCCAGCGTCCCCAGCAGCAGCGCGCCCTTGTAGCGGGCCAGCAGGGCGAGGATCGGCGCCTTGACCCGTTCACGCTTCTCGATGACGCGGCTGAACTCGGGCGTCTCGGTGATCTTCAGCCGCACCCACAGGCCGACGAAGACCAGCACCGAACTGGCGATGAAGGGCGTGCGCCAACCCCAATGCAGGAAGGTCTCGTCGCTCATCACCGACGTCAGGATGATGAAGGCGCCGGTCGACAGGATGAAGCCGATGGGCGCGCCCAGCTGGGGGAACATGCCGAACCAGGCCTTGCGGCCCGGAGGCGCGTTCTCGGTGGCCAGAAGCACGGCGCCGCCCCACTCCCCGCCCAGACCCAGGCCCTGACCGAAGCGGCACAGGGCCAGCAGCAGGGGCGCCAGAATGCCGACCTGGCCATAGGTCGGCAGCAGGCCGATGGCGATGGTCGACAGCCCCATGGTCATCAGGGCCGCCACCAGCGTCGCCTTGCGGCCCACCCGGTCGCCGAAATGACCGAAGATCACGGCGCCGATCGGCCGGGCGAAGAAGGCCAGGGCAAAGGTGGCGAAGGACTGCAGCAGGGCCGAGGTCGGATCGCCGCCCGGGAAGAACAGCTTGGGGAAGACCAGAACGGCGGCGGCCGCATAGATGTAGAAGTCGAAGAACTCGATGGTCGTGCCGATCAGGCTGGCGAACAGCACGCGGCGCGTCGAGGCCGGGCTGGGCGCGATCAGCAGGTTGGCGTCGGTCACGGGCGGTTCCTCAAGTCTTCTTTCGACCATGGGATGCGCGGGGGCGCCGGTCAGGTCAAGCGCGAAGCTCTGCCGTTGCCGCGTCCGGCACGGGTTCCGCTTCGGGCCGCTCGGCATAGCGGCGGGCCAGGACCGCGCAGACGAACAGCTGGATCTGGTGGAACAGCATCAGCGGCAGAACGATCAGGCTGACGGCATGGCCCGGGAACAGGATGGCGGCCATGGGGATGCCCGAGGCCATGCTCTTCTTGGAGCCGCAGAAGACGATGGCGATCTCGTCTTCCTTCGAGAAGCCCAGCCTCCGGCTCGCGACGGTCGTCGCCACCATCACAAGGCCGAGGACGAGGATGTTCAGGCCGATGACCAGGGCCAGATCGGTCAGGTCCAGTTGCGCCCAGACGCCCGCCACCATCCCCGCGCCGAACGCGCCGTAGACGACCAGCAGGATCGAGCCGCGATCCACATAGCCTGCCAGCTTGGCGTGACGGGTCAAAAGGCCGCCGATCAGCGGTCGCGCCGCCTGACCCAGGGCGAAGGGCAGAAGGATCTGAAGGGCGATGTCCTCCACCGCCTTCAGGGAAATCCCGCCGCCCGAGCCCGGCATCAGCGTGGCCACGAGGATCGGCGTGATCAGCACGCCCAGCAGATTGGACACCGAGGCGCTGCACAGGGCCGCCGGGACATTGCCCCGGGCGATGGAGGTGAAGGCGATCGACGACTGGACCGTGGACGGCAGCAGGGTCAGATACAGCATGCCCATGGCGATCTCGGGCGCCAGCCAGCGACCGAAGACGGCGTTGACGCCCAGGCCGATCAGGGGAAACAACACGAAGGTCGAGACGAACACTGTTGATTGCAGCCGCCAGTGCGACAGGCCCGCCCAGATCGCCGCCGGCGACAGCCGCGCCCCGTACAGGAAGAACAGCAGGGCCACCGCCGCCGTGGTCACCCACTCCGCCACGACCGCCCCCTGCCCCCGCGCCGGCAGGACGGCGGCGATGGCCACCGTCGCGATCAACATCAGCAGATAGGGGTCGATCAGGCGGCGCAGACTGGACATGCTCAGGCTTTGGGCCTCCGCGCCGCGATGCACAACCGCCTGGGGGACGGGATGGCGTCACGAACGGTGACGGCTTACGCGCACAGGGCGCCTCTCCCTAGGGTGGCGGCGTTCTTTGGGGGTGTGGAATGCTTGAGTTGGGTCTGGTCGCGACGGCGGCGTTTGGGCTTACCGCCGCGCAGGCTGATGACGGCTGGGACGTCGCGGCCGATCCGGCGCGGAATCTGGTCGCGGCGGGAGCCCAGTTCGGCGGAGGGGTCAGCTTCGCCGTTCAATGCCAGGCTGGGCAGCTGACCGTGGCGCTGGGCGGGATGCCGGCGGCGGACACCACTATCCGCCGTTTCGACGTGACGCGCGGCGACGGTGCGAGCCGCCTGACGTGGTGGAACACCCATTCGGGCAGCCCGATCCTGACGTCAACCGACGTCCGGGCCGTCCGATTCCTGCGCGCGGGCGGCCCGGTCACCTTCGCCTCGGCGGCCGGAGAAGCCCGTCCCAGCCGGATGCAGGTCGAGCTGCCTACCAATCCGGCGGGCCTTGATCAGGTCCTGACCGCCTGTGGCCAGCCGCTGGAAGATCCGCGCGACGTACTGGTTGATGTCGGCGACCTGCTGCTGGAGGGGCCACGGCTGGAAATTCACGGCGATATCTCCGGACACGCGCAGGTGCGGGTCGAGGTGAGCTGCATCATCCGGGACAGCAAGCTCGCGGACTGCCAGTCCGATCACGAAACTCCCGCTGCGCCAACGGTCGGGCGCGAGACCGCCCGTCATGCAAACGGGTATCGTGTGAAGGTCAGCGATCCCGTCGCGGCCGAGGGGCGTATCGTCGAGGTGGTCATCACCAGCGCCCGGGTCCGGCGTTGAGTCCGCCCCCTCACGTCCCCCTTGGCTTGGCCCGGCTGGTGGCCTCGGCGTTGGCGGGGTCTTCGGGCCAGGGGTGGCGGGGGTAGCGGCCGCGCATCTCGGCGCGCACGGCGGCCCAGCTGCCGGCCCAGAAGCCGGGCAGGTCCTTGGTCATCTGGACCGGGCGACGTGCGGGCGACAGCAGGGCCAGGGTCAGGGGCACGCCCGCCTTGCCGCCGACGGTCGGATGGGTCTTCAGGCCGAACAGCTCCTGCACCCGGATATCGACGCGGGGCCCGCCTTCCGCCGCATAGTCGATGGCAGCCGAGCCGAGGGGCGTGACCAGACGCGCGGGCGCCAGATCGTCAAGCGCCCTCTGCCGATCCCACGGAATGAGCGTGCGTATGCCCTGCTCCAGCGCCCCGTCGGAGATCGCCTCCAGCGACTGGACGCCGTCCAGAAGGGGCCAAAGCCAGGTCTCGCGCTCGGCCAGCAGCCCGGCCTCGCTCGTGTCGGGCCAACCCTCTTCCAGCCCGCCGAGCCAGCGCAGCCGCGCGCGCAGATCCGAGGCGCGTTCGCCCCATTTCAGGTCGCGCAGGCCGTCGCGTTCGACCTCGGCTTTCAGGGCGGCGGTGATGGCCGCGCGGTCGGGCGCGCCGATGATCTTCTCGTCGACGACGATGGCGCCCAGCCGCCGGATGCGGCGCATGACCATCCGGCCCGAGGGCTCGCGCGTCAGCCGGTCCTCGACCGTGACCTGATCCTCCAGCGCCGCCGGATCGACGGGCGCGGCCAGTCGGATGCGGTCCCGGGCGTCTCCGCCGCCGACTTCCGCCACCGCCAGCCATGTCTCCCTCGTCAGGGGATCGGTCGGATCGAGGAAGGCGCCGCGTCCTGAGGCCAGCAGCACCTCGCCCGGCTTGCCGCGCGCTTTCGCAATCCGTTCGGGGAAGGCGGCGGCCAGCAGGGTTCCGACATCCGCGTCCCCGCCCCTGCCCGCGCCTTTCGAAGCCGCCCGGCTCCAGCGTTCGGCCAGCTTCATGGCGTCGCGGGCGCGGGGGGAGCGGTCGCGGTCCAGCCCGCGCAGCCGCTCGCGGATGTCGACCTCGTTTCCGCCGAGCCCGGGCTCGGACAACACCGCCGCCATCCGGGCGCCCAGCATGGCCTCGCCGGCGTCGGCGGCGACGGCGGCCAGATGGCCGAGGCGGGGCGTCAGGGGGATGCCGATCAGTCTCTGGCCGTGGTCGGTCAGGGCGCCGGTCGCGTCCAGCGCCCCCAGCCGGGTCAGGACGTTCCGCGCCTCGGCGAAGGCGCCGGCGGGCGGCGGGTCCAGCAGAGCCAGCCCCTCGGCCGACCGCGCGCCCCAGCGGGCGAGATCGAGCGCGAAGGCGGTCAGGTCGGCCTCGAGGATCTCCGGCCTCTGGTGCTGGACCAGACCGCGCGTCTGTTCCTCGTCCCACAGGCGGTAGCAGACGCCGGGCTCGACCCGCCCCGCCCGGCCCCGGCGCTGCTCGGCCGAGGAGCGGCTGACGCGGACGGTGACCAGCCGGGTCAGGCCGCTGGACGGCTCGAAGCGCGGGACACGCGACAGGCCGCCGTCGATGACCACCCGGACGCCCTCGATGGTCAGGCTGGTCTCGGCGACCGAGGTGGCCAGCACGATCTTTCGGCGTCCGGGAGGCGACGGGTCCAGCGCCCGGTCCTGTTCGGCCTTGTCCAGCGCGCCGTACAGGGCGACCACATCGACCGCCGGATCGCGCACCTGCTCCTTCAGCTTCTGCAGCGTGCGGTGGATCTCGCCCTGCCCCGGCAGGAAGGCGAGGATGGAGCCGGTTTCCTCAGTCAGGGCCTGACGGCAGGCGCGGGCCACCGCCTCCTCGAACCGTTCGGCGGCGTTGCGGCCGAGATAGCGGGTCTCGACCGGGAACATCCGCCCCTGCGCCTCGACCACGGGAGCGCCGTTCAGGAGACCAGACACCCCGGCGATATCCAGCGTCGCCGACATGACCAGCAGCTTCAGGTCGGGCCGCAGCAGGGACTGGCTCTCGCGCGTCAGGGCCAGCCCGAGGTCGGCGTCGAGGCTGCGTTCGTGGAATTCGTCGAACAGGACGGCGCCGACGCCGTCGAGACCGGGATCGTCGAGGATCATGCGGGTGAAGACGCCCTCGGTGATCACCTCGATCCGCGTCTTCGGCCCGATCCGGCTCTGCAGCCGGGTGCGATAGCCGACCGTATCGCCGGCGGATTCCTTCAGGGTCGCGGCCATTCGCTCGGCGGCGGCGCGGGCGGCCAGCCTGCGGGGCTCCAGCACCAGCACCTTGCCCTCACCCAGCCACGGCTGGTCCAGCAGGGCCAGGGGCACGACCGTCGTCTTCCCCGCCCCCGGAGGCGCGGCCAGCACGACGGCGTCCGACGCGGACAGCGCGGTCTTCAGGTCATCGAGAACGGCGTGGATGGGAAGCATCGAGCGGTCCACTAGCGCAAAGCGGGCCGGGCCAAACAGGAAAAGTCGCGCTTTACCGGCAACGCAGCCGGTCACGAAAGCGTCGTCGCGGGTTCACCAGACTGATACCACGTTGCGTACCGGGATTTCCGTGGCTAGCGTCCCGCCCAAACCGGCAGGAGCCGGGGGCAACAAGTCGAGGGGTAATCCATGTGGCGCGTTAAATCGCTAGACGCGATTCTAGCCACGGCCGAGAAGAAGTCTCTTCATCGGTCGCTAGGTCCAATCCAACTGACCCTTCTGGGGATCGGGGCCATCATCGGCACCGGCATTTTCGTTCTGACCGCGGCCGCCTCGCAAAAGGCCGGTCCAGGCATGATGCTCAGCTTCGTGATCGCCGGCGCGGTCTGCGCGGTCGCCGCGCTCTGCTACTCCGAACTGGCGGCCATGGCCCCGGTTTCGGGCTCCGCCTACACCTATACCTACGCCGTCATGGGCGAACTGCTGGCCTGGTGCGTCGGCTGGGCCCTGATCCTCGAATACGCCGTGGCGGCCTCGGCCGTATCGGTCGGCTGGTCGGGCTATGTGCTGGGGCTCATAGAGAACGGGCTGCATTTCGACTTCCCTGATCTTCTATCCGCCGGGCCGACCTGGGCCATGAAGGGCTTCATCCCGGTGCCTGACTTCTCGGCGGGCATCGTCAATGTTCCGGCCATCATCGTGGCCCTGGCCGTGACCGGCCTGCTGATCCTTGGCACCACGGAATCTGCGCGCGTCAACGCCATCCTGGTGGCGATCAAGGTCATCGCACTGACGGTCTTCATCGCCCTGACCCTGCCGGTCATCGACACCGCCAACCTGTCGCCCTTCACGCCCAACGGCATGTTCGGCGCCTATTCGGGCATGGGCGTCGTCGGCGCCGCGGCCTCGATCTTCTTCGCCTACGTCGGCTTCGACGCGGTTTCGACCGCCGCCGAGGAGACCAAGAACCCGCAGAAGAACGTTCCGATCGGCCTGATCGGTTCGCTGGCCTTCTGTACGGTCTTCTATCTGCTGGTCGCCCTCGGCGCCGCCGGCGCGATCGGCGCCCAGCCGGTGCTCGGCCTTGACGGTTCGGCCGTCGAGCCCGGTTCGCCCGCCTTCGTCGCCGCCTGCGCCCTGCCCGCCAACGCCCAGCAACTGGTCTGCTCGAACGAGGCCCTGGCCCACGTCCTGCGCGTGATCGGTCACCCGCAGGTCGGTAACGCCCTCGGCCTGGCCGCCATGCTGGCCCTGCCGTCGGTCATCCTGATGATGATCTACGGCCAGACCCGTATCTTCTTCGTCATGGCGCGCGAC
>DBBK01000038.1 GCA_002292165.1 Brevundimonas sp. UBA986
CGAGCCCGAACTTGTCGAGCCCGAACTTGTCGAGCCCGAACCGGTCGAACCCGAGTCCGCCGCAGCCGAAACCGCCCCGGCCGACGCGAAGCTGGCTGACACGGATCCGGCTGAAGCGCCTTCCGACCCGGCGGCCACGCCTTCGGACGCCTCCGTGACGCCCGCCCCCGCACCGGCCCCGGCGTCCTTCAGCAGCGTCCTGCCGATGCAGCGCTATGCGGCCTATTCCGGGGTCATCGTCGGCCCCCTGCCGGGCCCGGCCCCGTCGTTGCGGATCACCCCCCCGGCCGGCGCATCAGCCGTTCCGGCGCCGGTCGTCGACATCCCCGCCGCCGAAGCCGAGGCTCCCGCCTCCGTCGAACCGGAGGCGGTGAACCCCTTCGCGCCCGCCGCGGTCGCTGAAGAGCCCGTCGCTGAGGAGCCCGTCACCGAAGAGCCCGCCGTCGAGGAAGCCGCCGTCGAAGCGACGCCGGTTCCGGACGCCGAGAGCGAAGCCGCTGTCGAGACGCCCGCCGCGCCCCAGCCCGTCCAGACCGGGCCCGCCGCCTGGTTCGTCGACCCCGCCTCGGCCATCGCCGCCGCCCCCACCGGAACGACGACCGGCGCCGATCCGTTCGCCCACGTCCCCGCGCCCGAACCGGCTCCGGAAGCCATCGCTGAAGCAGCCCAACCGGAAGCGCCCGCCGTCGCCACGCCCGAGCCCGAGGCCGCGCCCGTCCCCGAGGTCGTCCCCGTCTTCGACGCTCCTGCCTTCGACGCCCCGGCCGAGCCCAACCCCTTCGCCCTTCCGCCCGCGCCTTCGCCCTTCCCGGCTGCGGCCCCGGCTTCCGGCGAGCACCGCCTCGAGCTGCCGGTCTTCGGCGCCCCGACCTCGAGTCCGGCTTCCATCCCTGAGCCCTCGCCCTTCCCGGCGATCACCGCGACCAGCGAACCGCGCACCGACGGCGAGCTGGTCCTGACGCCTTCGCCCGACACCGAGGTCTTCGCCTCGCCGCGTCTGGTCTGGCCGCACGGCGAGCAGGCGGGTGACGACACCACGCCCCTGTTCGAGGACGACGGCTCCCTGCGCCTGGCGCCCGGCAACATCCTGCGCCACGAGATCGTCGAGGATGCCGCCGAACCGGCGCGCATCCCCTGGGGCGAACTGGCGGCCTATGGCGTCATGGGCGGTTTCGGCCTGGTGTCCTTCGGCATGTCCATGGCCGCCTTCCGCCGCGCCGCCGGCGAGGACGCTGGCGGCGACGGCACCGTCCTGATCGCCGTGGTCCTGGCCGTGGTCGGCGCCGCCTGCGTGGGCGTCTCGGCCTACAACCTCTATCGCCGGTGGGGCCGCACGGACGAGGAATAGGCGACCGCCCTCTCGGGGACGCCCCCCTTGGGGACGGCCCCTAGGGAACATCGCCTCTCCAGCCTCGTTGACCCTCCTCGAAAGAGGAGGTCCTCCCATGCCCGCCAAATCCGCCGCCCAGCAGAAGGCGGCCGGCGCCGCCCTGTCCGCCAAACGCGGCGAGACGCCGAAATCCAGGCTCAAGGGCGCCTCGAAGTCGATGCTCGAGTCCATGACCGAGACGCAGCTCGAGGACTTCGCCCACACCCGGCGCAAGGGCAAACCCGAGCACGTCCCGGCCAGATGACACGCCCACATTACGACCGCCGTTCGGCAACCTGAAATCGCCGTAACACTCTGTGTCAGCGCTGGCGCTGGGGTTCGGCGCCGACTACATCACGCGACGAGGCCGCATGGGGCCGCTGATCGGCTTCCGATGTCTCTGGTTCACCCGCCCTCCTCCAATGACCGCACCTTTTCCCAGGTGCTTGAGGCTCTGGGTGTGGCGGAGGGGCCGACCCTGACGCTGGGCGAGGTGGTCGAGGCCTTCGGCGACCGGGGCCTCGGCGCCCTGATCCTGGTCCTGTCCCTGATGGCCCTCTTCCCCTGGCCTCCGGGCGGCAAGGCCGTCTTCGCCCTGCCCATCATCCTTCTGGCCACAGAACTGGCCTTCCAGCGCAATGAGGTCTGGCTGCCGCGCTGGGCCCTGCGCGCCTCGGTCAGCCGCGCGGCCTACCGCACCGCCGTCTCAAAGGTCATCCGGCCGATCCGCCGCGTCGAGAACCTGACCCGCCCGCGCCTCACCTTCCTGACGGGGGCCGTCAGCGAGGTGCTGATGGGCCTGACCTGCGTGGTCCTGGCCCTGATCATGGCCCTGCCCGTCCCGCTCGGCGATCTCCTGCCGGCGCTGGGCATGATCTTCTTTGCCCTGGGCGTCATGCAGAAGGACGGCGTCGCGGTCCTGCTCGGCATTCTCGGCACCCTCGCCACCGCCGCCTATCTGGCCCTGATCTGGCGCACCGCCGTCGAGGCCGCCACCCACGCCGCCGAATGGTTCGCCCACATCGCCGGCTGGTTCGCCCACATCCCGGGCTGGTTCGCGGGGCTCTTGGGCTAAAAGGGGCCACGCTCAAGCAGCGAGCCGCCGCGCGGCGAGCGATAGCCCCAAACAAAAAGGGCCGCCGGGTTGCCCCGACGGCCCTCATTGTCTGACCGCGTTACGGCCTGACCTGAAACCAGTCTGTCTACTTGCGTTCAGCCGGCCCGAAAGCCGTCCGCGCGCGAAGGAATTATCAGACCCGGACCTCGTGAGAGGACCAAG
>DBBK01000267.1 GCA_002292165.1 Brevundimonas sp. UBA986
GCCCATGAAGCGGTTCCAGTAGCGCACAACCGGCGAGTCCCGTCGCCCGCCCTGGTCCGCTTCCCATTGGACCATGGCGCGCAGATCCGAGACGCCCGACACCGCGACGGCGCAGCGATAGACGCCGTTGTCCAGTGTCGGACCGGCCATGGCCGCGTACCCGCCATAGCTGGCGCCGACGATGCAGACCCGTTTCGGATCGATCGTTCCCTGCGCGGCCAGGTAGCGAACCCCGTCCGAGAGGTCGGTCTGCATCTTCAGACCCCATTGGCCGTAGCCGGCCTCCAGATGCGCCTGACCGAGGCCGTCAGAACCCCGGTAGTTGGGTTGGAGCACCGCATAGCCGCGCGAGGCGATCGCCTGGGCCCACCAGTCGAAGCCGAGGCTGTCGCGCGCCTGGGGTCCGCCGTGTGGCAGGACGACCAGCGGCAGGTTCTTCGGGTCGGTGACGCCCGGCGGCAAGGTCAGATAGCCCGGAATGCGCATGCCGTCCGCGGCAGGGTATTCGACGATCTGGATATGGCCGACCTGGTCTGGCCTGAGCGGATAGGTCTCGCCGAAGATTTCGGCGGTGCGCCGGTCGAGATCCAGCAGTTGATAGGTGCCGGGGTCGCCGTCGCCCTCGGTCTGGACCACGATGGTGCGCATGTCGTCCGACCATGACACGAGCTGGGTCCGCTTGCCCCGGAACGTGGATTTGATGGTGTTCCAGGCCCGTTCGGCGGCGGGGTCGAGGAACTGATAGCTGGCCTCGCCGTCGCCTTCGGTGCGGGCGCCCATCAGAAGACGGGTGCGGGGGTGAACCGACACCGAGGTCGGTCGTCCGGAGAAGGGCAAATCCGACCATTCGCCGGTATCGAGGTTCAGGATGCGATAGTCGTCCGGCGCGCTGTCCTTGCCGCCCTGGATGACGACCTCGCGGTCCGTGCGACCCAGGGAGACCATGCTGGGGGTGTCGATAGGGGCATTGGTCTTCCAGACGTCGCGGAAGAAGCCGCCGGGGATCGCCTTCTGAACGGCCCATTCGCCGCCGACCTCATAGGTCACGCGGGCGACAGGCTGGCCCGCCTCATTGAGAAGATAGCCGCCCGCCCGCGCGGGATTCTGCAGGACGGTGTCGCCACGGCCGGTGTCCGGATTGATGAGCCACAGGCCCGTCCCCTTGTAGGCAGGGCCCTCATAGCCCGCGCCCGCGGCGATCAGCCTGCCGTTGCGCACATAGGTCGGGCCGCTCAGCCGGGGAAAGACCCCGTCCGTGTTGCGGAACACCTTGGCCACCTGGCGGGTGCGGATCGAATAGATCTGCCCCTCCCACAGTTCCATGCGCTGGCCTCCCGTCAGTTCGCCCATCTGGGTCGCGGAGGTGGTGGCCATCACATAGTCTTCGCCGATCCAGTCCAGGCCCCTCACCTTGATATCGCCCGCGCGAACCCCGCCGATCACGGCGAGAGTCTCCAGATCGCAGATGATCAGGCTGCGCTGCTCTCCGACGATGGCCACATAGGCCAGACGTTTCCCGCTCGGCGAGAGTTCGACCATATCGGTGGACGGCATGCTTCCGTAGACGGAAAGCGGCGCGGGCCCCGGGACATAGCCCGGCTCAGGGGGCAGGCATGAAGGAGCGGCGCCCTGAACGTCCATCGGCTCGAGGCCGCCTTCGGCCGCGGCTTCGGCCCTGACGGTCGAACCGGTCGCCACGAGCCCCAACATCGCCGCCGACAATGCAGCCGACAGGGCGGCCGCACGCGCAAATTGCCTGGAAATCATCCCATTCCCCCGAAATCCCCGCGGGAACCCTAGCGGCGCCTCAACCTGTGGCAAGACTCTTTGCAACCCGAAAACGAAAACGCCCCGGCGCGGCGGCCGGGGCATTGTCTTTTGGGCTCTCGCGCGTTCGCGCTGCTTGAGCCCGGAGGCCGGGTCGCCGCCGTTACTTCGGCGCCAGGATCATGATCATCTGGCGGCCTTCCATACGCGGCGCGTATTCGACCTTGGCGATCTCGTCGAAGTCTTCCTGGACCTTGTTGAGCAGCTTCATGCCCAGTTCCGGGTGAGCCATTTCACGACCGCGGAAGCGCAGGGTCACCTTGACCTTGTCACCCTCGTCGAAGAAGCGGTGCATGGCCTTGGCCTTCACCTCATAGTCGTGGGTGTCGATGTTCGGACGGAGCTTGATCTCTTTCAGCTCGACGATCTTCTGGCGCTTGCGGGCCTCGGCCTTCTTCTTCTGCTCCTGGAAACGGAACTTGCCGTAGTCGAGGATCTTGGCCACCGGCGGTTCGGAGGTGGACACGATCTGAACCAGGTCCATGCCCGCTTCTTCGGCGGCTTCCAGCGCGGCGGACGTCGGCATGACGCCCTGCTTCTCGCCGTTCTGATCGATCAGCAGAACGCGCGGCGCGCGGATATCGTGGTTCATGGGCGGCCCATCCTTGACGGGCGGCGTTTGCATCGGACGGCGAATGAGCGTCGTTTCCTTGTGTGGACGAAAGTCTTGCAGGCTTGCAGGGGTCAGCGCGCGGCTCGGCGCCGCGTTCCCTGAGGCGCGCTATATGCGCCCGAAAGCCCGTTTTATCAAGGCGAGGCTGATCAGCCGTTAACGGCTCAGCTGGCGATATACTGGTCGTGGAGCGCCAGAACGGCGTCGAAGACGTGGTCGACCGTCAGGTCCTCGATGGGCGAGAACTCGCCGCGCGTCTCATTGGAGGCCGCGATGCGCGTGCGCGGGCCCCAGGGGCCGTAGAGCCACCATTCGGTCGGGCCGAACAGGCCCAGAGTCGGCCGCCCCAGCGCCGCCGAGACGTGCATCAGGCCGGAATCATTGCCGACGAACAGGGCCGCCCGGTCGATGGCCGCCGCCGAGGCCAGGATGTCGCCCTTGCCGACGAAGTCGATGCCGCGCGGTCCTGCGGCCTCCAGCGCCGGGGTCGCGGGCGGCCGGTCGCCCGGGCCGCCGACGGGCATGAAGCGCCAGCCGTCGAAGCGGGGCTCGGCCTTCAGCTTCTCGACCAGTTGGCCCCAGCGTTCGGCGGGCCAGCTCTTGCCCGGCTGATGGGCGATGGGCGCCAGGGCGATGATGGGCCCCGGCCCCGCGCCGCCCGCCAGCTGCGGATCGATGACGGCGGCGGCTTCGGCGCGCGCCTGGTCGTCGAGGAAGATCTCGGGATCGATCGGCGTCTCGGACCCCATCAGCCGCGACACCATCTCGACCTTGCGCAGCCCCGTCTCCCACGAGCGGTTGTAGACCACGCGCCGTTTGGCCGGGATCAGATAGCTGAGCGCCGAGCCGCGGATGTCGACGACCATGTCCCAGCGGGTCCCGGAGACCTGCTTCCACAGATCGACCCAGTGTCCGGCCATCTTCTTCTTGTCGAGGACGATGACGCGCTCGACGCCCGGGGCGGAGCGGAAGAAGGGGGCGGGCGGCCGGCCGCAGGCGACGGTGATCTTCGCCCCCGGCAGTTGGCGCTCGATCTCGCGGATCACGCCCGACGAGATGACGCAGTCGCCGATACGGTTGGAGCTGACGAAAAGAACCTTGGGGGTGGACTGGACGGGCGGCACGCTTTGACCTTCGCTTCGTTCGTCGGCGTTCGCTATCAGGCGCGGACCGTTTGCGCGAGAGTAGGCCGTGATGACCGATGTGACCAATGACGACGCCATCCAGCGTCTGGAACGCCCCGACGGCGAGACGATCGCCTTCAAATCCGTTTCCGGAGATGGCCCGACCGTCATCTGGATCGGCGGCTTTCGCTCGGACATGGAGGGGACCAAGGCGCTGGCGCTGGACGCCGTCGCCCGGGACAGGGGCTGGGCCTATGTCCGCTACGACCATTTCGCCCATGGGCAATCGAGCGGCGATTGGCGTCAGGCGACCATTGGCCGCTGGCGCGAGGACGCCATCGCCCTGATCGACAGCCTGAAGGGACCGGTGGTTCTGGTCGGCTCCTCCATGGGCGGCTGGGTGGCGCTGCTTGCGGCGCTGGCGCGGCCCGAGGCGATCGCGGGGCTGGTGCTGGTCAACCCGGCCCAGGATTTCACCGAGGCCCTGATGTGGCCCGGCCTCGCCGACCACGAGCGTCAGGCCATTCTGCGTGACGGCGAGACGGTCGTGGTCGAGGAAGGGCTGGGCTCCTACGTCCTGACCCGCGCCATGTTCGAGGAGGCCAAGACCTGGCTGCTGCTCGGCGCACCCGTCCGCATCGCCGCGCCGGTTCACATCCTTCAGGGCCGGGCCGACGACGTGGTGCCCTGGGGGCATTCGATCCAGCTGGTCGAGCGGCTGGCTGGCGGCGACGTGCGACTGGACCTGATCGAGGGGGGCGACCACCGGCTGTCGACCCCCGCCGATCTCGACCGGCTGGTCGCGGCGGTCGAGGCACTGCGAAGCGCCTGAACCTCCGGGCCGAGCCTTCCCAAGTCTCGCGGGGCAGTTATGGTGACGCTCATGGACACCTTGAGCGCGCGCTGGGCGAAACTGGAGCCTCACACGACGGTGGTCGGGCCGGATGACGACCGGCCGCGTCCGGCGGTGCTGATCTTCCACGGTTGTGGAGGCTTACGCGACCATTTGCCGAAGTATGCCGAGGCGGCGAAGGCGGCCGGATGGCGGGCCTTCACCGTGGATTCCTACGCCTCGCGCGGGTTCAGCCGGGTCTTCGCCCTGGCCACGGTCTGCACGGGTCTGGTGCTGCGTGGCGACGAGCGGGCCGGCGACATCCTGGCGACGATCCACGGCGTCTCGACCCGGCCCGATGTGGACGCCTCGCGCATCGCCCTGGCCGGCTGGAGCCATGGCGGTTGGGGCATTATGGAGGCCATGAGCGCCGACCGACGCCCGAATTCGCTCGGCCTCGCCGATCCGGGCGAGGTCTCGCTGGACGGGGTCAAGGCGGCCTATCTGGCCTATCCCTATATCGGCTTCGCCGCCCTGAACCGGATGCGGCCCTGGCGGCATTGCCCCAAGACCCTGGCCGTTATCGCTCGCCGCGACCACTTGACCAGTGTCCGCAATGCGGAGCGGGTGCACGACATGGTTCGCAACTGCGGCGCGGACGTCGAGACCTGGATCGCCGAGGGCACCCATAGTTTCGACGAGCCGACCTCGGCGCCGCCGATGCGCTACCACCCCGAACTGACCGACGAGGCCATCCGGCGCTTCCAGGCCTTGCTGGAAGACACGGCCCCGCGCGGACCCCAGCCTTTGGCGGCCTGACCCGTCGCCATCTGAAGCTCCGGAAAAGAAACTTCCATCGCCGTCTTGACGGCCAGGCTGTCACGTAACAATTGAAGTTACATGAAGCGCGATGATCGACTGTCCAACACCCTGCACGCCCTGCTGCACATGGCCGACCATCAGGCCGCGACCGGCGCCCCGATGACGTCGGAAATGCTGGCCGCCTGCCTGTCCACCAATCCGGTGGTGGTGCGCCGGACCATGGCGGGGCTACGTGAAATGGGTCTGGTCACCTCGGAGCGGGGTCACGGCGGCGGCTGGCGGCTGGCGCGGGACCTCAAGGAGGTCACCCTGCTCAAGGTGGCCGAGGCGCTGGGCGAGACCACGCTTCTGGCCACCCCGAAACTGGTGGATCACGAGGGCTGTCTGGTCGAGGCGGCGGTGACCGACGCCCTGGCCGAGGCCCATGCGGCCGCCAACGCCCTTCTGGTCGCGCGTCTGGCCGAGGTGACACTCGCCGATCTGGCCGATGACTTCCGCCGTCGGATGGCGGCCCATCCGCACAAGGGAATCAACCATGGAAGCCCCAATGCCTCATGACGCCGTGATCATCGGCGGTTCCTACGCCGGCCTGTCGGCGGCGATGCAACTGGTTCGTGCGCGCCGCCGTGTGCTGGTCATCGACGACGGCCGTCGCCGCAACCGCTTCGCCGCCCGCGCCCACGGGATCCTGGCCATGGACGGACGCCCTGGCTCCGACATCGCCGCCGAGGCCCGGGCTCAGGTCGCCGCCTATCCGACCGCGGCCTTCCGCATGGCCGAGGCCACGGCGGCCCGGGCCGTCGACGGGGGCTTCGAGATCACGCTCGAGGACGGCTCCACCACCTCGGGCCGTCGGTTGCTGCTGGCCCACGGCGTGGTCGATGATCTGCCCGAACTGCCGGGCGTGGGCGAGCGCTGGGGCCGCACAGCCCTGCATTGTCCCTACTGCCACGGCTTCGAGATCGGCGGCGGGGCGCTGGGCGTGCTCGGGGCCGGGCCCCTGTCCGTGCATCAGGCCCTGATGGTCGCCGACTGGGGTCAGGTCACCCTGTTCCTGAACGGCGCCCTGACGCCCGACGCGGAAGAGACGACGAAGCTGGCGAAGCGCGGCGTCACGATCGAGCGCGAACCCGTCGTGGGGCTGGAGGGGGAGGCGCCGACCCTGACCGGGGCGCGGCTGGCCGACGGGCGGCTGGTCCCGCTGAAGGCAATCTTCGTCGGCCCGCGCCTGCGCCAGCCCGGTCCCATGGCCGAGAGCCTCGGCTGTGCGGTGGACGAGACCCCTATGGGCCATATCATTCGCGTCGACGAGATGAAGCAGACGACGGTGCCGGGCGTCTTCGCGGCGGGAGACACGGCCGCGACGATGTCGAACCTGACCCTGGCCTCGGCCTCCGGCGTCATGGCCGGGATCGCCCTGCACCGCTCCCTGATCGCGGAGGAGATCGGGGGGTTTTAGGCGCCTTGCCTGAGCGCTAGCCGATCTTCGCCTCGATTACGATCTCGGCCCGGACCGAATGGGCCATTTCGCAGTGTTCGTGGGCGGCGTGGTGCAGGGCGTCGAGTTCAGCCTGCGTGGGGGCGGGGCCGAAGAAGGTGGTGATGGGGCGCAGGGTCACCCGGTTCATGTAGCGGTGACCGCCCGCGTTCTTGCCCAGCATGCCCGAGGCCTCGTCGACATAGCGGTCGACCACGAAGCCGTCGCCGGCGGCGAAGGCCAGGAACCACAGCATGTGGCAGCTGGACAGGGAGGCGACCATGGCCTCTTCGGGGTCCACGGCGGTGATGTCGGACATGGGAACCGGCACGCTCTCGGGGGCCGAGGAACCCTTGACCACGGCGCCGCCGTCGAAGGTCCAGATGTGGGCGCGGGAATATTTCTTGTCGATGAAGACCTGACCGTCGCGTTTCCATTCAACGGTGGTGTGGTGCGCGCTCATCGGTGACCTCTCAAGCTTAACCGGCCAGAACCGTATAGGTGACCCGCGTCCGCACGTCGAAGCCCAACGAGCGATACAGCCGGATCGTCGCCTCATGGCCCGCATAGGCGTGCAGGAAGGCCTGCTCCCCGGTCTCCAGAATGCGCGCCACGACGACCCGCGACAGGGCGCCGGCAAGACCCTGTCCCCGGAAATCGGGATGGACGCAGACGCCGCTGAGTTCGGTGAAGCCCTCGACCCGCAGCCGGTTGCCGGCCATGGCGATCAGTTTTCCATCGCGCTTCACACCGACGAAACCGCCCAGTTCCTGGGTCCGGCTTCGGAAGGGGCCCGGCTTGGTCAGGGTGGCGAGCGCCAGCATTTCGGCGGCGTCGTCCGGCCCCAGCGCCCCGAACGCGACCTCGGGCGCTCCGGACGTCGTCAGGGCGCTGCAGGTCATCTGGACGCAGGGACTACGGCTGACCACCGGCTGGTCGGGCAGGACATTCTCCATCGCCGAGCCCTCCAGCTCGACGAGGCCCGAGCCGGGATAGCGGGCGGCCAGGGCGTTCAGGCAGGCCCGGCTTTCGGCGCTGTCGTCCCGCGCCGCCAGAAAGACGCCGAGGTCGGGATCGAGCCTGACGGCATGGTCGTCACCCAGCGCATAGGCTTTCAACCGGCCGGTCAGGGCGTTCCAGGTCGTGCGGTCGAGCGGATGGGACATGGTCATGCCGATCTAGCGCCGGGAAGCGCCGCCGTCAGCCGCCTTCGCGAATCCGATGTCCGGAAACCGCCGGGCCTCAGGCCCGCCAGAAGCCGACGATTGTCTTGACCTCATCCACCACCGGGTCGGCGATGGCGGCGGCGCGGTCGGCGCCGTCCTTGAGGACGCGGTCGATCTCGGCGGGGTCGGCCATCAGGCGGCGCATCTCGGCGGTGATCGGCGCCATGGCGCTGACGGCCAGATCGGCCAGGCGCGGCTTGAAGGCGCCGAAGCCCTGACCGGCGAACTCGGCGGTGACCTGGTCCTTGGTCTGGTCCGACAAGGCAGCGTAGATGGAGATCAGGTTCTTGACCTCGGGCCGGTCGTCCAGCGCCTCGCCGACCTCTGGCATGACGCCCATGTCCGTCTTGGACTTCCTGATCTTGCCGGCGATGGCGTCGGCGTCGTCGGTCAGATTGATGCGCGACTGGTCCGACGGGTCGGACTTGGACATCTTGGCCGAGCCGTCACGTAGGCTCATCACCCGCGGCGCCGGTCCCTGGGTCAGGGGTTCGGGCAGGGGGAAGAAGCCGGGAACATTGAAGTCGGAGTTGAACTTCTGGGCGATGTCGCGGGTCAGTTCCAGATGCTGTTTCTGGTCCTCGCCGGTCGGCACCTCGGTGGCCTTGTAGAGCAGGATGTCGGCCGCCTGCAGCACCGGATAGGTGTACAGGCCGACGCTCGAGCGTTCCTTGTGTTTGCCCGACTTCTCCTTGAACTGGGTCATCCGGTCCAGCCAGCCGAGGCGGGCGACACAGTTGAAGACCCAGGCCAGCTCCGCATGGGCGCGCACGGCCGATTGCGGGAAGATGACCGACTTCGCCGGATCGAGGCCCGAGGCCAGATAGGCGGCGGCGATTTCGCGCGTCTGGGCGGTCAGCAGGGCCGGGTCCTGCCAGACGGTGATGGCGTGCAGGTCGGCGACGAACAGGAAGCAGGGCGCCCCCTGATCCTGCAGCTGGGTGAAGCGCTTCAGGGCGCCGAGATAGTTGCCCAGATGCAGGGCGCCCGAGGCCTGGATGCCCGAGAGCACCCGCCGCGGACCGGCGTATTCGGAGGTGGGAGCGGAGGAGGCGGGCGCAGCGTCGGACATGGGCTCGCAGATGCCCCAGCCGGGCGGAGAGAGCAAGTTCCCCGACCCGGCTGAATACGACAAAACCCCTAGTCCAGCCCGCCGCCTGAGACCGGGGCGCCCGGTTCGCGACGCAGGACCGCCTTGAGCTCGGCGGGGGTGACCGCGCGGAACAGGAACAGGCAGGCGCCGTAGACCACAGCTCCGGCCCCGCAGACGATCAGGACCGCGATCTCCTTGGCGAGGAACAGCTTGCTGAGTTCGGGATAGAAGATCCCCGCCGCCAGCAGCAGGGCCGCCATCACACCACTGGCCGCCAGCACCCGCGAGATGCGTGATATGAAGCTGGCCGAGGCCGACCAGGCCTTCTCGCGGATCAGGGTGCCCCACAGCAGGGCGACGTTGATCCAGGCCGAGACGCTGGTGGCGATGGCCAGACCCAGGACGCCGTCGACGCCGATGCGCGAGAACCAGAAGAACAGCCCGGCGCCCAGCACCACGGTGATCACCACCGAGGTCACCGCGAAGATCATCGGCCGGCGCGTGTCCATCCGGGCGAAGAAGGGCGGGGTCAGGACCTTGGCGAGGACGAAGGCGGGGACCCCCCAGGCGAACTGGCGCAGGGTGTCGGCGGTGCGGGCCGCGTCGGCGTGGGTGAAGGCGCCGCGGGTCACGGTCGAGTCGATGATGAAATAGGGGATGACGAACAGGGCCACGGCGGCCGGCAGGGTGAAGGCCATGGCCAGGTTGATGCCGTCGTCCAGGGTCTTCTGCCCGCCCTCATGGTCGCCCTGAACGAAGGCCCGGGTCAGGCGCGGGACCAGGGCCAGGCCGATGGCGACCCCGACGAGACCCAGCGGCAGCTGGTACAGGCGGTCGGCGTTGTAGAGCACCGAACGGGCGCCGGCGTCCGACCCGGTCAGGACCTGGCTGACGACAGAGTTCAACTGAAGCGCCCCGCCGGCCATGGCGCCGGGAATGGCCAGGGCGAGGGTCTTCTTCACGCTGGCGGTCAGTTTCGGCACCGAAATCTTCAGCTTCACGCCCAGACGTCGCACGCCCCACCACAGGAGACCCGCCTGGACAAGGCCGGACACCGTCACCGCCGCCGTGACGGCCAGCAGGGTTTCCGGCTGGGTCATCGAGGGGATGAAGGTCGGGGCCAGCAGCGGGAAGAGGGTGCAGACGTTCAGGGCGACCGGCACGCCCGCCGACAGGGCGAACTTCCCGCCCGTGTTGAGCACGCCCGACAGCAGGGAGGCGATGGTCATACAGGCCAGATAGGGCATGGCCAGCTGGGTCGCGGTCACGGCCACGGTCAGCACGTCCGGCCGCCCCTTGTAGGCCGACATCAGCAGCGGGATGATCCAGGGCATGGCGATCTGCATCACGATGCAGAAACCGGTGACCACGGCGAACATGAAGGACAGGGCCTCCGACGCCGTCACTGCCGCCGCCTCCTCGCCGTCCGAGGCGCGGACCCCGCCGTAGATGGGCACGAAGGCCTGGGCGAAAGCGCCCTCGGCGAACAGGCGGCGGAACAGGTTGGGCAGCATGATCGCCGTCGCCCAGGCGTCCATCATCGGCCCCTGGCCGAAGCGGGCCGACAGGGCCAGGTCGCGGGCGAAGCCGAGAACGCGGCTCCCCAGCGTCAGGGTGGACTGGACGATCGTATTGCGAGCCAGGCTCATGCGGGGAGATCCGGTCCCGCAGAAGGGCGGGTATTTCCAGCGCTTAGCGCGGTTCCGCCTGCGACGAAACGTCCTTTGCGCGGCGGATCGGGCGATTGAGATCGGAGACGTCGCGGGCGCTGGCGCGGGCGGCCATGATGGCGCGTCCCTGAGGCGCTGCGGGCGCGCGTTCCAGTACGGCCTCGAGCGCCGACTGGATTTCGTTCAGCAGC
This sequence comes from Brevundimonas sp. UBA986, assembly GCA_002292165.1. GTDB lineage: Bacteria > Pseudomonadota > Alphaproteobacteria > Caulobacterales > Caulobacteraceae > Brevundimonas. Next base: position 10,876 of record DBBK01000267.1, read on the forward strand.
ATTTCGGAGAAGACCTTCCGGCCCTTTCGGTCGACCACATAGAAGCTGTCGACCGCCCGCTCGCCGAAGCCGGCGACGTGGGCCGAGCGGATCGACAGGTCCAGATCGGTCAGGGTGCGCGACAGCTCGGCCAGCAGGCCCGGCCGGTCGGCGCCCGAGACCTCGATCACCGTCGCCGTCTCGCTGGCCCCCGCGTCGATCATGACCACGGGCCGGACGTCGAAGACGGCGCGGCGCGGCGTCGACGCGGGCATCGCGGGCGCCTCGACGGGCGTCTCGCCCCGGGCGGCGGCTTCCAGCGCGGCGACCAAAGTCTTCAGGCGGCGTGGTTCGGCCTGGCCATAGGGGGCGTCGGCGCCGTCCTGAACCTGAAACACGTCCAGCACCGTGCCGTCGGCGGCGGTGGCGACCCGGGCGCCGGTGACGTCGGCGCCGGCGGCGGCCAGCACGGCCGTCAGGTCGGCGAACAGGCCCGGCCGGTCGCGGGCGGCGAGCGCGATCTCGGTGGTGGATTCGATCCGGCCCGGCCCCTGACGGCATTCGGCGGCGGCCCCGGCCTCGAAGGCCCGGGCGATCAGGGCGGCGTGCTCGGCCAGGGGGTCGATCACATCCACGTCCTCGCCCCGGAACAGGGCCTCGACCCGGGTATAGAGGGCGGTGATCAACTGGCCCTTCCAGTTGTTCCAGACGCCCGGCCCCACGGCGCGGATGTCGGCGACGGTCAGGACCAGCAGCAGGCGCAGCCGCTCCGGATCGCCGACCAGTTCGGCGAAGTCACGGATGGTCTGGAGATCGGAGGTGTCGCGCTTCTGGGCGTAGTCGGACATGGCCAGGTGGTTCCTGACCAGCCAGACCACCAACTCGATCCGGCGCGGATCGACGCCCAGCCGCTCACAGGCCCGACGCGCCGCGATGGCCCCGTCCTCAAGCTGGCCGCGCTCGCCGCCCTTGCCGACGTCATGCAGCAGCATGGCCAGCATCAGCACCTCGAGGTCGGCGATCAGGTGGATGGTTGAGGACGACAGCGGATGCTCATCCTTCAGCTTGCCCCGAAAGATGTCGTTGATGATGCCGATGGCCTGCAGGCTGTGCTCGTCGACCGTATAGGCGTGGTACATGTTGAACTGGGTCTGGCCGACGATCCGACCCCATTCGGGCAGGAATCGACCGAGCAGACCGGTCTCGTTCATGATGGTCAGGACCCGGTAAGGTCTCTGGCCATGGGCGAGGATGTGCAGCAGGGCGGCGGTGGCGCGCGGATCGCGCCTCAGCTTCGGCGTCACCAGCCCCAGCGACCGGGTCACCGCCGAGAAGGCGTGGGGGTGCAGGTCGAGGTCGTGCTGGTCGGCAGTCACGAAAAGGGTCAGCAGCTTGACCGGATCGTCGACGAAGACCTGGGCGCTATCGACCGACAGCCGGCCTCCGTCCTCGATGAAGCCCGGCACGCCGAGGTTGCGCTTTCGCCCCGGGATCAGCCGCGACAGGCTGAGGGTGTTCTTCTGCTGACGCGCCTCCAGGGTCGCGCTCATCGCCCGGGTCAGGGCGCCGACGTCGCGGGCGACCAGGAAGTAGCGGCGCATGAACCGTTCCACCGCCGGCTCGTCACCGCGCCCACGCCAGCCCATCCGCCGCGCCACCTCGGGCTGCAGGTCGAAGGTCAGCTTCTCCTCGGCCCGGCCCGCGATGAGATGCAGGTGGCAGCGCACCCGCCAGAGGAAGTCGAAGGCCTCCTCGAAGGTGCGGCGCTCGCGCGGGGTCAGCAGGTCGTTGAGGACGGCGGCGCCCAAGGGGCTTTCGGGGGCCAGGGCCCGGGCGATCCAGAACAGGGTGTTGAGGTCGCGAAGACCCCCCTTGCCGTCCTTGATGTTGGGCTCGACGCGATAGCGGACATTGCCCGCCTTGGTGTGACGCGCCTGACGCTCCTCCAGCTTGGCGGCGATGAAGGGGCGGGGATCGGCATTGGTCACCGTGCCCCGGAAGCGCCACAGGAAGTCCTCGGCCAGATGCCGGTCACCGGCCAGCCAGCGGCCCTCCAGCAGGGCGGTGCGCACCGTCATGTCGGTGCGCGACAGCGCCAGGCACTCGTCGACCGACCGGGCCGCCGACCCGACCTTCAGCCCCAGGTCCCACAGGACATAGAGGACGAACTCGGCGACCGTCTCGGTCCGGGCGGTGGTCTTCCACGGCCTCAGGAACAGCAGGTCCAGATCGGAGAAGGGCGCCAGCACCCCGCGCCCGTATCCCCCGACGGCGATCAGGGTCAGCTTTTCGGCCTCGGTTGGATTGTGCGACGGATAGAGGGTCTCGGAGGTGAAACGCCACAGGGCGATCAGGATCTCGTCGGCGGCGGCGCTGTACTGGCGTGCGACCTCGACCCCGCCCAGACCGCCGGCCAGCCGGGCCGCGATCTTCTCGCGCGCGGCGTCATAGTGGGCCTTCAGGGCGGCGGCGACGCCCGCACGCATGTCCGGGCCACCGACGAGGGCGTCGAGGCGATCGTCGAGCGGGGTCCGGGTCGGGGTGAGGGGAACGGCGGTCATCGGCCGGGCCAATATAGGCGCCCCACGGCGGCCCGTCTCGTCTGCCGTACTCGGGCGACATGTCAATCGGGGAAAGCCCCCGGTGTGGCGCGGGCGCCGCGCCTGTTCGCCAACGCGGGGAGGCCGCTGGAGTCTTTTCCGCGCTTGGGGCAGGGTTCGGGAACACTGTTTCCCGGAGCCTTTTTGACCCCGCGCCTCGTCCTCCTCGCAGTTCTGGCTGTCGTGGCGTCGAGCCTCGACGCGCCCGCGCGCGCCCTCGCGTGGGATGGCGATGGTGATGGATCGGGCGGCGGACGGACGGCGACGGCCCCGGCTCCGGCGGCCCCGGCCCCGCCCGCTCATGCCGCCTCCAGCCCGCCCTCGGGCGAGGCTCCCGCGACGATCCGGGCCGACCTGCGGCGCGAGACCTGGTCGAACGGCATGGCCATGGCGGCGGCGGGCTACGGTCCGGCTGGCGGTGACGCCCAGCTGTCGCGCGAGGTCCTGGCCGAGATGAACCTGATGCGGTCCGATCCTCTGGGCTATATCGCCGTGCTGCAGGAGTACCGCGCCCAGTTCCGGGGCGACATCGTCGTCCGCCCGGGCCGCATCAACATCCAGACCCGTGAAGGCGTGGCGGCCGTCGACGAGGCCATCGCCTTCCTGCGCCGCCAGAAGCCGATGGATCCGCTGGAGCCCGACCTGATCCTGGCCCTGACGGCCGGGGACCATGTCGCGGATCAGGGGCCTTCAGGTTTCATCGGCCACTATGGCTCGGACGGCTGGGATTTCGCCACTCGCGTGGCCCGGCGCGGCGGCGATCCCTATGGCGGGGAGAATATCTCCTACGGCTATGACACCGCGCGTGAGGTCATCATCCAGCTGTTGGTCGATGACAATATCGCCGACCGGGGCCACCGGGTGAACCTTTTCCGCGACGGCTATGTCCGCGCCGGCGTCAGCTGCGGTCCCCATGCAGTGTTCAACCACATGTGCGTCATCGACTACGGCTATGCGCCGATCAAACGGCGCTAGTTCAACCCTTCAGATTCAGGCCTTCAGGGCCTTCAGACGATAGAGAGCCTCCAGCGCCTCGCGCGGGGTCATGGCGTCGGGATCGAGCGCCGCGACCGCCTCGTCAACGATCGACTTCATCGGCGGAGGCGGCGGTTCGGCGACCGCGAACAGGGGCAGGTCGTCCAGCTTGTCGTTGGCGGCCTTTTCGGCCTCCAGCCGGTCCAGAACCGAGCGGGCGCGGGCGACCACCGACGGCGGCACCCCGGCCAGTTTCGCCACCTGCACCCCGTAGGAGCGGTCGGCGGCGCCCGGCGCGGCTTCGTGCAGGAAAATCAGCTCTCCGTTCCACTCCCGGGCCACCATCGACAGGTTGGAGACGTGGTCGAGCCGCTCCTCCAGCCGCGCCAGCTCGTGATAGTGGGTGGCGAACAGGGTCCGGGACCGGTTGGTCTCGTGCAGGGCCTCGGCGCAGGCCCAGGCGATGGCCAGGCCGTCATAGGTGGCGGTGCCGCGCCCGATCTCGTCCAGAACCACGAAGCTCGACGGCGTCGCCTGGGTCAGGATGGCGGCGGTCTCGACCATCTCCATCATGAAGGTGGAGCGGCCGCGCGCCAGATCGTCCCCGGCCCCGACGCGTGAGAACAGCCGGTCGACCACGCCCAACCGCATCGATCGGGCGGGCACGAAGGACCCGGCCTGGGCCAGGATCACCAGAAGGGCATTCTGGCGCAGGAAGGTCGACTTACCGGCCATGTTGGGTCCGGTGACGATCGACAGGCGGGCGCAGGAGCCCGGACCCTTGATCGGCGCGCCGTCCAGACGGCAGTCGTTGGGGGTGAAGGGGTCGCCCGCCTTCTTGACCGCGGCCTCGACCACCGGGTGGCGTCCGGCCTGAACCTCGAAGACCGTGCTGGAATCGACGGTGGGTCTGACCGCCCCGACCTCTTCGGCCCACTCCGCGAGCGCGGAAGTGGCGTCCAGTTCGGCCAGGGCGTCGGCGACGGCCTGCAGGGGCTGGGCGAGGCGCTGCACGGTCTGGCGCCAGCCCTCGAAGGTCTCGCCCTCCATGGCGAGCGCCCGGAAGCCCGCCTGGCTAATCTTCGCGTCCAGTTCCGACAGTTCGACGGTGGTGAACCGCACCTGGGCCGCCAGTGTCTGGCGGTGGATATAGGGGCTCTCGGGTCCGGCCCGGAACAGGGGCTCGGCGTGTTTGGCCGTGGTCTCAAGGAAGTATCCGAGGACGGCGTTGTGCTTGATCTTGAACGGCACGCCGCTCTCGGCGACGGCGCGGGCCTCCAGATCGGCGACCACCCGGCGGCTGTCGTCGCGGAGGGTGCGGGCCGCGTCCAGCTCGGGCCGGAAGCCGGGACGGACGAAGCCGCCGTCGCGCGCCAGATGCGGCGGCTCCTCAATCAGCCCTTCGGCCAGATCGATCTTCAGCCGGCCCAGATCGGGCGACAGGGTCAGGCGGTCGAGGCAGCCGAGGATGCGCCGGGGCGGGGCGCTGAGCGGATTGGCGGGAACCACGAACAGTCCGGCGATGCCCTCGGCGATGGCCAGACCCGAACGGATGGCCGCCAGATCGCGCGGTCCGCCGCGCCCCAGCGCCAGCCGCGACACGGCCCGGGCGACGTCGGCGGAGGCTCTGAGAGCGTCGCGCAGGTCGCGGCGCAGGTCGCGGCGCTCCAGCAGCCATTCGACCGCGTCCAGACCCTCGTTGATGGCCAGCGGATCGCGCAGGGGCCGCGAAATCCGCTCGGCCAGGGCCCGGGCCCCGCCCGAGGTGACCGTGCGATCCAGACAGGCCAGCAGCGAGCCCTCGCGCTCCCCGCGCTGGGTGCGGTCGATCTCGAGGGACTGACGCGTCGCCGGGTCGATGGCGAGGAAGCCCGTCTCGCCCGAGCGGCGCGGCGGCGTCAGGGCCGGAACCTTGCCCGCCTGGGTCGTCTCCAGATAGGCGGCGACCAGACCCAGAGCCGAGACCTCGGCCTCCTCGAAGGCGCCGAAGCCGTCAAGCGAGGCGACGCCGTACAGCCGCTCGACCCGGTCGCGCGCGGCGGCGGGCTCGGCGACCGCCGAGGCCATGGCCTGAACCACACCGCCGGAGCCGTCCAGCGCGGGGCGGACGGCGTCGTCGGAGAAGAGCTTGTCCGGGACCAGCACCTCGGACGGGCGGAAGGCGGCGAGCGTCGCGGCCAGGTCCTCGAGCGCGCAGGCGACCGAATCCACCGCACCGGCCGACAGTTCGACCACGGCGACGGCGGCGCGGCCCTTGCGGATGGCCACGGCCGCCAGCCGGTTGGCGCCCCGCGCCTCCAGCAGCGAATCCTCGGTCAGCGTGCCGGGGGTGACCACCCGGACGATGTCGCGCGCCACGATGGCCTTGGAGCCGCGCTTCTTCGCTTCGGCCGGGGTTTCGATCTGGTCGCAGATGGCGACGCGCTGGCCGGCCCGGATCAGCCGCGCCAGATAGCCGTCCATGGCGTGGACTGGGACCCCGGCCATGGGGATGTCCTCGCCCTGATGCTTGCCGCGTTTGGTCAGGGTGATGCCCAGCAGGGCCGAGGCGATCTCGGCGTCCTTGAAGAACAGCTCGTAGAAGTCGCCCATGCGGAAGAAGACGATAGCGTCCGGCTGCGCCGCCTTGGCGGCCAGATACTGGCCCATGACGGGGGTCACGCCTTCGGTAGAGGCGGGTTGCGGGGGGTGAGCGAGGGGAGCGTTCATGCGAACGCACAGGGTGACGGATCGGGCGCCCCGTCTCAAGTCATCTCTCAACCCATTCCGAAGTCAGGGGTGGACTTGTTCGCGTCAGGCCGCGGCGCTGATCGGGGCCCGGGCGCTGAGGGCCGCGGGCTCGGACAGGGCGAGGGCCTCCCAGTCCAGATCGGGCTTGGGGGCGCAGGAGGCGGCCAGGATGGCCCGCAGTTCGGCCGCCGAGGCGACGCTGGCCACCGCACAGGCGGCCGGCGGCAGGTTCAGGGCGAAGGCGAGGGCGGCCTGCATCGGATCGACACGCGCCTCGGCCAGGCTGCGGCGCACGCGCGACAGGGCGGGACCGTGCTCGGCCAGATGCGGCGGCAGGTTTTCCCGGCTGGCGAACAGCAGGCCGCGCGCGAAGACGGAGGAGATGTGGACGTCGATGTCCATGCCGGCGAGGTCCGACAGGACCCCTTCGGTCACCGGACGCTGGTCCAGAAGATTGCAGGGCATCTGAACGACGTCGGGCTGGTAGCGGCGGGCCAGCAGGGCCGGGCCGTCCTCCATGGTCGCGCAGAAGCCGATGCGGCGGTACAGGCCGCGATCCTTGAGCGCCTTCATCCGGTCCCACAGGGCGCGGCCCTCGGCCCCGGCCAGATCGGCGGCGTTGGAGACGAGCAGGGTGTCGCCGCGTGGCAGACCCATGCGTTCCAGAGACCGGCGGGCGCGGGCCTCGACCCGGTCCAGACCTTCAGAGAGGGAAACGGTGCGCACGGTGACGCGGAAGGGCGAAGGGAAGGGCCAGGCCTGACCCAACAGCCGTTCGCCGTCGCGGTCGGGACGGGTGGCGACGGTGTTGATTCCGCCGTCGGCGGCGGTCTGAAGCAGGAAGCGCATGGCCTCCTCGCGCGCGCCGACAGGCGCGGTCGCGACGGCGCCCAGACCCCTTTCAGGGTCGGTGACGACCGCCATGGCCAATTTGCCGGCGGGGGTCTGTGCGGGAAGAGGCTTCACCCGAAGACCCTTGCACCACAAAGTTTAAGGGAGGCTGACCCGGAAGTTGCCGGAACCTTACCTGCGGACCGGCGATAGGCCGGAAATCTTCAGGAAATTCAGTCCGCGCCGGGCTGTTTGTCCGGGTGGGCCGCGATAAAGGCCGGATGGGTTTCGGCCGCCTGTTCGACCGCCAGAAGCTTGGGCCAGGGGGCGAGGTCGAGGTTGAACCGGCGCGCCGAATAGAGTTGGGGAATCAGATAGCAGTCGACCAGGGTCGGGGTCGCGCCATAGCTCCAGCCGGCGCCGTCGGCCGCGACCATCTGCTCGAGCGCATCGAATCCTGCGGTGATCCAGACGCCCGCCCAGGCGTCCACTCCGGCCTGATCGGCGCCCAGGCCGCGCACGGCGCCGAGGACCCTCAGATTGTTCAGCGGATGGATGTCGCAGCCGATGACCGCCGCCATGGCCCGGACCCGGGCGCGCTCCAGCGGAGCGACGGGCAGCAGGGCGGGCTCGGGATAAGCCTCCTCGAGCCATTCCAGAATGGCCACGCTCTGGGTCAGGACGGCGCCCTCGACCTCCAGCGCCGGGACCATTCCCTGCGGATTGAGCGCCAGATAGGCGTCGGACTTGTGCGCCCTCTGACGCAGATCGACGTCGACCTGTTCGTACTCCAGCCCCTTCACATTCAGGGCGATGCGGGTCCGGTATGCGGCGCCGGACCGCCAGTAGGAGTGCAGGATCACGGCCGCCTCAGCCTTTCAGCGCGGGGGCGACGGTGAAGGTCAGGGTCGTCAGGCCTTCGATGGCGGCCTCGACCCGGTCGCCCGGGACCAGGGGGCCGACGCCCTCGGGCGTGCCGGTGAAGATCAGGTCGCCGGGCTGGAGCGTCCACAGCTCCCCGGCCTTTGCCACGATCTCGTGCGGGTTCCAGATCATGTCGTCCAGCGATCCCGACTGTTTCGCCACGCCGTTGACCGACAGGCTGATGGTCCCCATCGGTCGGGGCAGGTCGCCCAGGGTGATCGGACCGCAGGGCGCCGACTGGTCGAAGCCCTTGGACGCGTCCCACGGCCGGCCCTTCTCCTTGGCCAGGGCCTGGAGATCGCGGCGGGTCAAATCGACGCCGACGGCCCAGCCGATGGGCTCGGCCCCTTCGCCAATGGCCACCACCAGCTCGACCTCGTGATGCAGGTTGGTCGTCGCCGACGGATAAGCCGGATCCTTGCCGTCCGTCACAAGCGCGTCGGCGGGCTTGGAGAAGAAGAAGGGCGCCGGCCGCGTCGCGTCGCCGCCCATTTCGCGCACATGGGCCGCATAGTTCTGGCCCACGCACAGGATGCGGCGCACCGGAAATCTGCGGGCCTCGCCGACGATGGGCAGGGAGGGGGTCGGGGCGGGTTCGAACAGCCAGTCGGTCATGGCCTCCGTTCTAGGACGCGGAATCTCCAGCGTCATCCGCAATCCCATGCTGCGGTGCGGCGAAACGGCCGGAACTCTCGCGAAGATGTAGCGTTCAGCGGCAGGTACCTCTATTTACAGCCAAGCTGACCACCGGAGCGCGCGACATGGCCACGACCAAGGCTCGAGAAGACATCAAGAACGACCTCAAGACCCTGAAGGAAGACCTGAAGACCGGCGCCCGCGAGGAGACCGCGCGTCTGAAGGAAAAGGCCGCCGAGGCCCAGGAGCGTCTGAAGGCCCGCTCGGCCGAGGCCGAGGCCGTGGTGCGCGAAAAGGCCGAGGTCCTGCGCGAACAGGCCCGGGGCTATTACGACAGCGCCCGCGTGCGTGGCCGCGAATACTATGACGAAGCCTCCGACCGCTTCGACGAAGCCCAGCGCTACATCACCGAGCGCGTGCAGGAGCGTCCGGTCCAGTCGACGGCCATCGCCCTCGGCGTCGGCGTCGTGCTCGGCCTCCTGCTGGCCGGTCGTCGCCGCTGATGATCGGCAAGGGGCTGGTTAAAAAGCTGGTCGCCGGCTTCGCCGCCGCGGCCAGCGCCTTCGTGGCCGTGATCGCTCTGGGGGCCACGCTCTTCTACGCGCTGTGTCTGGTTCTGCCCGCCCTCGGCGCGGCGGCAATCACCTTCGCCGTCTTCGGGGCGATCACCGCCCTGATCGCCGTGGTGTTCCTGAACGCCGGCGGTGGTCATCACGATGATGATGAGGACGACGACGAACCGGAAAGCTTCGCCCAGAAGGCGGTGCACCTCCTGCGTGAGCGTCCGATCCTCGGCGCAGCCGGCGGTCTGGGCATTCTCTTCTTCCTGCTGCGCAATCCGGCCCTCGCCGCGATGGCCGCCAGCATGATCACCGAGAAGCGGATGGAAAGCCGCGGCTACGGCCGCAGAAGGCGTTAAGACCAGGGAGAGTCTTCGGCCTCGACGGAACAGTCGGAGTTGAGACGCGTTGATGAAGCGAGCGGCGCCGGTTCAGGTGGCGCCCAGATCATCAAACGTTTCAACCCCTTCTCTACTGGAGGCCGTCATGCTTCGTTGGGCTATCATCTTCTTCGTCGTGGCGCTCGTCGCTGCCGTTCTGGGCTTCGGCGGCATCGCCGGCATGTCCTTCGAGATCGCCAAGTTCGTCGCGATCGTCGCCGTTGTCCTGTTCCTGATCTCCCTGGTCGCGGGCGGTCTGCGCGGGCGCGGAACCCGAATCTAGACCGGCGCTTGAACGCTGGTCGAACAGAAGCCGCCGTCCGAAAGGGCGGCGGCTTTTTCGTGCGTGAAGATCGGCGTGCGAAGACGACGGCCTGGTCAGACCGCCGCCTTCTCCTTCTGGCCTGCGACGCCGGGGTCGGGCGCGGTCTCGGGGTTGCGGGTGTCCTGACGGCGCGGCAGACGCCAGGTCCGGCTGGGCGCGAAGGCCGAACCGTCCCAGGCCATGGCCGTGACCACGATCTCCTTCGCATCCCATTCCAGCTGGTTGAAGCTGGGCGGCGTTCCCCGCTCGCGGTGCGACAGGGTCCCGCAACCGACCGCGTAGGAGCAGCGGTCGGTCAGGTCGATCGGCAAGGCGAAGGGGATGTGGGTATGGCCGGTCATGATCAGATCGACCCCGGCCTCGGCGAAGATTTCGGCAGCGGCGTCGCCGCGCTTCACGTCCCCGGTCATCGGGGTGCCGATCATCTCGATCAGCGGATGGTGGCAGGCGAGGATGCGCAGGGCGCCGACCGGCGCCTGACGCAGGGCGGCGGCGGCGCGCCGCGTCTGGTCCAGATCGATGACGCCCTTGGACCAGTTCAGCCGGGCCTGCCAGCCGCGCGCGGTGGTCACGCCCCGGACCATCAGATTGTCGCGCTTGAATTCCCCGTCGTGCGCCGGATGGCCGGTCGCCGCTTCGAAGGCGCGCCAGGGCCAGAACAGCCGCGCCATGGCGCTGTAATAGGGGACGTCGTGGTTGCCGACGACGACGAAGCGCGGCTCGGGCATGGCCCGGATCCAGTCGCCCGCGGCCTTGAACTCATCGGGCAGACCCTTCTGGGTCACGTCGCCGGTGATCAGGATCAGGTCGCTTGGCGTGGCGTGGGCATAGTCCAGCGCGGCGGCGCAGGCGCGCCGGTGTTCGACGCCGAAATGGACGTCGGAAAACTGGATCAGGCGGCCGGCGCTCAAGGCGGGGTTCTCGTCATACGCTGTCTTCCGCCGCCGGCGGATGGGGCGCAAGGGCCTGGAAGGCCTTGGGGATGAAGGTCACCTTGGTTTCGTGCGGCAGAAGGGTCGGCTCGCCGTCGATGACGGCGGGAATCTTCGACCGGGCCCAGACCTCGATCTTGCGGGCGGGCTTCGTCGTGACCGAGGCGTCCTGACGCCAGTCGCTGAACAGGGCCGTCGCGGCCAGACGGAAAGCCTGACCGGTGTCGGTCGGGTCCATGGCGGCGGCCTCCAGCCCGACGGGCTCGTCGAGCGCGCGGGAGATCATCGGGCTGATCAGGACCAGGGCCTCGGTCTTGCCCTTGGCGCCGCCGTCCAGCGAGAAGCGCAGCCGTCCGGTGAAGGCGCGGCGCAGGGCGCGGCGCCCGTAGGCCCAGGCCAGGGACAGTTTGCCGGACCGCATGGCCTCACGCGCCGGCGCCCACAGGGCGGGCGAGCCGAGAATCGCGGCGCAGTAGAAGTCCTGGCCCTCCACCGTTCCGCCCGAGACGCATTGCGGCGCGCCCTCCTCCAGCGCCTTGCGCAGGGCCAGCTTCCAGTCGGCGGTGCCATAGAGCGCCTTGGGCAGCATGTTCATCGTGCCGCCGGGAAGGGGGGCGACCAGCGGTCCCTTCGGACCGGTCCGCGAGGCCACCGCCCGCGCCGTGCCGTCACCGGCCAGAACGAACAGGACGTCGGGATCGGAGGTCAGGGCCTTTTCGATCTGGGCGTCGAAATGGCCGCCTTCCAGCGACACCACCTCGGCCTCGAGGGGGTAGTCCGCCAGAATGGCTTCAACCTCGCCCGCGGCGCGGGGGCCGACGGATCCCGAAGCCGGATTGACCAGGACGACGACGCGTCTGATCTCGACGTGCGGCGTCAGCGCGCGGACGACGGCTTCAGCCGCCTCCGCCATGGCCGCGTCGGAGACGGGCACCGCGTCCGGGGCGGGCGGTTCAGTCTGGGGCGCGGAGCCGGAACCGGTCGCGCCGCTCTGGATCAGGGTGTCGGTCATACCGCCCGAACGTCCAGCCGCAGCCGACGTTCCGGGCAAGCGTCACTATTCCGTCGATGCGGTGTTCGGCCGCCCTGCCGAGGGCCTTAGTGAGCCGGAGCGGGCTTCAGTTCCTGGGCGGTCTCGGCGGCGCCGGCCTTCAGGGCGTCGCCGGTCTTCTCGGCCGTGTCGCCAGCCTTGTCGGCGGCGACCGTGGCGGCGGCCGGAGCCTTGCCCACGGCCTTGAGCGCCGCCTGGACGCCGGTCGAGATCCAGCCGTCGATGACCGCGCCGCCGGCCGCGACAGACCGTTCCTTGATCGCCATCACGCCGGTCAGGGCGCCGAACAGGGCCAGCAGGGTGACCAGGAAGCCGATGAACGGACCTGCCCCCGGCCCACGCTTGCGCTTGCTGCGCGCCCACACCGGGCTGTGGCCCGTATCGTCCGCATTCCGGACCACTTCAGGAAAACGCATGTCAGACCCCTCCAACCTACTCTTTGCGAGCGTCGAACTCCGCGACGCCGCCCGACCAACCTAATCGATCGTCGAGAAGCCGCATAGGCGGGAACCTGTGCCATAATCCAGCGTTCTCCCCCCCGGGGCGAACAACAGGCTCGCTCTCGAGCCAACCGGGATGAAGGGATCATACCCATGAAGAAGGCACTCATCGCCATCGGCGCCGCCGGTCTTATGGCTTCGGCCTGCGCCAGCGACCCATACGGCGGCACCAATGAAACCGTGCGCCAAGGCGCTGTCGGCGCCGGCCTCGGCGCCGTCGCCGGCGCCATCATCGGCAACAATGTCGGCAGCGGCAATGCGGCCACCGGCGCCCTGATCGGCGGCCTCGCCGGCGGCGCCGTCGGCGCGATCCGCGGCTCCAACCAGGACCGCGCCAACCAGCAGCGCTACCGCGACAACGGCGGCGCCTATTACTACTGCTACGATAACCGTCAGACCGAGTGCTATTGGGAAAACGGCCAGCGCCGCTACTAGGACTCGTTGACCGTCCAAAGGGCGGTAGAGCGGGAACAGGGCGGTTCGCGTTGCGGGCCGCCCTTTTTCGCGCCGGGAAGCGAATTTTGAACGGCGGTATGCCGGTGGACGAGGGGATCGGGATGGCGAGGCGGTATTTGGCGGTTGCGATCGCGGGGGCGGGGCTTCTGGTGTCCGGGTGCGAGACGGCGAGGGGCATGTTCCATGACCGGTCGCAGGTCGTGGCGGCGCCGGCGACGTGCGCGCCGAAGCGGTTCGAGATCTATTTCGCTGACAGCGAGGCGCGGCTGACGGAGCCGGCCAGACAGGCGATCGGGCTGACCGCGACCCAGCTGCAGGGCTGCGCCATCAAAAGCGTGAAGGTTCTGGGTCTGGCGGACGCCCGGGGCGGCGCCGAGGCCAACCAGAGTCTGTCGGAACGGCGGGCGACGGCGGTGGCGGAGGCCCTGGCGGCGGCCGGCTGGCCCTCTCCGGCCTTCGAGGTCGGGGCGGCGGGCGACGAGGGCGCGGTCGCGGCGCCGGGCGTGCGCGAACCGCTGCGGCGGCGCACCGAGGTCGTCGTCGACGCCAGCCCCAGATAGAGAGCCCCCAAATAGGACTCTGACGCGGCAGAGGTTATAGGTCGGTCCTTCACCGTCCGGGCCCCTGCCGTTGCGTCTTCTGAAAACTCTCCTGCTGAGTCTGGCCCTGATGGCGGGGGCGGC
>DBBK01000153.1 GCA_002292165.1 Brevundimonas sp. UBA986
ACCCGAAGCCATCGCAAAATCGCTTGCCCCAGCACAATGCCGCTGGCTCTTCCTCAGCTTCTCAAGCGACTGGCTCTATCCCGCAGCCGCTTCGCAGCGATTAGTCGACGCCCTCGTTGCCCAGGGTCGTTCGGTCAGCAGCTGCGTCATCGAAAGTCCCGCCGGCCACGATTCGTTCCTGCTCGAAGACTCCATGGTCCTCGGAACCCGGATGATTTCGAGCGTACTCGCGGCCCAGTCTGGGGATACCGGCCCGATTAGGGTGCCTGAAGAACCGCGCCCTGGCCAGCCGACTAACATATTCTTCACGAATCGCCTCGACTACGGACTGATTTTACGATTGATGCCCGAATGCGCGAGCATCGTCGACCTCGGCTGCGGCAACGGCGAACTTCTATCGATTCTTCGCGACAGAAATCACTCACCTCTGCTTGGCATCGAGCGTGACGCAAGGGAAGTCGCGCAGTCGGTCGGCCGCGGCCTCGATACGATCCACGCAGACGTCGACCAGGGCCTGGCCGCAATTCCCGACCACTCCTTCGACGTGGCGCTGCTTTCACAAACCCTGCAATCTGTCGTCGATGTCGTTGGCGTCCTGCAAGAAATCGTGCGCATCGCCGACCGCGGCATAGTCAGCTTCCCGAACTTCGCCCATGCGCCACTGCGCGAGATGTTCGTGCGTGAAGGACGGCTCCCTAAAGAGGAAGGGCTCTACGCCTACGACTGGTACGACACCCCAAACCGCCGCTTTCCCTCGATTCTCGACTTCCAAGAACTCTGCGGGAAAATCGGCATTCAGATCGACGACGCGATCTACCTCGACTCCTCAAAGGGCATCGAAGTATCTGACGATCCGAACCTGAATGCGGATGTTGCTGTAGTCGCGATTCGCCGCGCCGATCGCTAACCGAGAACTTTTTCGCGCGACGTTCATCCGCGTGCGAAACCCGCGCATCTTCTGCGATACAGTCGCGCGCCATGGCCAAGCGACAAACCCGACAGATGACGCCCGAAGAAGTACTCGAGACCCAGTTCGGTGGACCGGACACGGGAATCTTCACCGACGGATCCTGTGATCCGAATCCCGGCCGCGGTGGCTGGGGATGGGTATGGGTCGAGGACGGCAAGATTCTCGATCGCGGCAATGGTCGCGACCCCGACACTACGAACAACCGCATGGAGCTCAAAGCCTTGGTCGAGGCGTTCAAGAAGATGCCCAGTGAACGTGAACTGGTCGCCTACTCCGACAGCCAGCTCTGCGTGAACACGATCAACGAATGGGCGCCCGGCTGGGAAAAACGCGGCTGGAAGCGTAAAGGCGGCCCGATTAAGAATCTCGAACTCGTGCAGGAGCTCTACGCACTTGCCCAAGAAAAACCCATGATCGAACTCCGCTGGATTCGTGCGCATGAAGGCTCGCGGTGGAACGAATACGCGGACGCACTAGCAGCACTCGACGCATAACATCTCTTACTCTTGAGGAAAGCGAGAGCCGAAGCTATCCCCGAGCGGCGAGAGCCCGAAGCCGCGAGAGCCTCTCGGACGTATCCAGTCGGTCGAGATCGAGCGCGACGAGGCCATCGATCTTTGCCACCAGCTGATCATGGATCGCTTCGAAGCGCGCCCTCTCCTCAGCTGCGCTTCCAGTGAAGGCGGCCGGATCTTCGACGCCCCAATGAACCGTGATCGGATCCCCGGGCCATAGGGGACAAACTTCGCCGGCCGCGTTTCCGCAGACCGTAATGACGAAATCGATTAGCGGCGCATCCGGTCCGGAGAACACCTCCCAACTCTTGCTTGTCAGCCCCGCCGTTCGGTAACCCCGCCGTTCAAGCACTTCGAGAGTTCGCGGATGGGGCGCCGACTTAGGTTGAGAGCCTGCGCTGTAGCTCCTAAAGCGATTGCTACCGCGATGGGCCAGAGCGGCCTCCGCGAGGATACTCCGCGCGGAGTTGCCGGTGCACAGGAAGAGCACACCGTAGCCGGACCCCTGCCGCGAATCGCCGGTCAGATCGGAATCGCTCCGGCTATTGTCACCGTAAAAATTTGCCATCTCCCGCGGCTCTCCTAACGGGCGCCCGCGCCGGGAATTCCGAAATCGAGCTTCTCGCTCGAATACGTCGTGCCGAAGTTCTTGGCCAAAGCGAGCACTTGATCGAATCCGGAAATCAGCTCCTCCCGTGACAGTGTCGAGATGGGGTGGAGATAAGCGGAGAATACGATGCCCTCAGAAACCGCATAACGCGCATCGAGGGTGCGATAGAAATTTGCTTGCAGGAGCACATTTACGATCCGCGGATCAACGCGGTTCACATCGGCGACCCGCGCGAGAATCCGCATACGGTCGTTTCCCGGATCGCTGATCAAATAGATCTCGACTTCGTCGACGATCGTGCGAATCGCGCCTGACGGACCTTCGATCGCGTCCACTTGATCGCTAAAGATCTGTTCCATACGTGCTTGGGTCATAGGCGATTCGGCGATAGGCCCTTCGGCGGCTCCCGACTCGCTCCCGCCGAAAACACTTCCGAAATTCGCGCAACCAGCGCTCGTGCTTAACACGGCAGCAAGCAGAGTTACGCCTGCGAGTCGTGCCAGCCGCCCGCCGAAGAACTCATTACACAATCGGCTTTTCGCTTTCACGATCATTCTGAGCTCGCCTTCTTTGATGCAGACTTACTCGCCGCGGGGATTTTCGTTTTACCGAGTTTTGCGACATAACGAAATTCCTCAGCCGTCACTGGCACCACCGAAAGCCGGCCCCGCTGCACGAGCCCCATCTCGGCCAAGTTCGGATCTCCCTTGACCTGCGTAAGCGTCACGGGGGTCGTAAAGGGAACTACGGGCGAGATATCGACGACGACCCATCGCGGGTCTTCCGTCGTCGGATCGGGATAGGCTTCACCCACAATTTCTGCGATGCCCACGATTTCTTTACCTTCGTTCGAGTGGTAGTAGAAAGCGAGATCACCTTTTTTCATGGCGGCAAGATTGTTGCGAGCTTCGTAATTCCGGACGCCATCCCAATAGGTCTTGCCGTCTTTGACGAGTTCGTCCCAGGCGTACTTAAAGGGTTCGGATTTCATCAGCCAATATGCGCGGGCCAAAGAGTTTGCCTCTCGAGAAGGGGACGCTCGTGGCGTCTGTTTAGGGCGCGGAATCCGGCGCCGACTCATCATGTGACCTAACGAATTTTTAATGCCGATCTAACGAAGATGTTCCGGGGTCTGCTTGGACATATACGCGTTCGCACCGAGCACGGCGATCGGTCTGGTCAGTCCGCGGGAAACCAGATTTGCACGGCTCCAATTGCGCCAACCCGCTATGACAGAGGGTTGCTGACCAAGGGATCGTAAACCTAATGCAGCCACTTCATCTGCACTCTGACCCGAGTGCGCAATTTCGCCGGCCACTTCCTGAAACTCGGTTTCCGTCGATCCCGGCTCCAGAGAGAGCACGTCGATATTGCTCGCGCGAAGCTCCGCCCAAAGGGCTTCCGCCAAAAAATTGTCGAAGGCCTTCGTCGCTGAGTAGACCGCATGAAGGGGCAGCGACTGTCGCCCCGCCACCGACCCGGTAAAGATCACGCCACCCCTGCCGCGCTCACGCATACCGCGAACCAGCGCGTGGGTCAGCACCAGGGGCGCTTCACAATTAACGGTCACGAGCTGCCGCAGGCGTTCGCCATCTAGCAAATCGAACCGGCCCGCGTAGCCGAGCCCCGCGTTGTTCACGAGGAGGCCGATTTCCAAATGCGACACCGCGGCGAGAAGCTTCTGCGCTCCGTCGGGTTCCGACAAATCCGCTACCGCGATCTGAGTCTTGACTTCGAAATTTCGTTCGATCTCCGTCGAGAGCGCTTCGAGCCGATCTTGTCGACGCGCGCTGAGTACGACGTTCATTCCGTCCGCGGCGATCTGTCGCGCGAGCGAGGCCCCGATTCCGGAAGAAGCTCCCGTGACTAACGCCCAGCCGCCGTAGCGCGCCGTGAGCGAGAGGGGCTTAGGACTGAAGTAGTCGCGGCTATTCCAAAAGGCATATGTTAGTCCTATGAAAGGAATCGCGGGAAAGAGGCCGACTATGATGCCCGAGAACCCACCGGTTTCAATTGCGGTCCAGAGATAGATTCCGAAGGCAACTTGCGCGGTATATGCGGCTGCCCAAAAGGCCATCCACGGACGTCGCCGACGGAAACCGTAAACGGCGGCGCAGTAAATGAACCAATGCGGTAGCGCGAGAACTTTCGCCCAGAAGCCGGTGAACAAAATACCGAACCAGACTTCCTGGTCTTCCGCGACAGGCTTCCAGAAGATGTCCCATGGCATGTATATGAACGCCATGAACGCGCAAAACACCATCGTCGCACTCATCCACCATGGACGTTCACGAAAGACGTCGTACAACCACTCGCGCATGGAAACTCCTCGGGCTGATCAGGACCGAAACGTAACCGATTGCGGCGCGAGTCGGTGCGGACGGAGCGTCCGGGAGTCGAATCAATCGAGACGAGGCGCGCCGGCCACGAAGTCGTGGCAATCGCGGCGGGGGCTCTTTGCGCGCCGGCCGAGGGTGGGCCGGGCTGCGTCAGGCTGACTCGCGAGCCTCGACTGGGAAATAGAGGTGGAAGGCCGTGCCCTGGCCAGGTGCGCTTTCCATTCTCAGCCAGCCGTCAGACTCGCCAACGAACTCAGTGAGCGAAGCCAAGCCGAGACCGGTTCCGGCCCCAGGGTCTTTGGTCGTGAAGAAGGGCTCGAAGATCTTGTCCAGCAGTTCGGGCGGCACGCCGGGACCGGTGTCCGACACCTCGATCAGGGCGATCTCGCCGCCCGCCTGTTCGTTGGCCGGGGCGTCGCGCCAGCCCAGCAGACGCGCCTCCTCGACCGTCAGCCGCTGGGTGCGGATGGTGACCACCCCGGCGCCCGGGGCGACCACGCCGCGCATGGCGTCGCGGGCGTTGACGGCCAGGTTCATGACCGCCGTCTCCAGCTGGGACTTGTCGGCCAGGACCACCGGCAGGTCGCGGCCATAGTCGGTCTCCAGCCGCACGTCCTCACGCAGCAGACGACGCAGCAGGACGGTGAACTCCGACACCAGCTCGCCCAGATCCAGCCGCTCGCGCCGCACCGTGGACTTCCTCGAGAAGGCCAGCAGCTTGCGCACCAGATCGGCGGCGCGGATCGCCGTCTGGCGGATCTCGTTCAGGCCTTCATAGGACGGATCGCCGACGGGGTGGCGCTCGAGCAGGCCGCTCAGCTGCAGCTGGATGGCCGTCAGCAGGTTGTTGAAGTCGTGGGCCACGCCCCCGGCCAGCTGGCCGACGGCCTGCATCTTCTGGGCCTGCGACAGCTGCAGCTCCATCGACTTCTGGGCCGAGACGTCGAACAGCCAGATGCGGCGTTTGTCACCCTCAGGCGCGACATAGAGGTGCAGCATCTTGTCGGGGAAGGCGCGGGCGACCAGTTCGATCGGGCCGGTCGAGCCGTCGGCCAGCCGCTTGCGGGCCTCGCCCACGCCGCCGGGTTCGAACAGATGGCCGAACGCGGCGTCGCCGGCGGCATTGGGGCCGGTCAGGACCGACAGGGCCGGATTGGGCTCCTCGGCGCGGCCGGCGAAGATGTCCTCGCCCGCGATCACGGCCGAGCCGAACGGGGCGCCGGCGGCCATGGCCCGGCCCTCGCCCTTGGCGGCGACATAGGGGCGCGGCGTGGAGGCGGCATGGGAGGTCAGGGCGGCCTCGGGCGCCTCGCGCACCAGGAAACGGCCTTCACCGGCCAGGCCGATCAGGACCTCGATCTCGCGCTCGCCCAGACGGACGATGGCGCGGCCCTGCTCGCCTTTCCGGGCCTGGGCGAAGGCCATATAGAGGGCCTGGGCCGACTTGCCCTTCGGCAGGGCCACGGTCGCGCCGTTATGCGAGGCCCAGGCGCCGTTATAGGCCAGCACCTGCCCCCCGGCCCAGACCAGGGCGGCGGGCTCAGCCATGGCGTCCAGCATCTCGACCGCCACGTCTCCGGCGGGACGTTTGGCGTCCACGCGACCGAAGGCGAACAGGCCGATCAGGGCCACGGCCGCGACCGTCAGCAACAGGATCATGCTCGGCGTCGTCGTCGGTCCGGCGCGGAAGGCCGGCCAGGCCAGGGCGGCGACCGCCACGGCGAAGCCGACAGCCATCGCGACCATCAGCAGGTCGAGACCCCCGCGTCCTTTTCGGACCTTCGGCAAATCGGAAATGACTGCGGTCATGCGACCCCGCAACGAATCAGAGCCCTGAGCATACGCGCAATCCGCGTCAGCGCTTCTTCCGCTTCTGCATGACGAAGCCGATGACCTTGGCGGCGGCCTCGAAATGCTCGCGCGGGATGGTCTCGTCGACGTCGACGGCGGCGTAGAGGGCGCGGGCCAGGGGCACGTTCTCAACGATCGGCACCTTGTGCTCCTTCGCCACCTCCCGGATGCGCAGGGCGAGCGCATCGACGCCCTTGGCCACGCAGACGGGCGCCGCGTCGCCCTGATCGGGCTCATAGCGCAGGGCCACCGAATAGTGGGTCGGGTTGGTCACGATCACCGTCGCCTTGGGCACATTGGCCATCATCCGCTGGCGGCTTTTCTGCATGCGGATCTGCTTCAGCTTCGCCTTGACGTGCGGATCGCCCTCGGTCTGCTTGTAGTCTTCCTTCAGCTCTTCCTTGGACATCCGCATCCGCTTGGCGAAGCGCAGCTTCTGCCAGATGAAATCGCCGCCCGCCGCCGCGCCGAGGAAGACCAGGGCCGAGGCCAGCAGGGCCACCGCCAGGTCGCGGGTCAGGGGCAGGATGGCCATCGGGCTCATCGCCGCCAGGTTCTCGAACTCCCGCATATGCGGCTTCAGCGTCATCCAGCAGATCACGCCCACAGCGATCAGCTTGAGCAGCGTCTGGCCGAAATGCATGAAGTTGTCGGGGCCGAACAACCGCTTGAACCCCGCCATCGGGTTCACCTTCTCCCACTTGGGCGCCAACTTGTCGGGGCTGAAGATCAGGCCGCCCATCTGGCCGACATTGCCGCCGACCCCGCCGATGATCGTCGCCAGCATCAGGGCGCTGAGGAAGGGCGCGGCGGCCCACATGGCGGTGATCCCGATCTGCACGCCCGATCCGGAATCGATGATCCCCAGCATGGCGTGGGGCGAGGCGATGAAGGGGACGAAGGTCTCGGCCATGGTCGAGCAGAAGTAGCTGCCGCCGAAAATCACCACAGCGGCGGCGCCCATCAGGCTCAGGGTCTGGGCGACGTCCGGAGACTTGGCGACGTCACCCTTGCGTCGCGCCTCCTCGAGTTTTCGTGGGGTGGCGTCTTCTGTCTTGGAGTCGGGATCGGAGTCTTCAGCCACCGGCCGCTCCTCCCGCTCCAGCCGCGAACACCGACGCCAGGGCGCGGTAGCGGTCGATGAACACCGTGCCCAACACACCCAGCGACAGGGCGAAGATGGACAGACCCAGGATGACGCTCAGCGGCGCCGCGGCGAAATAGACCTGGAACTGCGGCATGACCCGCGCGACCAGGCCCGAGGCCAGGTTGAAGATCAGGGCGAAGACGATCACCGGCGCGGCCAGCTGGATGCCCAGCATGAAGCTGTCCCCAACGGTGCGCACCGCCATCTGGGCGAAGTCGGCGACGATCAGGGGCTTGGCCGGAGAAATCAGCTCATACGATCCGACGATGCCGGCGATGAACAGGTGATGGGTGTCGGTGGCGAAGACCAGCACAGTCCCGAACAACATCAGGAAGGAGGCGATGGTCGTGCCCGGCTGGGCCTGCAGCGGGTTGGCCGTCTGGGCGAAGCTGAGCGTCGTCTGCAGCGACACGATCTCGCCCGCCGTCGACAGGGCCGAGGTGAAGATGCGCAGCATGGTCCCGATCATCAGGCCGGTGGCGACCTCGCGGATGACCCAGCCCGCCATGCCGCCCAGGGTCGCCGGAAGCGCCGGCAGGCTGCCCGCCACGATGGGCCACAGCACCAGCGACATCAAAAGGGCCAGCGACAGCCGGATGCGCGGCGGCACATAGGTTTCGCCGATGCCGGGCATGGTCAGCAGAAGAGCGCCGATGCGGGCGAAGATCAGCCCGCCGGCCCAGACCTGATCGGCGGTGGCGTAAGGCTCCACGTCCTCGCTACATCCCGGCGATGCGGGCGGCGATGGTGCGCATGAAGCCGCCCAGCAGGGCGCCCATCAGCGGCAGGAACAGCACCAGGGAAATGAAGATGGCGATGATCTTGGGCGCATAGACCAGGGTCTGTTCCTGGATCTGCGTCAGCGCCTGGAACAGGCCGATGCCGACGCCGACGATCAGGCCGACGATGAGCACGGGGGCGCACAGCTGGATCGTCAGCCACAGGGCGTCGCGGCCCACGTCCAGAACTTCAGCGCCGTTCATTAATCTCTACGCTCCCGGGAACTCTTACGCTGGCCTATCGGCCTTCGGCCAGCTTGAGGCCGGTCGGCAGAAAATGCCGGGACCATGGTTAACGGCGGGTTAGCAAAGTCCCCCTCCCCCTTCAGACTTTCGACCGCTATATCCCCCCGATGACCGAAGAGATCTCCGCCGCCGAAGCCGAAGCCGCCGTTCGCACCCTGATCAAATGGGCCGGCGACGATCCCGACCGCGAGGGGCTTCTGGACACCCCGGCGCGAGTTGCCCGCAGCTACAAGGAGCTGTTCCAGGGTTATGAGAGCGACCCGCGCGCCTATCTGGAGCGGACCTTCGAGGAGGTCGGCGGCTACAACCAGCTGGTGGTGCTGAAGGACATCCGCTTCGTCAGCTTCTGCGAACACCACATGCTGCCGGTCGTGGGCGTGGCCCATGTGGGCTATCTGCCGACCGACCGGGTCGTGGGCATCTCCAAGCTGGCGCGCGTCGTGCGCGGCTATGCCAAGCGCCTGCAGATCCAGGAGAAGATGACCGCCGAGATCGCCACCGCCATCGAGGAGGTGCTGCGGCCGCAAGGGGTAGGCGTGGTCATCGAGGCCGAGCACAGCTGCATGACCCTGCGCGGCGTCAACGTCCCCGGCGCCAAGCTGACCACCAGCGCCCTGCTGGGCGTGGTCAAGGACGA
>DBBK01000001.1:0-1326 GCA_002292165.1 Brevundimonas sp. UBA986
TCGGGACAAGCCCGAGGATGACGGTGATTATTTCTTGCTGGCCCGGAACGCCGCGATGTTGTCGACGGCCATCTTCACATTGGCCTCGATGCCGGCCCAGTCCTTGGCCTTGATCGCGGCATCGGTGATCAGCTTGGAGCCCATGCCCGCCGCGACGATGCCGGCGCCGAACCATTTGGCGATGGAGGCCTCATCCGGGTCGACGCCGCCGGTCGGCATGATCTTGGTCCAGGGCATCGGGCCGAGCACCGCCTTGAC
The DNA here is from genome assembly GCA_002292165.1 of Brevundimonas sp. UBA986. Taxonomy (GTDB): domain Bacteria; phylum Pseudomonadota; class Alphaproteobacteria; order Caulobacterales; family Caulobacteraceae; genus Brevundimonas. The sequence continues at coordinate 259 of DBBK01000001.1, forward strand.
GAAGTCGGCGCCGCCGACGCTGGAGCCGGGGAACAGTTTGACGATCTCGCAGCCCAGTTCCTGGGCCTCGCCGATGTCGGTCACCGAGCCGCAGCCCGGGAAGTAGGCGACCATGTGGCGGTTGCAGACCTTGGCCACTTCCGGAACCAGGCAGGGGGAGACCACGAAGCGGGCGCCGCGCGACATGTAAAGAGCGGCCGTCGGGGCGTCGACGATGGAGCCGATGCCGAGCACGACTTCCGGGTCGGTGCGGATCAGTTCGCGGTGGATCTCGCCGAACAGGTCGGCGGCGAAATCGCCCCGGTTGGTGAACTCGACCGCCGGGGCGCCGGCGCGCGCGCAGGCGCGGATGATGTTCAGGCAGACCTCGGGATCCGGATGGTAGAAGACCGGAGCGACGCCTTGCGCTTCAAGGGCGGTCAGGACGGTCAGACGGTTGTGGCGCATCGGGAGGCTCTGGTTCTGGCTCGGCGTTGGGATGGGGGTGAGATAGGCCCCGGGCGCGGGGGCGTCATCAAACATTTGGTGTCAGTCGTCGTGGAGGCGAACTCAGTCCCGATCGAAAACCCGGGCGTCGAAAACCGTCTCCGCAGAAAGTGTCGGCGAGAGCCGATCCTCGAGGCAGTGGATGTGGGCGAACATGTCCTGTGTCGGCCCGTCGTTTCTCATCGTTGCGAGGGTCAGTTGGACACCGTTTTGATCGGGTCGTTCAATGAGGTGCGCGCAGAAGCAGCATTGGTATTCCATGGCTTCGCCTCACGCTCCCTTGGCCAGTTCGACGATCCGCTTCACCAGGGCGCTGTCCGCATCGAGCAGCGGGCCCAGCACGGTGAAATGGTTCAGGCCGGGCAGGGCCTCGTAGCGGGTCTGGACGCCGTTGGCGCCCCAGTGGTCGGCCATCATCCTCGACTGGCGCAGGAACTCCGGGCTCTCGTCACCGCCGACGATACAGTCCAGCACCGTGCCGCCCGGGGTCGAGCCGTTGGGGATGGGCCAGAAGACCGGCGACAGGGCGGCGGCCTCGTTGAGGTTGAGGTCCAGCGCCGTGTTGATCGAGGTCCCGACCAG
>DBBK01000001.1:1368-2505 GCA_002292165.1 Brevundimonas sp. UBA986
CGCGGCCCTCGGACAGCATGCCCGCCGACATATGGCCGCCCGCCGAATGGCCGAAGACGAGCGGGCGTTTGCCGGTCCGGGCGCGGATCAGGTCGACGGCGGCGCGGACCTGTTCGAGGATCCTCGACAGCCGCACATTCGGCGCGAGGTCATAGGAGGGCACGGCGAGGCTGACGCCGTGCGACAGCAGGGCCGGAGCCAGGCCGCTGAACCAGTCCTTGTCCAGCGCCTGCCAGTAGCCCCCATGCAGGAAGACGGCGACGGGCGCCTCAGGCCCGGCGGAGAAGAGGTCCATCACCTCGCGCGGCCCGGGACCATAGGCGATGGTCTCGGGCGGATGGGCCGCGCGCGCGGCCTCGGCCGTCGCCTTCCACTGCCCCATGGCCTCCATGTGGTCGGGGACGCGGGCGCGGTTGTTGTACTCCGCCTCCAGATCGATCTCGTCTGTCACGCAACCATCCGCTAGAGAACCCGAAACACCCGGGAGCCGCCGCCATGATGACCGCCATCTTCGTCTTCATCAAATGCGAGCTGGGGCACGCCAACGACGTCGCCGCCGACATCGTGGACAATGTCGAGAATGTCTCGGAGGTCTATTCGACCTCGGGCCAGTACGACCTGCTGGCCAAGTTCCAACTGCCGAAGGAAATGGACATCGGGACCTTCGTCACGAAATCCGTCCAGACCCGGCCGCACATCCGCGACACCTTCACGGTGATTACGTTCTCGCCTTTTCTTCCAAGCGGGAAGTAGTCAGCCCGCCGACCGCACCGCCGCCGACACGTCCGACACCACCCGTTTGACCAGGGCCTCGTCGTCGCCCTCGGCCATGACGCGGATCAGTTTTTCGGTGCCCGAGGGGCGGACCAGAAGGCGGCCCGTACCGTTCAGGGCGGTCTCGGCCTCGGCGATGGCGGCCTTGACGCCGGCGCTCTCCAGCGGCTTGCCGGCGGTGAAGCGGACGTTTTCCAGCAACTGGGGCACGGGGTCGAACTGGCGGGCCAGTTCGCTCATCGGCTTGCCGCTCTCGACCAGCACGGCCAGGACCTGAAGCGCCGCCATCAGGCCGTCGCCGGTGGTGGCGTGGTCGTGCAGGATGATGTGGCCCGACTGTTCGCCGCCGATGTTGAAGCCGCC
>DBBK01000058.1 GCA_002292165.1 Brevundimonas sp. UBA986
CGCTGCAGCACCCGGTCCATCCGCTCCAGCACCACGACCTCGGCGCCCAGTTTGCGGGCCGAGGCGGCGGCCTCGAGGCCCACATAGCCGCCGCCGACCACGGCCATCCGCTTGCCGGGGCCCAGCGCGCCCTTGAGGCGTTCGGCATCCTGAAGCGTGCGCAGTTCGATCAGATCGGGCCGGTCGGCGCCGGGAATGGGCAGCTTGCGGGCGACGGAGCCGGTCGCGAGGATCAGGATGTCATAGGGTTCGACCGCGCCGCCCTCGAAGGTCACGGTCTTCGCGGCCGCGTCGATGGCGGTGGCGGTGACGCCGGTGCGAAGCTCGATCTTCTGCTCGGCGTAGAAACTTTCGGGGCGGAGCAACAGGGCGTCGAGGTCGGCCTCGCCCTTCAGCCAGGCCTTGGAGAGGGGCGGGCGCTGGTAGGGCGGGGCGGTTTCCGTCCCGGCGAGGACGATTTGCCCTTCAAAGCCGTACTGACGCAGAAGGGCCGCCGCCGAGCCGCCCGCATGGCCCGCGCCAATGATCAGGACCTGGGTGTCGTCAGAAATTTCCACTTGGAAACAGGGCCTTGTCGTAAGCGGCTGCGGGGTGTCCGCCCTATTTAGGATGGTTCGCGGTCGGGCGCCACGGGCGGCTCCCTTTGTAACTTTAGGCCACGAAGTGTTTCAAAACCGCATGTCGCACTTGCGAAATTGTGCGTCGCAACATAGATTGCTCCTCGACGCTTCGGCGTCATGCCCTTTCCTGGGCGTTTCCTCCCAAATAAACTTTTTATGGCCGCGTCCTCGGACGCGGCCTTTTTTTCGTGCCTAGGCGGCTTCGAGCAGAGCCATGGTGCCGAGGCCGCCGTCGGCGCAGATGCTGACGATGGCGCGCGTGCCGGAGGGGCGGCTGGCCAACTCCTTGACCGCCTGGGAGAGGATACGCGCGCCGGTCGCGCCGAAGGGGTGGCCCAGCGCCGTCGAGCCGCCGTTCGGGTTCACGCGATCGACCGGGAAGGCGCCGAGGTCGGCGGTGACGCCCGCCTTGTCACGCAGGAAGTCGCGGTCCTGCCAGGCCTTGATGTGGAACAGGACCTGGGCGGCGAAGGCCTCGTGGATCTCCCACAGGTCGATGTCGGCATAGGTCAGGCCGTTGCGGACCAGCATGCGCGGCACCCCATAAGCCGGGGCCATGAGCAGGCCCTCGTGCTTCAGGTCGATCGAGGTGACCTCATAGTCGATCAGCTTCACCCGGGGCGTCTCGGCGGGCAGGCGCTTCAGTCCCTCGTCGGAAGCGACCCAGATGGCGGCGGCGCCGTCGGTCAGGGGCGAGGAGTTGCCGGCCGTCAGGGTGCCCTGACCGCTGACCTTGTCGAAGGCGGGCTTCAGCTTGGCCAGTCGCTCCAGCGAGGTGTCGGGGCGGGGCAGGTTGTCCTTCCTGAACTCGCCGACCGGGATGACGAGGTCGTCGAAGAAGCCCCGGTTCCAGGCGGCGACGGCGGTCTGGTGGCTGGCGAGGGCCACGCGATCCTGATCCTCGCGACCGATCTTCCAGTCCTTCGCCGTGATCTCGGTGTGCTCGCCCATGCTCATGCCGGTGGTGCGGTTGACCACCTTGGGGATGAACAGGGACAGGGGCTTGAGCGCGGACAGCAGGCCGATGCGTTGGCCGAGTGTCTTCGCCTGCAGGAATTTGCGCAGGCCGTCGGACAGGCCGGGGCTGAGGCCGATCTGGACCCGGCTCATCGCCTCGACGCCGCCGACGAGGGCAAGGTCCCGGCCGCGGCCGTCGATCATGCCGGCCGCCTCGAACACGCCGATCATGGAGGTCGAACAGGCCATGACGGTGGAAAAGGCCGGGATGGTCGGGTCGAGGCCCGCGTCGAGCAGGACCTCACGCGCCAGATTGCTCCAGGTCAGGTTGGGAATGACCGTGCCCCAGACGGCGAAGTCGGGCTTTGCGCCGTTCAGCTTCGCGACCATGGCCTGGGCGACGGGGACCGAGAGGGCGATGGCGTCATAGGCGGACAGCGGGCCGTCGACCTTGGCGAAGGGCGTTCGCACGCCCGCCGCCAGCCAGATCGGAGCCTTGGAAGGGGATTTCGGAGCTCGAGCCATCACAGATCTCGCGGGTGGGGGAGGAGAAGCTTCACCTTAGTGCCCATCCGTCGCCGGCGCCGCGTTTTTCGGCGGGCGGCAGAAGGGGACCATGATCAGGGCGAAGAGGAAGATCCAGGCCATCAGGCGGAAGACGTCGTTGAAGGCGAGGGTCAGGGACTGACGCGCCACCACCTTGGCCAGCTCGCCCTGGGCCATCAGCAGGGCCTGTGTGCTGTCGGACGTGACGCGGCCGATCTGGGCGGCGAGGCCGGTGACCAGTTCGGCGGCGTGGCTGTGGGGCTGGCCCATGGCCTCGCCGAAGCGCTGGGCGTGCAGACGGGCGTTGTCGCCCAGCCAGGTGTTGACCATGGCGATGCCCACGGCGCCGCCGAGGTTCCTCATCAGGTTGAACAGGCCCGAGGCGTAGCGCAGGTCGGGTCCTGCAAAGCCGGCCAGGGCGAACTGCACGCTCGGCACGATGCACAGCATGATCGAGAAGCCGCGCAGGACCTGGGGCCAGAAGAAGCTGGCGAAGCCCCAGTCGGGCGTCAGGTGCGACGTCAGGAACAGGCTGAAGGCGAACAGGCTCAAGCCCACGCCGATGATGATCCTCTGGTCGACGGTCTGGGAGGCGCGGGCGGCGACGATGACGCTGAACAGTTGGGCGCAGCCGGTGACCACGACCGTCGTGCCGATCTCCAGCGAGTTGTAGCCGCGCACCCGGCCGAGGAAGACCGGGATCAGATAGGTGGCGGCATAGATGCCGAAGCCGATTGTCAGGTTGAAGACGCAGGCGAAGACGAAGGTCGGCTTTTTGAACGGCGTCAGGCGCACGATCGGCCCGCCGGAGTTGAAGGATCGCTCGAGGAACAGGACGAAGCCGACGAGGGACGCCCAGGCGGCGATGGCGATGGCCGGGTCCTGGAACCAGTCGTTCTTCGGCCCTTCCTCGAGCACGTACTCGAGCCCGCCGAGGAAGACGGCCATGGCGGCGAGGTGGGAGTAGTCGATCCGCTTCAGCATGGCGAAGTTCGGTAGGTCGACCTTGATCAGGCGCAGGGCGAAGACGGTGACCAGCGCGCCGGGCACGATGTTGACGTAGAAGATCCAGCGCCAGCCNNGCCGGCGGCGTCGGTGATCCAGCCGCCGACGGTGGGGCCGAGCGTCGGCGCCAGCACCGAGACCATGCCGAGGATGGCCGGGATCATGGCCCTCTGCTTGCCTTCGAACATGGCGAAGCCGGTGGCGAAGACGGTCGGCACCATGGCCCCGCCGACGAAGCCCTG
>DBBK01000093.1:0-15171 GCA_002292165.1 Brevundimonas sp. UBA986
CCTGACCCCGGCCAACTAGACCCGCCGATCATGGACACGAAAAAGGGCGCTGCCGCGAGGCAGCGCCCTTTCTTTTTGGCCGGATGGCCGGCGCTTCTTACAGCGCGGGGCGGGCCGTTGCGGCGCGGCTGGTGCGCGGCGCCATGGCCTGATTCAGGCGCTGATGCTCACTGGCGGTCATGCAGCGCGGCGCCGACCAGCGCTCGCCCGAGGCACGGGCGGACAGGACCTGGTCCGCCGTCACATAGACGGGGTTGGCGCCGTAGTTCTGGCGGAACGCCGCCTGGGTCAGGGCGTCACGTTCGCATACGGACACATTAATGCGGCCGGCGGAATGGCTCGCATCCCCGGCGAAAGCAGGCGCGGCGGCGCTCAAAAGGGTCGCGGCGGCGACGGCGATGGTGGCGAAACGGTTCATGTCGGGCTCCTCCCATGGCCTGAATTACGTCAGGGTCCGGAGCATAATGCGCGGGTTTTCGCGTTTGTAAAGGTAATGCGACAACGACAAGACCAAAGTACGACAAATAATCCCCAATCGGATCGTTTTCAGCGAAGCGTCCGGCAAAAGACCTGTCCGATGGCGCCGATCCGGCCCCTGAGGCGTTGTTGCGGTTCTCCCTGAACAGCCGACATGGCCGCCGACTTGAAAAACCCGTTGAACTGGAACGCCTTTCATCAGGCCGCCCTGGCTCCCGCCGGGGCGCGGGCGATGCAGTGGCGGGACTGGGTCAAGGCCAACGATCCCGTCTACCGGGCCTTCCGCCGCCCGGGCCGGATCGAGCAGGTCGCGGGCGGTATCGTCCTTTTGCTGGTCGCGGCGGTCGTGATCTTCCTGCTGTTGTTTGACTGGAACATGCTGCGCGGTCCGATCGGCCGCTGGGCCTCGGCCAAATACGAGCGCGAGATCGCGCTGCAGGGCGATCTGGACGTGAAGCTGTTCAGCTGGACCCCGTCGGTCGTGGTGCGTGACCTCAAGGTCGGCGGCCCGCAGTGGGCGCGGGAGAAAGACACCGCCGACGTCGACCGCATCGAGGCCTCGGTGCGGCTGAGGAAGCTTCTGGCCGGCCAGATCGAGATGCCTTTGCTGTCCTTCACCCGCCCGGAGGTCGTGCTGATCGCCACCAAGGACGGCCGCAACAGCTGGACCTTCGGCAAACCCAAACCCGACACAGGCGAGGGCATGAAGCTGCCGGTGATCCAGCAGCTGATCATCACAGGCGGCCATATCGTCGTGGACGAACAGAAGCGCGGCCTGACGCTGGACGCCTCGATCAACGCGCGCGAGGCAGCGAATGAGGGGGACGCCGGCTTCGTACTGGACGGCAAGGGCAGTCTGAACCGCTCGCCCCTGACGCTGCGGATCGAAGGCGGACCCTTCATCAACATCCGCCGCAACAAGCCCTATCACTTCAGCGCCAACCTCTCGGGCGCGCGCTCGCGCCTGGTGGCGGACGGCTCGATCACCCGGCCGTTCGACCTGGGTCAGTTCCAGTCGACCCTCAGCCTTCAGGGTCAGGACCTGAACGACCTGTATCTGCTGACCGGCATCACCCTGCCCAACACCCCGCCGTATCGCCTGTCGGGCGCGCTCAAACGGGACGACAGCACCTGGACCTTCAAGGATTTCTCGGGCCGCGTCGGCGCCTCGGACCTGAACGGCGACGTCAAGGTCGAGACCCGCAACCGACTGCGCGTCGAGGCCCGGCTGGCCTCGCGTAACCTCGACATCAACGACCTGACCGCCATCCTCGGCGCCAGGACCCAGACCAATGCGGCGGGAACCAACACCACCACCGTCAGCTCGGGCGCGCCCGGCAAGCTGCTGCCCGACGCCACCCTGCAGGTCGATCGCCTGCGCTCGATGGACGGGACCCTGACCTATCGGGCGGCGACGGTGAAGGCCAACGACCTCGACATCCGCGCCGTCAATCTGGGCGCGAAGCTCGAGAAAGGGATCCTCGACCTCGATCCGGTCTCCTTCACCTTCAACCGCGGCGAGCTGAACGGCACGGCGAAGATCAACGCCACCCGCGACATGCCGTACAGCGCCATCGACTTCCGCCTGGCCGGCTATCCGCTGGAATCCATCGTGCCGATCACCAACGGCTCGCCGCCGATCACCGGCCGCGCCCTGGGTCGGGTGAAGCTGGAGGGGCCGGGCGATTCGATTCACCGCTTCGCCGCCGCCTCGAAGGGGTCCGCCACCCTGATCGTGCCGCACGGCGAGATGCGCGCTGCCTTCGCCGAACTGCTGGGCATCAACGCCTCGGCGGGCCTGCTGAAACTGCTCAGCGGCGACCAGTCCAAGAGCGACATCCGCTGCGCCGTCGCCGACTTCAATGTCTCGAACGGCGTCGCCCGCGCCCAGACCTTCGTCATCGACACCGACGTCGTTCTGGCCAAGGGCTCCGGGACGGTCGATCTGGGTCAGGAGACGCTGAACCTGAAGATCGACGGCGAGTCCAAGAAGCCCCGCCTGCTGCGTCTGTGGACGCCCATCCTCGTGCGCGGCCCGCTGACGGCGCCCCATATCGCCGTCGATCCGGCTTCGGTCGTGGGTCAGGGCGGTCTGACGGCCATCCTCGGGGCGGTTGTCGCCCCGGTCGCGGCCCTGTTCGCCTTCGTCGACCCGGGCCTGGCCAAGGACGCCGACTGCGGCGCCCTGATCCAGCATGCGGGATAATTCACCGGACGCTTGAGCCGAACGGCGCCGCCGTGCGTATCTGCGGTTCGATGGACCTGCCCAAAGAGACTTCATGACCCGCAGAGGCATTCTCGCCGCCACGCTCGGCTCTCTCGCCGCCGCCTGTTCGCCTCTGGGCATGCTCAACACCCTTGGTCCACGCGACCGGGGCGTCGGGCGGGTGGCGCGCGACCTGTCCTATGGCGACGACCCGCGCCAGAAGTTCGACCTCTACGGTCCGCACTGGACCCCCGGCCAGCCGACCCTGCCGGTCATCGTCTTCTTCTACGGCGGCGGCTGGGATTCAGGGTCCCGCACCCTCTATGGCTGGGCGGCCCAGGCCCTGGCGGCGCGCGGCTTCCTCGTCGCCCTGCCTGACTACCGGGTCGTGCCCCAGGTCGTCTTCCCCGCCTTCATCGAGGACGCCGCCCAGGCCACGGCCAGGGTCGCAGAGGTCGCGGGCCGGTACGGCGGCGATCCCGCCCGGCTCGGCGTCGCCGGTCATTCGGCGGGCGCCCATCTGGCCATGATGATCACCCTGGACCGCCGCTACATGGCCGCCGTCGACCGCCAGGACCTGATCAAGGCCGCCGCCGGTCTGGCCGGCCCCTATGAGTTCCTGCCGTTCGACGTCCCGGCCTCGATCAATGCGTTTGGCCGCGCGCCGGACCCGACCCTGACCCAGCCCGTCACCTTCGTGCGCGCCGACGCCCCGCCCCTATGGCTGGGTCACGGCACGGCCGACACTGTGGTCCACGACGAAGACACCGTCATCCTCAACGAGCGGATGCACGCCGTCGGCGGGCGTTGCGAGGCGAAACTCTATCCGGGCCTCAACCACGCCGACCTGATCGCCACCTTCTCGCCCCTGTTCAGGAAGAAGGCGCCGGTTCTGGACGACGTCTCGGCCTTCTTCCACCGAGAACTGGGCTGACCCTCAGACCGCCGAATAATCCATGGCCTTCAGGTCGGCGATCAGACCCGGGCCTTTCGGAGTCCAGCCCAGGGCCTCACGCGTCCAGACGCTGGAGGCGACCATGTCCAGACCGGCGAACACGCCCATCCAGCCGAAGTGGCTCGCGACCTCCTCGGGCGGGACGCTGACCGTCGGCAGGCCCAGACCCGCGCCCAGCGTCTCGGCGATCTCGCGGGCGGTGACGCCCTCCTCGGCGACGGCGTTGTAGCGGGCGTTCTTCTGACCCCGATCCAGCGCCAGCCGATACAGTTCGGCGACGTCGGAGACATGGGCCGCCGGCCAGCGGTTCAGGCCCTCGCCGACCCAGGCCGAGACGCCCTTGGCCCGGGCGATCTCGATCATGGGCGAGATCAGCCCCTGTTTCACCGGGTCATGCACCTGCGGCAGGCGGATGACGCGGACGTCGACGCCCTCGGCCTTGAGCGCCTCCCCGGCCTCCTCGGAGGCGATGCGCGGATTGGGATGGGTGCGGTCGAAGACGTCCTCGGTCGCGGGCTTGCCCGGCGTTCCGCCGCCCATGCCGACGCCGGAGGTGATCAGGAAGGGCCGGTCGGAACCCTTCAGCACCTCGCCCATGGCCGCGATCACGCGCCGGTCCTTCTCGCAGTTGGCGACGAAGTTGGAAAAGTCATGGTCGAAGGCGGTGTGGATCACGGCGTCGGCCGCCGCCGCGCCCGCGCGCAGACTGTCCAGATCCTCGATGTCGCCACGATGGACTTGCGCGCCCGCAGCGGTCAGGGCGGCCGCGCCCGCTTCGGACCGGGTCAAACCCAGCACCGAATGGCCCGCCCCGATCAGCCCGGGCACGATCCGCGAACCGATGAAGCCGGTCGCGCCGGTCAGGAAAACACGCATGAGAAACGCTCCGAATTCTTTGGCCGTCTTGCCTGGAGAGCCTTCTGGGCGCAGATTTGATCCTGTTAAAGTAGTGACCGTATCCCGGTATAATGACCACCCGGATCGCCGCATGACCGCCGAAGCCCCTAATCGTCTCGGAGACTATCTGAGGGGCCGCCGCGCCCGAATGGACCCCGCCGCCCTCGGCTTCCCCGTCGGTCGGCGCCGCACGCCCGGCCTGCGCCGCGAGGAGGTGGCCCAGCGCGCCAATATCAGCCCCACCTGGTACACCTGGCTCGAACAGGGCCGGGGCGGGGCGCCCTCGGCCGATGTTCTGGACCGCATCGCCTCTGGTCTGATGCTGACCGAGCCGGAGCGGGAGCATCTGTTCATCCTCGGCCTTGGTCGTCCGCCCGAGGTCCGCTACCGCGCCGTCGACGGGGTCAGCCCACGCCTGCAGCGGGTGCTGGACGTCATGACCCACAGCCCGGCCATCGTGAAGAACGCCACCTGGGACGTGGTCGGCTGGAACGCCGCGGCGGCCGCCGTCCTGACCGACTATTCCAAACTGCCGCCCGAGCGCCGCAACGTCCTGCGGCTGATCTTCTCGGACTCGCGCGTCAAGGCGGCGCAGGAGGACTGGTGGAAGGTCGCCCGCTTCGTCGTCGCCGCCTTCCGCGCCGACGCCGCCCGCGCCGGTGCGGGCGCCGAGATCGACCGGCTGGTCGAGGAGCTGTCGCGCCAGAGCCCGGAGTTCGAGACCCTGTGGAAGGAGGTCGACATCGTCGCCCACGGCGAGGGCTTCAAACGGTTGCATCACCCCGAGCTGGGCGTGCTGGAGCTTGAGTTCTCCACCTTCGCCGTCGAGGGCCGGCCCGAGCTGGCCATGGTCGTCTACAACCCCGTCAACGACGCGGATGCGGAGCGGATCCGGGGGCTGATCGCAGCCCGCAACGGCTGACGCCGCCGTGACTGGACAGGTGTGAGGCCGGGTGCATTCTCCCCGGTCAGGGAGAGCCTCATGAACATTCGGGGGATGGTGATCGCGGCCGGCGTGGCCGCCTGCATGGGGCCGGCGATCGCCCATGGTCAGACGGATTTGGGCCAGACGGACATCGAGCAGGTCTGGGCCCGCGCCCGCGCCGTCAGCCCGCAGCCCCTGAGCCTCGACCGCGAACACGCCGAATGGCTTGAAGAGCGCAAGACCGACGAGTCGGCCGACCGGGTCTGGGACGGTCGATGGACGTTTTCCGCCACGCGCGACGCCGCGGCCCGCCGGCTGGTCGTCAGTGAAGACCGCCTGGCCATGGCCTGCGTCGACTTCGACCTGCACGACTGCGTCGTGCAGCAGGCCGGGTCCCTCATGGCCCGGGACGGTCAGCTCTACTGGCAGATCCAGTATGGCGAGGAGCCGAACGGCACGACCCAGGGCTTCATCCTCCTGACCCCGACGGCGCAGGGTCTGAAGCCCGTCGCCTGGAGCTTCGACGGCCTCGTCTATTCCCCGCCGATCCTGATCCACGACGAGGACGGTCGCGCCTATGTCGCCATACCCGGTCGGAAGGCGGGAACCGGCCAGTACAACGCCGACCGGCTGTACCGCTGGACCCCGAACGCCGCCGTTCCCCTCACACAGATCGACAACGAAAGCTGGCGGGACGGACTGGACGCCCGCCTGCCGGCCGGACTCCATGTCCAGAAAGGGGTCGACTTCAGCTATGAGAACCTCGGCAACGTCCTGAACCTGAGCGCCCAAACCCTGCTGTGGCGCGACGACGACGGGAACTGCTGCGCCGCGGGCGGCGACGCCTGGCTGACCTTCGACATCGAGAACGACGCTCTGGTCCTGACCGATGTTCAGGTGCAGGACGCCTTCGCCAGCATCGCGGCGACCGTGCCGACCGACATCTACGACTACGCCGGTCGCTGGATGGGATGCAGTCACTGGGGCGGCGAAGAGCCGTATGACGCCAACCGCAGGGCCGAGATCGAGGCGGCGGTCACCGAGCTGCGCTGCTCCGCGCTGCAAGGCGACGGCGAGGCGCTGAAGGCGAAATACCGCCATCGGCAAGCTCTGCTCGAGCGCATCCGATCCCTCGGCGAGTAACGAATGACCGCCTTCAAGCGTCGCCGTCTCGCCAAGGTCATGATCTTTCGCTAGAGGAGGCCATGACAGACATGATGACAGCCCAGATGACGGCTGAGGCGGCGCTGGACCGCCTCGAAACCCTCTACACCCAGTCCGTGGCCAATCTCCGCAGTGCGGTGCGCCACTTCCTCGCCACCGGCGAACGGGCCGACGCCGAGGCCCGCGCCAGAGGCCTCTTCTCCTATCCCTCGCTGAAGATCAGCTGGTTCGGCGACCGCCCGGTCGACCTGCCCATCCGCGCCTATGCCCGGATGTCGCGTCAGGGGGTCTACGCCACCACCGTGACCCGGCCGGACCTGTTCCGGTCCTATCTGCACGAACAGCTGACCCTGCTGGAACAGGACTATGGCGCGACCTTCGAGGTCGAGCCCTCGGAGCAGGAAATCCCCTTCCCCTATGTGCTGGACGGGTCCGACGTGGTGCTCAACCCGTCGCAGACGGCGGCCATCGCCCGCTACTTCCCGACCACCGACCTGGCCCACATCGGCGACGAGATCTCCGACGGCCTGTTCGATCCGGACGAGGACTTCCCCCTGTCGCAGTTCGACGGTCTGCGCACCGACTTCTCGCTGGCCCGGCTGCGCCACTACACCGGCACCCCGGTCGAGGACGTCCAGTCCTACGTCCTGTTCACCAACTACAACCGCTATGTCGACGACTTCGTGCGCTGGGCCTGCCAGCAACTGCGCGATCCGGACAGCCCCTACGAGACCCTGTCCTGCGCCGGCGGGATGGTCATCACCCGCGAAACCGCCGACCCCGAGGCCGCCGTCATGGACGCGGCCTGGAAGAAGCACCAGATGCCCGCCTACCACCTGACGGCGCCGGGCGCGACGGGGATCACCCTGGTCAACATCGGGGTCGGGCCGTCCAACGCCAAGACCATCTGCGACCACCTGGCGGTGACCCGTCCGCACGCCTGGCTGATGATCGGCCATTGCGGCGGCCTGCGTCCGACCCAGACCATCGGCGACTATGTCCTGGCCCACGCCTATCTGCGCGAGGACCATGTGCTGGACGCCGTCCTGCCGCCGGACATCCCGATCCCCTCCATCGCCGAGGTCCAGCGCGCCCTCTATGACGCCGCCAAGATGGTCTCGGGCGCTCCGGGCGAAGAGGTCAAGCGTCGCCTGCGCACCGGCACGGTAGTGACCACCGACGACCGGAACTGGGAGCTGCGCTATTCCAAGTCGGCCCTGCGCTTCAACCAGTCGCGCGCCGTGGCCATTGACATGGAATCCGCGACCATAGCGGCGCAGGGGTACCGCTTCCGCGTCCCCTACGGCACGCTCCTGTGCGTCTCGGACAAGCCGCTGCATGGCGAGATCAAACTGCCGGGTCAGGCCAACCGCTTCTATGAGGGCTCCATCTCGGAACACCTCCAGATCGGCATCCAGGCCATCGACATCCTGCGTCAGGAAGGCTCGCGCCTGCACTCGCGCAAGCTGCGCGCCTTCGACGAGCCGCCATTCCGGTAAGGGCGCTAACGCTCGCCGCGCGGCGGCTCGCTGCTTGAGCGCGTCACTGCGCAGGCGGCTGGCGCAGCAGATAGAGGCCGAAACCCAGCGCGCCCTCGCCGAAGTCGAACATCAGCTGCAGCTGATGCGCCCGGCTGCGGATCGAGGCGGCCGCCGGGTGCTCGGCATGACCGTCCAGCCAGGCCTCGACCGCCGCCATCATGGTCATGCGGTAGCGGTTCCAGAGCTCTGGTGAAGACACCTCGGCGGAGATCACCTCCAGCCCCGCGCCCCCGGCCGCCGCCTGCCAGCCGGCATGGTCGGCATAGGTGTTGTTCAGCTCGACGATCTGCCTCAGCGGCTGCGACGGCTCGCTGGTCCAGACCAGATCGCCCCACAACAGCCAGCCGCCGGGCGTCAGCCGACGGGCCAGCCCCTTCAGCATGCCGCGCGGATCGCGCACCCCGCCGCCGATCGGCTCGGTCGTCCCCAGCGCTACGATCAGGTCGAACGGCCCGCCGGCCTCCAGCACCACGTCCGAGCGCGCCTCGTGCAGGATGATCTGGCAGGAGGCTTCCGAGGCCTCGATCCGCGACCGGGCCAGCTCGGCCATGGCCGGGTCCAGCTCGACAGACGTCACCTCGAACCCGAACATCTCGGCAAGGGCGATGGCCACCGCGCCGTTGCCGCTGCCGATGTCCAGCACCCGCGCGTGCGGCGGCAGGCCGGTGGCCTGCACCGCCGCCTCCAGCGTCGCCATCTCGACCGCGTTGCAGACGTCGAGGGCCTCATAGGCGATGCGGTGAAAAGTCGGGCGCATGGCGCAAAATAACCTGCACCGCAGGCTGTCGCCAACCGGATCGTGAAAAGCACTTTACATCCCAAAGTGAATGCCGTACCAAGCCCTCATCAACCGAGGGGGACATCCCGTGACCGCCACCGTCTATTCCGACCCGTCGTCCGCCGCCGAAGTCACACTGGCCGTCTGCGCCGGGCGTGTCATGACCCTGGCCGGCTCGGTCTTCGCCGCCGCCAACCTGTTCCAGTTCGGCGTCTACAGCGGCCTGCTGCACCTGCATCCGGCGACCCTGTCGCTGAGCTGGCCCATCGCTCTGGCGATCTTCTTCACAGGTCTCGCCCGGCTGCGCGCCGGCGGCGGCGCCAACGTCCGCCGGGTCGCTCTGTGGTCGCGCATGGCCATCGGCGCCCAGATCCTGATCGCCCTGGCCCTGCTGGGCGTCAGCCTCCTGCGTCACGACTTCACCTTCATGTACTGGACCTCGCCCGTGGGTCTGGTGATCTACGGCCTGGCCTGGATGACGGCGGCGGCGCGCGGCGGTCGCGGCTGGATGGTCGCCCCGTCGCTGGGCGCCTTCATCGCCGCCGGGGTGGTGATCGCCCTGCTGGGGACCGCCCCGGCCTACCTCGCCTATGCCTGCGGCCTCATCGCCTTCGTCCTCATCCCCGGCCTTTGGCTGATGCTGGGCCATAAGGCCTGAATCGCTCTAGAGAAGATCAGAACATGACCGACGATCTCGATACCCGCTCCACGGACATCGCCTGGATCCGCAGCCTGGCCGAGGAGGGCGCGAACGCCCCGCTCGGCGGCGGCCGTATCCTGATGGCCGCCGGGGTCATCTACGGCCTCGCCAGCCTGACCCAGTGGGCCGCCGTCACCGGCCTCGCCCCGTTCAGCGTGCGCCAAAGCAACTGGATCTGGCTGGCCGCCACCGCGGTCTTCCTGCTGCTGACCCTGCTCGACAAGATCTTCCTGTGCCCCTCCAGCGGGGTGAAGACCGCAGCCAACCGCGCCGCCCAGGCCGCCTGGGCCTGCGTCGGAACCGGCATCTTCGCGATCATCGCTTCCATGAGCGTCGTCGCCTGGAAGGTGGGACCGACCGGAGGCGTTCTGCTGGCCCTGCTGCCGTCGCTGATCATTGTCTTCTACGGCCTGGGCTGGGGCGTCTCGGCCGCCATGGTCCGGTCGGCGCGTCTGATGGGCCTGGCCATCGCCTCCTTCGTCTCGGCCGTCGTGCTGGCCGCCATGACCGGATCGGACGCCCAGTTCCTGGTCTACGCCCTCGCCCTCTTCCTGCTGATGGCCCTGCCCGGCTTCCTGCTTATGCGGGCCGCCGGCCCGACCCGCTTCAAGGGCGCCTGATGGCCGAGGATTTCGACATCGGCCGGATCGA
This sequence comes from Brevundimonas sp. UBA986, assembly GCA_002292165.1. Lineage (GTDB taxonomy): Bacteria > Pseudomonadota > Alphaproteobacteria > Caulobacterales > Caulobacteraceae > Brevundimonas. The sequence goes on from DBBK01000093.1 coordinate 10,295, forward strand.
CGACGTCATCCACGGGCGAGTGCGGCTGGGAATCATGGCTGTGCTGGCCGGAGTGGACAGCGCCGACTTCAACACCCTGAAGGCCCGGCTCCAGACCACCGACGGCAACCTCTCCGTCCATCTGCGCAAGCTGGAAGAAGCCGGCTTCGTCGCGGTCGAGAAAAGCTTCCAGGGCCGCAAGCCCCTGACCCAGGCGAAGATGACCGAGGCGGGCCGCGCCGCCTTCCTCTCCTATCTGGACGCCATGGCCGGGCTGGTGCGCGACCGCTGACCGGCCCTATAGAGCGGGCATGAGCACCGATCGTCTGCGCCGCCTCGAGACCCTCGACAACCTCCGCGACTACGGCGACTACGCCGTGGCGGGCGGCGGTCGCATCCGGTCGGGCCGGCTGATCCGCTCGGCGCATCAGTCGCGCATCAGCGACGCCGACCTGGCCGTGCTGGGCGAATACGGCTTCGGGACCATCGTCGACCTGCGCCGCCCGATCGAACGCTCGAAACAGCCCTCGCGCCGCTATGCCGGTTTCGACGGCCGGGTGATCGAGAACGACCTCGACGCCGTCGGCGAGGCCCCGCACATCACCTTCCTGAAGTCGGCCGACCTGACCCCGGATTCGGGCCGCCGCTTCATGACCGCCCTCTATGGCGAAATGCCCTTCGCCCCCTCGCACCTCGAAATCTTCGGCCAGTATTTCGAAGTCCTGGCCGAGAGCGACCGGCCGGTCCTGATCCATTGCGCCGCGGGCAAGGACCGCACCGGCATGCTGGCCGCCCTGACCCACCACCTGCTCGGCGTCAGCCGCGACGATCTGCTGGAAGACTATCTGCTGACCAATGTCGCGGTGGACTTGGAGGCCCGCGCGCCCGACATCGCCCTGCAGATGCAGAAATTCACCGGCCGCCTCGCCGCCCCGGACGCCGTCGTCGCCTTCATGGGGGTGGAGGCGGCCTATCTGGACGCCGCCTTCGCGGCCATCGACGCCCGCCACGGCTCGCTCGACGCCTATCTGGAACAGGCGCTCGGCGTCGACGCCGCCCGCCGCGACCGGATCGTGGAGCGGCTGATCGCATGACCTCTTCCGGGTCTACCGGGGATCGGCCCATTTTCGACCGGCCCGTTCAGACGCGGCGCTTCCTGCCCTGGGTCTCGCCCCTCGACGTCGCCGCAGGCGTCGCGCACCGCCCCGGCGCCCTGTGCCTGCTGTCCGACCCCATGGTTCCGGGCAGCCGCTCCTTCATCGCCGCCGACCCGGACCATGTCGGCGTCCTCGAACGGGCGCCCTGGGGCGAGCTGTTCACCCCGATGAAGACCATCGGCTGGCGCGGCGGCGGCGTGGTCGGCCTGGCCAGCTATGACGCCGGCGCCCGTGAGGCGACCGGATCGCGGCCCCAGGTCTGGCCCGACCTGATCATGGCCCGCTATCCGGCCATCGCGGTGTTCGATCACGACACGCAAAGCCTGACTCTCGTCGGCTGGGGCCGCGACGGGCGCGAAGCGGGAGAGGCCTGCGACGACGCCCGGATCTGGTTCGATCTCGCCCGGTCGCCCGACCGGCCCGAACCGCCCGCGACCGTCTTCTCGCCCGACGCGGCGCCGCAAACCTATCGGGACGCCGTTGCCGAGGTCGTGGACCGCATCGCCGCCGGCGACCTGTTCCAGGCCAATATCGCGCGCGGCTGGAGCGGGGCGCTCGACGAGCAGGCCGATCCCTTCGACGTGTTCCTGAGGCTGACGCTGGCCCGCGACGATCAAGCGCGAATCGCCCCCTACGGCGCCTTCTGGCGCATCGGCGATCGGGCCCTGGTGTCCAACTCGCCCGAGCTCTTCCTCGCGCTCGATGCCCATACCCGCCGGATCGAGACCCGACCGATCAAGGGCACCCGACCGCGCCACCCCGACCCCGCCGTCGATGCCCTCCGCGCCGCCGAACTGCGCGCCAGCGCCAAGGACCGGGCCGAAAACCTGATGATCGTGGATCTGATGCGTAACGACCTCGCCCGCGTCTGCCGGCCGGGCTCGGTCGTCGTGGAGAAGCTGTTCGAGATCGAAAGCCATCCGACGGTCCACCACCTGGTCTCGACGGTCAGCGGGACGCTGGCGCCTGACCTCGGCCCGGCCCAGGTGCTGGAGGCGACCTTCCCGCCCGGCTCGATCACCGGCGCGCCCAAGCATCAGGCCATGAAGGTGATCGCCTCGCTGGAGCCGCCGCGCGGCCCTTGGTGCGGCTCCCTGTTCCTGATCGACGAGAACGACGACCTGACCGCCTCGGTCCTGATCCGCACGGCCGCGTTCGAGAAGATCGAGGGGCGCTGGACCTTCCGCACCCAGGCGGGCGCCGGCATCGTCGCCGACAGCGATCCGGAGGCCGAGCTTCAGGAAACCGAGGCCAAGATCAGCGCACTTAAACGCGCCCTTACGGGCACGAGCGCCTGATCAGCAGTCGCTGCAGCCGACCTTGTCCACGCGGCGCGGGCGTTCGTAGAAGACGCTCGAGAATTTGGTCACCGCCGGCATCAGATATTTGACCGGCGAGGCGTAGTCATAGGTGGTCTCGGCCATCACCGCGCTTTCGCCGTTGGCGATCATGTCGGTCGGCACCGTCACTGTGGCTCCGGCATTGTAGGCGGTGATGCCGCTGGCCCGACTCCAGTCGACCTTGGCCACGCCCTTGGAATCGCGCGTCACACTGGACACCCGCGCCGTCAGGGTCGAGGTCGAGAAGGGCTTCATGATGGTGCCGCCGATGGCCAGGACGTCATCCAGCTCGTCCTTGGTGACCACATCCGTCTGGGCCACCAGGTCGGCGACGGCCGAGGCGCTGTGGGCCAGTCGCTTCTGGGACATGTATCCCTGACAGAACTCGGCCAGGCCGAAGTAGAAGGCGATCATCAGGGGAGCGATCAGGGCGAACTCAACCGCCGAGACGCCGCGCCGGTCGCCCGCCAGCCGGCTCAGAAAGCCCGCCGAACCCTTCGTCTTTATGCGCCGCGGAGCCGTCATTGGTTGTACGGCTCGTTGCGGAAGGTGGTGGTCGCCGTCAGCATGGACGAGCCGTTGCCCAGCTTGGACAGGGACTGGGCCATGAAGGGCGTGATCAGGGGCTGGGTGTACCAGACGCGGATCAGCATCAGGCTGCCCGGCTGGCCGGTCACATAGGTCAGGCCGGAACTGTCGAAGCTCTTGCCGTTGGCCAGGGGGTCCGGCGGGTTCACATTGCGGAACTGGGTGATCTCGCGCACATCGACCGTGGCCCGCGACGGGCAGTCGGCGCTGAAGATGCTCATGCGCGAGCACAGCGAGGTCTTGAACTGGGCCGCCGTCAGGCTGGAGTTGGCCGCCTGGCCGGTGCGGATCAGCCGCCCGGTCTCGATGGTGGCGTTCTCCAGGATGGAGTCCGTCACGAAGATCAGCCCGACCTCCATGATGGCGAACAGCATGAAGAAGAAGGGGAAGGCCACCATGGCGAACTCGACCGCCGACGAGCCGTCGCGCTTGCGACGGTCGCCACGGAGCGAGCGAAGGCGACGCAAGCCCTTCATGGCGATCAGGGGTTCGGGGTCGCCGCGGCGCCCTCGCCGGTCGAGCGGATGCTGGGCGAACAGGACGAGGCGCAGGCCATTTCGGTGACTTGGGCGCCGCGCCAGACGCGGACCGAGCCTGACTGGCCGCCGGTCACGACGATCTGGTTCTGGAACAGGACCCGGCCGATGGCGTCCACGGCGGTGACCTGGGTGGTGCCATAGCCCTTGCCGGTGACGAACAGGGTGTTGGCGTCCACCACCGTCGCATCGGCGATCTGGGGGTTGGCCACGATGACCGAGCTGATCGAGCCGCGCACCGAAACCCGCTGCATGGTGTCCACGGCCAGGTTCATCGGCGCCGACTGGGCGAGGGCGGCGCCGGCGGTCGCCAGGGCCATGACGGCGGCGACGGACGCGAGACGGCGGGGGGTGACGATCATGGCGATATATCCTGCGCGGCCCCGCGCGTGAGGCCGAGCGCGACCATGCCCGCGAAATCTCAACAAAGTCTGAAACAGCGGATGCGATTGAAACTTCCGGTTTCAAGTAAATATTCGCTAACTATATCATTCTACCTAAAGTCTGAATCCGTTTTACTTGCGTTTAACGGCCACGCGTTAGATTGATCTCGTGAATGGGGGATCCAGCGGGCGAAACCGGTGGTCCCACGGTGGATACCAAAACAGCTCGCTGCCAAAAGGAAGACAAGCATGACCAAGTTCATTTCGAAGTTCGCCAAAGACGAATCCGGCGCGACCGCCATCGAGTACGGCCTGATCGCCGCTCTGATCGCCGTCGTGATCATCTCGGCCGTCACCACGCTCGGCACGACGATTTCGTCGAAGTTCCAGGCGGTTACGACCGGCATGGGCGGCACCGGCGCCTAAGCCGACCTCCCAAGCACTTGAAACCGGCGAGGGCCGGGGCGGAAACGCCCCGGCCCTTTGCTTTGCGCGTCATACGGATCTGGCCGGCCCCGCCGCGCCTTCGATCGCGGCTCCCGGCCCCGCCCTTCGGGAACTTTTTTACAGTAAACGCGCAGGTAACCAATCCCGACGACGCACTCTTAACTGCTTGGGCGCATGTTGACCGTGCGTTTGGGGGTCAAGCGGGCGACCGGTCTCCCCCCATCGATCTGTTGCTCGCAAAACCGCTTTTCAAAGGGATATCACCATGACCAAGTTCATTTCGAAGTTCGCCAAGGACGAGTCGGGCGCCACCGCGATCGAGTACGGCCTGATCGCCGCCCTGATCGCCGTCGTGATCATCTCGGCTGTCACCACCCTCGGCACCACCATCTCCTCGAAGTTCCAGGCCGTGACGACCGGCATGGGCGGCACCGGCGCCTAAGCCGA
>DBBK01000093.1:15204-20387 GCA_002292165.1 Brevundimonas sp. UBA986
GGAAACGCCCCGGCCCTTTGCTTTTTCATCTGCATACACAAGCCGTTAAGCCGGACCACCCTAGTCTGCCTTGGTATTTCAGGGATTTTCGCCATGACCCGTTTCATCGCCCGCTTCGTCCANNGACGAGACCGGAGCCACGGCCATCGAATACGGGCTGATCGCCGCCCTGATCGCGGTCGTCATCATCTCGGCCGTCACCACCCTGGGCACGACCATCCGCACCAAATTCCAGGCGGTCACCACCGGCATGGGCGGCACCGGGGCCTGACCCCCTTCCGCAGACAAGCGAAACCCGGCCTTAACGCCAGATCGGGATAGTGGCCCTCATGGACACCGTGACCCTGCTCCTGCTCAGCATCCTGCCCTGCCTGACCATCGCGGCGGGCCTGCGGGACCTGACGACCATGACGATCCCGAACTGGATCTCGGGCCTGCTGATCCTCGGCTTCTTCCCGGCCGCCTTCATGGTCGGCCTGTCTCCCATGACGGTCCTCGCCCATTTCGGCGTCGCCGTGGCCGCCCTGTTCGTCGGCATGGGCCTGTTCGCCATGCGCGTCATCGGCGGCGGAGACGCCAAGCTGATGGCCGCCGTCTGCCTGTGGCTCGGCGTCACGGGCTCGGCCATGTTCATTCTCTGGACCGGCGTCGCGGGCGGGGTCTTCTGCCTGACCCTGATGTTCGCCCGCGCCCAGCTGCGCCCCTATGTTCACGGCGCGCCCGGCTGGGTCGACCATCTGCTCGAGCCCAAGGGCGACATCCCCTATGGCGTCGCCATCTGCGTCGGCGCCCTGATGGCCTTCCCCTCCAGCCTGCTCCTGACCACCTTCGCGGCCGGCTGAGCGCCCCGATCACGCAGGGCCGCCGGTACGCCGTCGGACAGTTTCGACGAAAACGCGCCATTTAGGCGCTCGTTAACAGGTGGCCTTCATTCTTCTTAACGGCGCGACCTCGGTGGGGACCGATTCCGTGTCGCCCGCTTGCGCCGGAGACCGTCGATGAAGCCCGCTCGTATCGCCGTCATCTGCATCGCCGCCGCCGCGGCGATCGGCCTGGCCTTCGTCGTGCGCGCCATGGGCTCGTCCGGCAAGCCGGTCGCCGTCGCCGCCGCCTCGGCGCCCGTCGAAGAGGCCAAACCCATGGCCAAGGTCCTGGTCGCCGCCCGCGATCTGGATCCCGGCAAGCGCCTGGAAGACGGCGACCTGACCTGGAAGGACTGGCCCGTCGACGAGGTCAATCCGGCCTTCATCACCGACGGCACGACCCCCATTCCCGCCCCGCCGACCGCCGGCCAGGCCAAGGCCGCTGCCGGAACCCTGGAAGGCGCGCCGGCCGCGGCGAACGCCAAGCCCAACAACGCCATCGCCGCCGTCGCCCGCGCCGCCAATGACGTCGCCACCGGCGGCGCCAAGGCCGACTACATCGGCTCGGTCGTGCGCGAACCCATTCTGGCCGGAGAGCCCATCGTCGCGCGCAAGATCGTCCGCGCCGGCGACAGCGGCTATCTGGCCGCCTATCTGGAGCCCGGCATGCGCGCCATGGCCATCCGGGTCACGGTCGAGACCGCCGCCGGCGGCTTTATCCTGCCCGGCGACCGCGTCGACGTCCTGCTGACGCGCCAGACCTCCCTGTCGAACCTCGACAACGCCGGTCAGGATTCCAAGTTCGCCTCGTCCACCGTCATGCGCAACATCAAGATCCTGGCCATCGACCAGACCACCCGCGCCGGCGACGACGAACAGGCCGTGGTCGGCGCCACGGCGACGCTTGAGGTCGGCCCCGCCGACGCCGAGGCCCTGGCGCTCGCCAAGTCCGAGGGTGAGCTGTCGCTGGTCCTTCGATCCTACGCCGATACCGCCGGACCGTCGGGCCGCGTCCAGGCCCCGCGTCAGTCCGCCGCCGTCCGCATCTTCCGCGGCGGCGCTCCCGAAGTGGTCGTGGTCCAATGAAGCGTCTCATGCCCCCCATCAAACAGCCCGCACGCCTGCTGGCGATCCTGGCCTCGGCCGGTCTGACCGCCCTCGCGCCGGTCGCCGCCTCGGCCCAGAACTTCGCCGCGCCCGCCGACGCCGGTGGCCGCTCCACTGTCCAGGTCGGCTCGACCCCGCGCCTGATCAACCTGCCGCGCGGCTCGTCGATGGCCATCGACCTGCCGACCGACGCCCATGACGCCATCGTCTCCAACCCGGCGGTCGCCGAGGCCCTGACCCACAGCTCGCGGCGCTACACCATCATCGGCGTGGCCCCGGGCCAGACGGACGCCGTCTTCCTGGACGCCGCCGGCCGCACCATCCTGTCGCTGCGCATCCGCGTCGACGCCGGCGTCTATGCCCTGCAGGACACCATCGACCGCGTCGCCCCGGGTTCCCAGGCCCATGCCGAGGCGCTCAACGACAGCATCGTCCTGACCGGCATGGTCACCAGCCCCGCCGAATCCGACCGCATCGTCCAGCTGGCCCGCGCCTTCGTCTCGGCGCCCGAGAAGGTCATCAACATGCTGACCGTCGCCGGCTCCGACCAGGTGACGCTGCGGGTCCGTGTCGCCGAGGTTCAGCGCAGCACCGCCAAACAGCTGGGTCTGTCGTCGGACGTGATCTTCAACTCCGGCTCCCAGTCGATCAGCTTCGGCCGCGCCAACACCTATGGCGTCAACGGCTCATCCCTGGGCGGCGGCGGCGCCTGCTACGGCCAGACCGGCGCCCGCACGACGAACTTCAGCAACCAGAGCGGCGCCTCGAGCTCCAGCTCCCTGAGCAACATCACGGGATCCACGACGACCGACCTGGGCACCTCGCTCACGACCTCGGACGGGCGGATCCTAACCTTCAACGACGCCACGCCCGGCACGCTGGTGGTCAGCAACGCCAACGGAACCACCGCGACCCTGTCCGGCGACGCCGCAGCCAACTATCTGCGCACGACCGTCACCAGCACCAGCAACCCCGCCAGCATCAACCAGCTGGGCAACGCCCTGTCGCAAGCCGCCGCCGACCCCGCAACGGCCTCGACCTCGGCGCTCAACAGCCTGGTGCGGACGGTGGTGGGCGCGGTCACCGGCAACACGATCACCAACACCCTCCAGAACGCCATCAGCTCGACCTACAGCACCGTCACCGGCAACAACGCCAGCGCCTGTATGCAGGCGTTCGAGCGGGTCGGCCTGATCCGCACCCTGGCCGAGCCGAACCTGACCTCGGTCAACGGTGAAAGCGCCACCTTCCTCGCCGGCGGCGAGTTCCCGGTTCCGACGGGCCGTGACAAGGACGGCGCCATCACCGTCGAATACAAGCCCTATGGCGTCAGCCTGGCCTTCCGCCCGGTGGTCCGTTCGGCGGGCAATATCTCGATGCAGGTGTCGGTCGAGGTCTCCGAACTGGCCAATGACGGCGGCCTGACGATCGGCGCCGGCACAGCCTCTTCGATCACCCTGCCGGGCCTGAAGGTGCGGCGCTCCCAGACCACGGTCGAACTGCCCAGCGGCGGCTCGATGATGATCGCGGGCATGCTGCAGGAAAACACCGCCCAGACGATCGATTCCCTGCCCGGCGTCACCAACCTGCCCGTCCTCGGCTCCCTCTTCCGTTCGCGCGACTTCCTGAGCGGCGAGACCGAACTGGTCGTGATCGTCGAGCCCTATATCGTCAGACCGACCACCCCCGGCCAGATGCAGACGCCCGCCGACGGCCTGAGGATCGCCACCGACATCCAGTCCAACCTGTTCGGCCAGCTGAACCAGGCCTACGGCACCCCGGCGCCGACCCCCGCCAACGGCGCGGGATGGCAGGGCCCGGTCGGCTATGTGATCGAGTGAGGCGCAGATGAACCGTTTCCATCTCACGACCGCCGCCCTGGCGCTGGCTCTTCCCCTGACCCTGTCCGCCTGCATGGGCGGTCCAGCGGGCGGGACGGGCCCGACGCCGTTGAACCCGACCTCGCGCTTCACCCTTCAGGTCGAGCCCGACGTCGATCGCATCGCCCTGTCCGTGCATGAGGACGGGCTTTCGGCCAACCAGCAGAACGCCCTCGCCGCTGTCTCGAACCGCTTCGGCATCGCCGGCGCGACCGTTCTCCGGATCGAGGCCCCGTCGGGCGGCGACCCGGTCTCGGCGGATTTCGCCTGGCGGGTCAAGGCCGAGCTGGAAGCCCGCGGCGCGCCCGTCGGCGCGATCCAGGTCGTCGGCTACCAGGCTCCGGATCCCCGTGCGCCGGTGCTGGTCGGCTTCGAGACCGTCCGGGCCGCGGTGCCGCAATGCGGAACCTACTGGGGCAACCTCAGCCGGACCAACGGCAACAACGGCTCGGCCAATTTCGGTTGCGCCGTGACCGCCAATCTGGCGGCCCAGATCGCCGACCCGCGCGACATCGTCGCGCCGCGCGGCATGACCCCATCGGACAGCGGCCGTCGGTCCGTCGTCTTCGACAACTACCGCAAAGGCGAAGCCACCGCGGCCCCCCAGGAGGAACTCGTCGCGAATCGGCGGGTCTCGCAGGCGGTGAATTGATCCGATCATGAGTAACGCCTTCGCCCCCCGGAGCTACGAAGCCTTCGAGGACGAATTCGATCTCGACGCCGAATTCGCGCCTCAAGCAGGCGGCCCCGACGCGCGCGAGCCGCTGCAGTTCACCGCTCCGGCCGGCATGACCCCCATGCCGGCGCCGTCCGCGCCCGCCTATGCGCCCCAGGACGCGCCGGTCAGCGGCCAGATGCCCGTCGCCGCCTCCGGCTTCAATCCGGTCGGCGACATGATGGCCGACGCCATGTCGGCGCTCAGCCCGTCGTCGATGGCCGCCGAAGTCTCCGTGCCGCGCATCGCCATCCACGTCTTCGCCGAGCGTCAGGACACCCTGGCCGCCGCCGAGCGCGCCGGTCAGGACCGCCGCCTGTCGCGCGCCACGACCCAGATCCGCGTCGGCGGCGTCCCCGCGGCCGTCGAGACCTACCACCACGAGCCCACCCCGCCCCTGATCATCGTCGAATGCCTGGCGGACCCGCACACCCTGCTCCAGCAGGTCGACAGCCTGGCCGAGGTCTGCGACGCCGGCACCAAGGTCGTGGTCGTCGGCGCGACCAACGACATCATCCTGTTCCGCGAGCTGATGCGCCGTGGCGTGTCGGAATATCTGGTCGCGCCGGTCCAGCCCCTGCAGCTGATCGCGGCCATCGGCGGCCTGTTCGCCGACCC
>DBBK01000118.1:0-19565 GCA_002292165.1 Brevundimonas sp. UBA986
CAGCGTCCGCCTCGAGGCACGCGGCGCGCGCGTCGAAGGGCTCGGGCGCCTCGAGGAAGGTCGCGTTGTAGACCACCGCCTCGTGGTCGGCCTGGGTCAGCCACGAGCCCCACTGGCCCATGATCCGCGACTGGTTGGAATCGTCGAACGACTGGGTCCGCCACCAGTCGGTGATCAGGCGGCGGGCGTCATCGGTGCGGCCCGTCTGCTGCAAGGCCCAGGTCAGGGCGATGGCGCCCTGGACGGTCGTCGGGCGGCTCTCGCCGAAGAAGGCCAGGACGCCGTCGGGCTGCAGGCCGGCGCGGTCCAGCGCGATCTCTCCGGCGGCGCGGCGCCCGTCGGCGCGCGGCCAGCCCAGCAGGGCGCGCTGGTCGCGCGACAGCTCGTCATAGGGCAGTTGGGCCGCCGAGGTGTCGACCAGGGCCCATTCGACGATCTTCCTCGCCGTCTGGTCGTTGATGCGGGCGATGGCGTCCTGGGTGGCGATGACGTTGCGGGCGCGGGCCGCGGTCAGGCCTTCGCGGAAGGCGGCGCCGTCCGAGGCGCTCAGCACCCGCGGCTGGTTGGTCGGGTTCGGCGCCCCCACGACCTCGCTGTAGGGCTGCGGCCCCGTGTTCAGTTCGGACGTCGATTGCGGCAGGGCGGAAGGGAGCGGCGCGAGCACCGCGAGGGCCGCCGCCAGGCTGGTCATCAGCATCGTTCGAACAAACCCCATTCAACCCGGTTGCAGCGGCCAAGCCGGCAACCTACCCTCTACCGCTTGATCCGGGCGCGCGTCGCCCCTTTCCCACGCAGGTAGAGTAGTTCCTATGACCGCCCCCTTGTTCAAGGGCGTGATCACCGCCCTGATCACACCACTTCGTGACGGAAACGTGGACGAGGCCGCTTTGGAAGCCCTGGTCGAGCGCCAGATCGCCGCAGGCGTGCACGGCGTCGTCGCCGTGGGCACGACAGGCGAGGGCGGCGGCCTGACCATCGAGGAACACAAGCGCGTGACCGCCCTGTGCGTTCGCGTTTCGGCGGGCCGGATCAAGGTCATCGCGGGCGCCGGATCGCCCGCCACCTACGAATCAATCGACCTGGCCGCCCACGGCAAGGCCTGCGGCTGCGACGGCGCCCTCGTCGTTACGCCGTACTATAACCGCCCTTCCCAGGCCGGTCTGATCGCCCATTTCGAGGGCGTCGCCGAGGCGGTTCAGCTGCCCCAGATCCTCTACAACGTCCCGGCCCGCACCGGCGTCGACCTGTCGAACGAGAGCGTGGCGCGCCTCGCCGCCCATCCGAACATCGTGGCCATCAAGGACGCGACCGGCGACATGAGCCGCGCCAGCTGGATGCACGCCAACATCAGCGCCAAGGGCACGCAGTTCGACCTGATCTCGGGCGACGACCCGAGCTTCATCGGCTATTCGGCCCACGGCGGCGTCGGCCTGATCTCGGTCACGGCCAATGTCGCGCCCGAGGGCATGGTCGCCCTTTATGACGCCATCACGGCGGGCGACTTCGCTGCGGCCCGCGTCTGGCAGGACCGGCTGATCGGCCTGCACAAGGCCCTGTTCCTCGACGCCTCTCCGGCCCCGGCCAAGTACGCCCTGGCGAAGCTGGGCCTCTGCTCGGAAGAGATGCGCCTGCCGCTGACGCCCACCAACGACGCGGTCAAGCCGGCCATCGACGCGGCCCTGGTCGCCGCCGGCGTCCTCTGATGGCGCCACCGAAGGAGAAGGGGCCCATCTCGACGGCCAAGACGATCGCCGAGAACCGGCGGGCGAAGTTCGACTACTTCCTGGAGGAGAACGTCGAGGCCGGGATCATGCTGCTCGGGACCGAGATCAAGTCCCTGCGCATGGGCCGGGCCAACATCGCCGAGAGCTATGCGGCGGTGGAGGGGCGCGAGATCGTCCTGATCAACGCCGACATCCCGCCCTACGTCCAGGCCAATCGCTTCAACCATGAGCCGCGCCGGCCGCGGAAGCTGCTGCTCCACCGCAAGCAGATCGACAAGCTGATCGGGGCTGTCCAGAAGGACGGCCAGACCATCATCCCGATCCGGCTCTATCTGAACGACGACGGCAAGGCCAAGCTCGAGATCGCCCTCGCCAAGGGCAAGAAGCTGCACGACAAGCGCGAGACCTCGGCCGAACGCGACTGGCAGCGCGACAAGGCCCGGCTGCTGCGCGACAAGGGGTGAAGCCCACCGCCTCTATCGACGTCGGCCAGCAGTGACCTTAGAACGGGTCCGGGCCCCGGACGTCCGGCCGAACCGATTCCACAGGGAGAGCGCCGTGCCTGAACCGATCTACCCGAAGATGGTCAGCATGACGGTCACGTCGCGGTGCAACCTGCGCTGTGTGATGTGCTACCACGCGATCACGAAGGTGAAGAAGGAAGACTTCGAGGACGCCTATCTCGACAAGCTCAAACCCAACTTCGAGCACGCCTCCACGATCGACCTCACGGGCCTCGGCGAGCCGCTGTTCAGCAAGCAGTTCTGGAAGATCATCGATCTGTTCAAGGTCGACGATGAGTCTCCCGACGAGGACTTCAAGGTCGTCTTCAACTGCAACGGCACCCTGTTCGATGACGAGAACGTCGACGGGTTGCTGAAGTCCGGCATCCGCAAGATCCGGGTCTCTATCGACAGCGCCGACGCCCGGACCTTTGAGGCGATCCGGGACGTGCCCCTCAAGACCGTCGTTGCCGGGGCGCGAAGGTTGATCCATGAGCGGAACGCCCGGCGGCGGAAGTATCCGCTCGTCGGGGTCCAGATGACGCTGATGAAGTCGACCGTGGGCGGCCTGATCGACATGGTCGATCTGTGCAAGGACATCGGCGCGGACTTCGTCGAGGTCTGGTCCCTGAATGAACTGCCGGAATCGGAAGCCGCGGACTGGAACGTGCGGCTGTTCAACTACAACGACCAGCTGCTCAGCAATCTGGACCGCGCGGTGCTCGATGAGCGCATGGAGGCGTTCCATGCCTATGCGCACGAGCGCAGGCTGCCGGCCATGTCGATGGTCCTGGGCCAGTCCCGCTGGGGCGAGGGGTTTCCGGGCGACGACTGGGGGCAGAGCTCCGGGGTGGAGTGGACGGAGTCCTCGATCCGCTGCGAACTTCCCTGGCAGGTCCAGCGCGTCCACTACGGCGGTGAAATCTACGCCTGTTGCTGGGGCACCAGCCCGATCGGCCATCTGGCGGATCAGAGTTCCCAGGACGTCTGGAACGGTGAGACCATGACCACCATGCGCAGCGACCTTCTGCAGGGCCGGATCCCGAAGCAATGCTCCGGCGCAGGCTGCCCCTATGTGTTGGGCAAGACCTCCGAGGCTGCGGCCCGATCGGCCGACGTCTAGTGGAAGGGTACGGATGTACGACACCTTTGTCGCCAGGATCGCAGGCTACACCCCGCACCGGTTTCACCTCCTGAACGAACACCTCACGCGAGCCATCGCCCGCAAGCGGGTGAAGCCCGGCGACGTGGTGCTGGACCTCGGGGCCAACAACGGATTCCACACCGCGGTCTTGGCGCTCGATGTGGGCGAGGGCGGCATGGTCCATGCTTTCGAGCCCAACCCCGACCTGTGGATTCATCATCTCGGACAGCCGAACGTCAGGCTCTGGCCCGTCGCGGTCGGAGACCGCGTCACCGTGGAACGGCTGATCACGCCCGTGGAGGGCAGCAATGAGACGGCTTCGCTCGTCGACCCCCGGGACCATCTCGGGGATATCCCGGTGGCGTTCGTCAGTGTTCCCCAGGTGACGATCGACAGCCTTGTGGAGCTGTTCGACAAGCGGGTTTCGTTCGTCAAGATCGACGTCGAGCGCCGGGAGCTTGAAGCGATGCGAGGTATGGAGCGGCTGATCCGCGCGTACCGGCCGGCCATCGTGTTCGAGAACCAGACGCCTGATATCCGGCGTTTTCTCGGCTCTGTCGGGTATCGGGTGTCGAACATCTTCCCGCCGGCCGCCGACTATCCGATCATCTGCAACTGCCTGGCCCTGCACCAGGACGACGCGGAGCTGGAGGCCCTGGTCTCGCCTCCCGTCGAGGATTTGAACGCACTGGCCGACTGGATCGAGGCCAATTTCTGAGCCTGGGCGCGGGTCGGAATGCGCGCCTCTTGACGAGAACACAAGCGGAACATAGAACATACCCGGAACACACAGTCTGGGGATAAGCCTATGTCGCGGTTGGTCAGGGATATGCTCTCGCTTGCATCGTGCGGCGGGTTTGTCTGGATGGTCTGGCAGGCGGCCCTGCTGGCGTCATGAGTCGCTTCCGGCCTGCCGAAGAGGATCAGGCCATCACCGAAGCTGTCTCCACCACGGGTTTCGTCCATCTGAGGGTCCGCTCGGCCTATTCGCTGCTGGAAGGCGCGATCAAGGCGGGCAAGATCCCCAAGCTGGCGGCCGATGCGGGGATGCCGGCGGTGGCGGTGGCGGACCGCGCCAACCTGTTCGGCGCGCTGGAGTTCTCGGAAGCGGCCAAGGGCGCCGGGGTGCAGCCCCTGATCGCCTGCGCCCTGCCGGTCACCGGCATCGGCGGCCGGGCGGGCGAGCGCTGGGCGAAGGTCCCGACCGTGGTTCTGATCTGTCAGGACACGACGGGCTGGGGCAATCTGGCGGCCCTGTCTTCATCCGCCTACCTTGATGCCGGCGACAACGAGCCGGGCGTGCCGTGGGAGAAGATCGTCGCCCATTCCGAAGGGCTGATCCTGCTGTCGGGCGGTCCCGACGGCCCCGTCGATCCCCTCTACGTCCAGAACAAGACCGCCGAGGGCGATGCGGCCCTGGCCGAGATGGCCCGGGTCTTCGGCGACCGCTTCTATGTCGAGCTGCAGCGCCACGGCCTGCCGCATGAGGGGCAGGGGGAGCAGGGGCTGGTTCAGTGGGCCTACGCCAACGACGTGCCGCTCGTTGCGACCAACGACGTCTATTACGCCAAACAGGCCCAGGCGAAGTCGCACGACGCCCTGCTGTGCATCGCCGACGGCGCCTTCACCGGCCAGGAGGACCGCCGCCGGATCACCGACCAGCACTGGTTCAAGTCCGCGGAGGCCATGCGCGAGCTGTTCGCCGACCTGCCCGAGGCCTGCGACAACACCATCGATATCGCCCGCCGCTGCGCCTTCCTGGTCAAGACCCACGCCCCGATCCTGCCGCGCTTCGACACCGGCGCGGGCCGCTCCGAGGCCGACGAACTGGCCCACCAGGCGCGCGAGGGCCTGAAGGTCCGGCTGACCGAGGTCACGCCCGCGGTGCCGGAAGAGGAGTACTGGACCCGCCTCGAATGGGAGGTCGGGATCATCCAGCAGATGGGCTTCCCGGGCTACTTCCTGATCGTTTCGGACTTCATCAAATGGGCCAAGGACCATTCGATCCCGGTTGGGCCGGGGCGGGGTTCCGGGGCCGGGTCGCTGGTCGCCTGGGCCCTGACCATCACCGACCTCGATCCCCTGCGGTTCGGCCTGCTGTTCGAGCGCTTCCTGAACCCCGAACGGGTCTCCATGCCTGACTTCGACATCGACTTCTGTCAGGAGCGGCGCGAAGAGGTCATCGACTACGTCCAGGACCACTATGGCAAGGACCGGGTGGCCCAGATCATCACCTTCGGCACCCTGCAGGCGCGGGCCGTGCTGCGCGACGTCGGCCGGGTGCTGCAGATGCCGCTCGGCCAGGTCGACCGGCTCTGCAAGATGGTGCCGAACAACCCGGCCAACCCGGTGACCCTGGCCCAGGCCATCGATCTGGAGCCGCGCCTGAAGGAGGCGCGCGACGCGGAGCCGGCCGTACGAAACCTGCTGGAGACGGCGCTGGAGCTTGAGGGCCTTTACCGCAACGCCTCGACCCACGCCGCCGGCATCGTCATCGGCGACCGGCCCCTGGTCGAACTGGTGCCCCTGTATCAGGACCCGCGCTCCACCATTCCGGCCAGCCAGTTCAACATGAAGTGGGTCGAGCCGGCGGGTCTGGTCAAGTTCGACTTCCTGGGGCTGAAGACCCTGACGACCCTGGACCGGGCTCACGGCTATCTGTCGCGGCGCGGGGCGGCGCCGGTCTGGAACCAGCTGCCGCTGGACGACAAGGCGACCTATGAGCTGATGGCCTCGGGCCAGACCGTCGGGGTGTTCCAGCTGGAATCCCAGGGGATGCGCGACACCCTGCGCAAGATGCGTTGCGGCTCCATCGAGGAGATCACCGCCCTGATTTCCCTTTATCGGCCGGGGCCGATGGAGATGATCGACACCTACATCGACCGCAAGTTCGGCCGGGCCGAGGTCGACTATCTGCACCCCTCCCTGAAGGAGGTCCTGACCGAGACCTACGGCGTCATCATCTACCAGGAGCAGGTGATGAAGATCGCCCAGATTCTGGCGGGTTACTCCCTCGGCGAGGCCGACCTTCTTCGCCGCGCCATGGGCAAGAAGAAGAAGGAGGAGATGGACTTCCAGAAGGCGCGCTTCATCAAGGGCGCGTCCGAGAAATCCGTGCCGGAGCAGCAGTCGGACTCGATCTTCGAGCTGGTGGCCAAGTTCGCCGGCTATGGCTTCAACAAGTCCCACGCCGCCGCTTACGCCCTGATCAGCTATCAGACGGGCTGGCTGAAGGCGAACGCGCCGGTCGAGTTCTTCGCCGCCTCGATGTCGCTCGACCTGTCGAACACCGACAAGCTGGCGGTCTTCTACCAGGACGCCCGCAAGTTCGAGATCCCGGTCCTGGCGCCGGATGTGAACCGCTCTTCGGCCGACTTCGACGTCAGCTGGGACGACGGCAAGGGGTCGGTCCTCTATGCCCTGGGGGCCATCCGCAACGTGGGTCTGGAGGCCATGAAACATGTGGTCGAGGTGCGCGAGACGGGGGGGCGCTTCGCCGACATCTTCGACTTCCTCGAGCGGGTCGATCCGCGCGCGGTCAACAAGCGGGCGCTGGAAGGCCTGGCCAAGGCCGGCGCCTTCGACAGCATCCACCCGAACCGGCGCCAGCTGCTGGAGCAGGCCGACGTCCTGATGGCCTATTGCCAGAGCGTCGCGGCCGACCGGACCTCGTCGCAGGTCAGCCTGTTCGGCGCCGATCAGGCCGCCGCCGCCCGCCCGAGGCTCAGGAGCGTCGAGCCGTGGATCGGGCCGGAGCAGCTGGACCACGAGCTGTCGGCGGTCGGTTTCTACCTGTCGGGCCACCCGCTGGAGGACATGATCCCGGCCCTGAAGCGCAAGCGCGTCACCTTCGTCGCCGAGGCCACGGCCCTGGCCGAGAGCGGGCATGAGGCCTTCATGATGGCCGGCGTGGTGCGCCGCCGTCAGGAACGGGCCAGCGCCCGCACCGGTGAGAAGTTCGCCTTCGTCAACTTCTCGGACCCGACCGGCGAGTTCGAATGCCTGTTCCCGCCCGAGCAGCTGAGGAAGTGCCGCGAGGTGCTGGAGGTCGGGGCCTCGGTCCTGGTCCGGATCCGGGCCAAGTCCTCGGACGGGGAGGTGCGCTTCTTCGGCGACGACGCCTCGCGGCTGGACACCCTGATCGACGAGTCGACCGCAGGGATGCGGGTCCACGTCTCGGCCCGGGGCACGGACGCCGAGGCCATTCGGGCGCGGCTGGAGCGGTCGCAGCAGGCCTCCAAGGGCGCCAGGGGCGGGGAGATCACCCTGGTCGCCTCGCTGGACGGCCGCCGCGAGGTCGAGCTCAGGCTTCCGGGCCGCTACCGCATGGACGCCGCCCTGCGCGGGGCGCTGAAGACGGCGCCGGGCGTGCTGATGCTGGAGGACGCGTGATGCCCGGCCTGATCGCCGCCGCCGTACTGATGCTGGCTCCGGGCGCCGGAGACGCCGCGTCCGCGACCGCGACTCCCGGGGCGAGGGTGTCTGTGAGCGCCACGCCCGCGCCAGAAGCCGCCAGGACAGGAACCACCATGACCGCCGCCACAGAAGCCCGCCACGCGCGGGGGACCTTCGACGTGACCATCACCCCGGTCCAGCCGGGGGCAGACGCCGCGCCCGATGCGCCGGGCCGGATGACGCTGTCCAAGACCTTCCACGGCGACCTGACCGGGACGGGCGTGGGCGAGATGCTGGCCACCATGGCCGGCGGGAACTCCGGGGCCTATGTGGCCATGGAGCGGGTCACGGGCGCGCTGGACGGCCGCGAGGGGACCTTCGCCCTGGTGCACCGGGGCCTGATGGATCAGGGCGCGCAGGACCTCACGATCACTGTCGTCCCGGGCTCGGGCACGGGGGAACTGACGGGCCTCACGGGCGTCTTCCACCTGACCATCGAGGGCGGCGAACACCGCTACGACCTCGAGTACAGCCTGCCGGAAGGCTGATCTGCTGCCCGAACCACTGGCCTCACAGGCTGGCCTGAACCGCTGGAGACCGGAATGACCGACGCTGCCGCCACCCCCGTCGAGACCCCCGTTCAGGCCCGCGTCCATGCCGGCTCCTGCCACTGCGGGGCCGTCCGCTTCGAGGTCGAGACCGACCTGTCGCAGGTGATGGAGTGCAACTGCAGCCACTGCTTCCGGAAGGGGCTGTGGCTGACGTTCGTCGAGCCCGCGGCCTTCCGGTTGACCTCCGGCGAGCCGGCCCTGACCGAGTACCTGTTCAACCGGCACAACATCCATCACTGGTTCTGTCCGACCTGCGGCGTGGAGCCCTGGGGGCAGGGGACGGGACCGGACGGCAAGGCGATGATCGCGGTCAATGTCCGGACCCTGACCGACGTGGAGCCCTTCAGCGTCGAGCCCGGCACGCGGGTGGACGGCCGGAGCTTCTGAGCGCTTCCGTCCGGTCCCGCACACAGGAACGAAGCCCGGGCAGGGCGGTTCTCCCCCGCAACCAAAGGGAGACAACGACCCATGACCCGAACCCGCCTTATCGTCCCGGCCGTCGCCGGTATCGCCGCCGCCCTCGTCGCGGCCTGCAGCCAGCAGCAGACGGACAAGACCGCCGCCGACGCCGGCGCGGCCGTCAATGCGGCCCAGGACGCCACCTCGACCGCCGTCGGCCAGACCTCGGCCGCGACCATGGGCGCCAACACCGTCAGCGGCTTCGTCGGCGGCCTGGCCGTCTCGGACATGTATGAGCTGGAGGCGGCGAAGATCGCGGCCAGCCGTTCGACCAGCGCCGACGTCAAGGCGCTGGCGGCCATGATCACGACCGACCACACGGCCTCGACGGCCAAGCTGAAGGCCCTGGCCCCGACGGCGGCGCCGACGGTGGCCCTGCCGACCGCGCTGGACGAGCGCCACAAGGGGCTGATCGACAACCTGAAGGCCGCCTCGGCGGCCGACTTCGACAAGG
This sequence comes from Brevundimonas sp. UBA986, assembly GCA_002292165.1. Classification (GTDB taxonomy): domain Bacteria; phylum Pseudomonadota; class Alphaproteobacteria; order Caulobacterales; family Caulobacteraceae; genus Brevundimonas. Next base: position 9,291 of record DBBK01000118.1, read on the forward strand.
TCTGGCTGACCCAGCAGGCGGCGGCCCATGACGAGGCCCTGACGATGCTGAACGGCTTCGCCGACAACACCGAGGCCCCGACGCTGGCGGCCCTGGCGAAGGAGATCACCCCCAAGGTCACGGCGCACCGCGACCGGGCCAAGGCCCTCCTGGACGCGATGCACTGACCCTCGGGCATCGTTGACAGGTCTCTGGGGAGAGAGCGGAAGGGCGGTCCTTGAGGGGCCGCCCTTCTTGCGTTGAGGGGCGGGGCGGACCTTGGTAACCGGGCGGCGATGAGTGGTCCGTCACGCGGTTGACAGGCGGGCCATGGCTGTCAGCAGCGGCGGAGTGCACCCGGAAAAAAGTGGGTGCAAAAAGTGCAATTTTGAAGGTCGGAGCGCAGGTTCGGCCTGCAAGGCTCTGAATTCAAAAGATGCATAACCGGTGATGCTTTTGCACTTTGAGTGCAAGGGCGTGCACGGTGTTCAGGGATGTCAAAGACCGGAGGCGGAAGTTCGGGCGCAGCCTAACACGGTGGAGACGGGCGCCTAACCGATTGCGGCGCAAGCGCCGCAGGCCTTTGATTCATCTGATTTGTTGCGCAAGCTGGATGCTAGATTGCTCACGAAATCCAACTGGTCCGGCCGCTCTTCGTCTTCCATTCGTCACTGGCGTCGCGCTTCAGCCAAATGACCCAGCCCGCGCCGCAAAGGGCGCCGCGATGGCGGGGGCGGCCTGAGCCTGCGCGGGCGCGGGCATAAGGGCGGCGAGGAGGAAGGCGAGCGAGGGCAGAAGCATGTCGATGGGGCTCCGATCAGGAAGCGACCCCAGGCGGCTTGCCTTTTCCCTCCAATCCCCCTACATCCGCGCCCACTTCACACGCAGGCGTGGCGTGGGTCGGGGAGACATCCCGGTCCGGGCCGTTCCGAGGGGTCAGTTGGCCCTTTACCCGTCTGCGGCGGAATAATCGGAAAAAGGACTTCCAAAGATGGCTCTGCCTGACTTCTCCATGCGCACCCTGCTCGAAGCCGGTGCTCACTTCGGCCACCAGACGCACCGCTGGAACCCGAAGATGGATCGCTACATCTTCGGCGCGCGCTCGAACATCCACATCATCGACCTGTCGCAGACCATGCCTCTGCTGCACCAGGCCCTGGTCGCCGTTCGCGACGTCGCCGCCAAGGGCGGCCGCGTCCTGTTCGTCGGCACCAAGCGCCAGGCCTCGGACCCGGTCGCCGAAGCCGCCAAGCGCTGCGCCCAATACTATGTGAACCACCGCTGGCTCGGCGGCACCCTGACCAACTGGCGCACCGTGTCGGGCTCGATCGCCCGCCTGCGCGAGTTGGAAGGCATCATGGAGCGCGGCGGCGAAGGCCGGGTCAAGAAGGAACTGGTGACCCTGGGTCGCGAGAAGGACAAGCTTGAACTGTCCCTCGGCGGCATCAAGGACATGGGCTCCATCCCGGACATCATGTTCGTGATCGACACCAACAAGGAAGCGATCGCGATCCTGGAAGCCCGCAAGCTGAACATTCCGGTCATCGCCATCCTGGACACCAACTCGGATCCGGACGGCATCACCTATCCGGTGCCCGGCAACGATGACGCCGCCCGCGCCATCCAGACCTACTGCGACCTGATCGCCGACGCCGTCCTCGACGGCCTGGCCGCCGGCGCCGGCGCCGCCGGTGTCGACCTGGGCGCCTCGGAAAACCCGGTCGAGCCGATGCTGGCCGAAGCCTCGGCTCCGGTTGAAGCCGACGCCGTCCCGGCCGGCACGGAAGACGTCGCCGCCGAGCTGGAAGCCACCCAGACCGAAGAAGCCGCGGGCTAAGCCGCAACCCGGCTTCTACCGACGGTCAAACTGACACGCGGCCGGGCTAACCATGCCCGGCCGTTACCGCATACGAATACCCCAAGGAGCTATACAATGGCTGAGATCACCGCCGCCCTCGTGATGGAACTGCGCGCCAAGTCCGGCGTGGGCATGATGGACTGCAAAAAGGCCCTGCAAGAGACCGACGGCGACATCAACGCCGCGATCGACTGGCTGCGCGCCAAGGGCCTGTCCAAGGCCGCCAAGAAGGCCGACCGCGTCGCCGCTGAAGGCCTGGTCGCCGTCGCCACCCGCGAAGAGGGCAAGGGCGAAATCGGCGCCGCCATCGAGTTCAACTCGGAAACCGACTTCGTCGCCCGCAACGAGCTGTTCCAGAACGCCGCCAACGCCTTCGCCGTCCACGGCCTGGAGCACGGTTCGGTCGAGGACCTGCACGGCGCGGTTCTGGAAAACGGCAAGACCGTCCAGGACGAAGTGACCCAGATGATCGCCACCATCGGCGAGAACATGCAGCTGCGCCGCGCCGCGCGTCTGGCCGTGGGTGAAGGCGTCGTCGCCTCCTACGTCCACAACGCCGTCTCGCCGGGCCTGGGCCGCATCGGCGTTCTGGTCGCCCTGGAAGGCGAGGGCGACAAGACCGCCCTGCGCGAACTGGGCCGCAAGATCGCCATGCACGTCGCCGCGACCGCCCCGCTGTCGCTGAACACCGACGACCTGGACCCCGCCGCCATCGAGAAGGAACGCGCCGTTCTGACCGAAAAGGCCAAGGAAGAAGGCAAGCCGGAAAACATGATCGCCAAGATCGTGGAAGGCCAGATCAACAAGTTCCAGAAGGACGTGGTGCTGACCAAGCAGCCGTTCGTCATGGACCCCGACGTGACCGTCGAGCAGCTGGTCGCCAACACGGCCAAGGAGCTCGGCTCGTCCAACCTGCACCTGGCCGGCTTCGTGCGCCTGGCCCTGGGTGAAGGCGTCGAGAAGGTCGAAGGCCCGGACTTCGCTTCGGAAGTCGCCTCGATGATGCAGGGCTAAGCCCCAGCGTCAGTTGAAGAGTAGCGAAGGGGCCGGCGAGCGATCGCCGGCCCCTTTTGCATGCCCAAAGGTCAACCCGTTTGCGAACCGCCACGGTTCCGGGCACAGAAGGGCCTCATTTGAGTCTGGATTGAAGTTGGGGCCGTTCTTCATGTCACGTCTGCTTGCCGCCGTTTCCGCCGCCACCCTGTTGATCGCCACGCCGTCGCTGGCCCAGGAGGTTGATCTGAACGCCGTGAACGGCATCGTCGATCAGGGTCTGAACCACAGCCAGGTGATGCAGACGGCCCAGCATCTGACCGACGTCATCGGCGGCCGACTGACCAACTCCCCGGCCATGCGTCAGGCCGAGGGCTGGACGCAGCAGCAGTTCCGCGACTGGGGTCTGTCGAACGTCCATGCCGAGGGCTTCGAGTTCGGCCGCGGCTGGTCGATCGTGCGGTCGAGCGCGCGGATGATCGAGCCCCGTCCGCTGGACCTGCACGCCATCCCGATCGCCTGGACACCCGGCACCGGCGGGACCATCAGCGGCCCGGTCGTGGTCGCCCCGATCACCTCGGCCGGCCAGTTCGACGCCTGGAAGGGCAAGCTGCAGGGCAAGATCGTCATGATCAGCGCCCCGGGCACGGGTTCGGAGCCGGACACGGCGCCCTTCCTGCGCTGGACCGACGCCCAGCTGGCCGACCGGATGTCCTATTCCCAGCCCAACAACGACCCGGCGGCGGCCGAGCGGGGCCTGCGCAGCCCGCAGGCCGACTTCGCCGGCAAGCTGGACGCCTTCCTGAAGGCCGAGGGCGCCATCGCCCTGGTGCGGATGTCGGCGCGTGACGGCGACCTGCTGCACGGGACCGGCTCGGGCTATCGCGTTGGCCAGACCCCGACGGTGCCCGGCATGGAGCTGGCGGCCGAAGACTATCGCCGGCTGGCCCGTCTGGCCCTGAGCGGCACGGCGCCGACCCTGGAGCTGATGAGCGAGGTCCAGTACGACGACAGCGACGTCAACGCCTACAACATCATCGCCGACATCCCGGGTTCGGCCCGGGGCGGCGAATACGTCATGGCCGGCGCCCACCTGGACAGCTGGGTCGCGGGCGACGGCGCCTCGGACAACGCCGCCGGCAGCGCGGTGATCATGGAGGCGGCGCGCATCCTGAAGGCGATGAACGTCAAGCCCAAGCGCACCATCCGCTTCGCCCTGTGGAGCGGGGAAGAGCAGGGACTGTGGGGCTCTCTGGCCTATGTCGACCAGCATCTGGCGACGCGGGCGCCGACGGGCGACGCGGCCCTGGACGCCCTGCCGAACGGCCGGACCTGGCGCGCCCGCTGGCCGATCCAGCCGCGCCCGACCTATTCGGACCTGGTCGCCTATTTCAACATCGACAACGGCTCGGGCAAGATCCGCGGCATCAACGCCGAGGGCAATATCGCCGCCGCCCCGATCCTGGCCGAGTGGCTGAAGCCGTTCGAGAGCATGGGCGTGACGACCGTGGGCCTGCGTCCGTCGGGCGGCACCGACCACGTCTATATGCAGACCGTCGGCGTTCCGGGCTTCCAGTTCATTCAGGACCCGCTGGACTACAACAGCCGCATCCACCACACCTCGGTCGACACCTATGACCACCTGAAGGCGGAGGACCTGCGTCAGGCGGCCGTGGTGCTGGCCAGCGTGCTGCTGAGCGCCGCCAACAGCGACGAGCCCCTGCCGCGCATGCCGCTGCCGACCCTGCCGACGCCGAGCGATCCGTTCGCCACGCCGTCCCGAGACTGAAACGATCCTGAAAAGATCGTCGCTGTAAGGCTTTGAAGCGAGGGGCGCCCTTCGTCTATAAGGCGCTGTCCCGAATCCGCGCCGCCCCCTCGCGAAAGAGCTTTCCCATGTCCGACGTCGACCACGCCCCGAAATACAAGCGGGTGCTGCTGAAGGTGTCGGGCGAGGTGCTGATGGGCGATCAGCCCTACGGCATCGACATGAAGACGGTCGCCGAGGTGGCGCGGGCCGTCGGCTCGGTGGCCAGCGAGGGCATCGAGATCTGCCTGGTGATTGGCGGCGGCAACATCTTCCGCGGCCTGTCGAAGGCGGCCGGGGACATGGACCGCGCCACCGCCGACCAGATGGGCATGCTGGCCACGGTCATGAATGCGCTCGCCATGCAGGCGGCGCTGGAGAAGATCGGCGTCCAGACCCGGGTGCAGAGCGCCCTGACCATGCCGGCGATCGCCGAGCCCTACATCCGGCGGCGCGCCCTGCGTCATCTGGAAAAGGGCCGGGTGGTGATCTTCGCCGCCGGCGTCGGCGCGCCCTTCTTCACGACCGACTCGGGCGCGGCCCTGCGCGCGGCCGAAATGGGCTGCGACGCCCTCCTGAAGGGCACCAGCGTGGACGGCGTCTATACGGCCGACCCCAAGAAGGACCCCAAGGCCACCCGCTACGACACCCTGACCTATCAGCAGGTGCTGGCCCAGGACCTGCGCGTCATGGACGCCTCGGCCGTCGCCCTGATGCGCGACAGCGGCATTCCGATCGTCGTCTTCTCGATCCGGGAGGAGGGGGCCTTCCACCGCGTGCTGCGCGGCGAGGGCGCGTTCACGGTGATCAGCGACAACGCCGCAAGCGTCTGACTATAAGAGACTCAAGGAGAACAAGATGGCGAAGCCGGATCTGAGCACCTACCGCGACCGCATGGACAAGTCGGTCAGCACGCTGAAAGAGGAATATTCGGGCCTGCGCACCGGCCGGGCCCACGCGGGCCTGCTGGACCCGGTCCAGGTCCAGGCCTACGGCTCCAACTCGCCGCTGAACGCCGTCGCCGCGATCAGCGTGCCCGAGCCGCGCATGCTGTCGGTCAGCGTCTGGGACAAGTCGATGGTCGGCGCCGTCGAGAAGGCCATCCGCGCCGCCGGCCTGGGCCTGAACCCCGTCACCGACGGCCAGACCCTGCGCATTCCCGTGCCGCCACTGACCGAAGAGCGCCGCAAGGACCTGGTCAAGCTGGCCGCCAAATACGCCGAGCAGCAGAAGATCGCCGTGCGCAACGTGCGCCGCGACGCCAACGACGACCTGAAGAAGGCCGAGAAGGCGGGCGACATCAGCCAGGACGAACAGAAGAAGATGGAGACCGAGGTCCAGAAGGACACCGACGCCGCCATCAAACGCATCGACGAGACCTTGAAGACCAAGGAAGTTGAGATCATGCAGGTTTGAGGTCCGCCTCAGGCTCGCCAGGACGCAAATGAAATGACGGCACCCACCGCCGGTCTGCCAGAGGCCTCTGAAGGCCCCAAGCATGTCGCGCTCATCATGGACGGCAACGGTCGCTGGGCGCAGGCCCGGGGGCTGCCGCGCGCCATGGGCCACCGCGAGGGGGTCCAGGCCCTGAAGCGCACCGTCCAGGCCGCGCCCCAGTACGGCATCGAGTGCCTGACGGTGTTCGGCTTCTCGACCGAGAACTGGCGCCGTCCGGCGGAGGAGGTGTCCGACCTGATGGGTCTGGTGCGATCCTATGTGGCCAGCGACCTGAACCGGCTGGCGCGCGAGGGCGTGCGGGTCCGGGTGCTGGGCCGCCGCACGGGCCTGCCGACCGACATCGCCGCCATCGTCGACCGGGCCGAGGCCCAGACGGCGCACAATACCCGCTTCCTGCTGCAGGTGGCCTTCAACTACGGCGGTCGGGCCGACATCGTCGACGCGGCCCAGCGCCATATCGACAACGTCCTGGCCGGCGAGGCCACCGCGCCGCTGGATGAGGCGACCCTGGGCGCCGGCCTGTCGACCGCGGGCGGACCGCCGGTCGACCTGATCGTGCGCACCTCGGGCGAGCAGCGGCTGTCGAACTTCCTGCTGTGGGAAGCCGCCTACGCCGAGATGGTCTTCCAGAACGTGCTCTGGCCCGATTATGGCGCCGGACCGCTGGGCGAGGCCGTCGAACAGTACCGCAACAGGGATCGCCGGTTCGGCGGGCTGATGGCGCAGCCGGCGCTCGCGACGGGCTGATGGCGCTCAAGGTTGGGGACATCGGCATTCGCGCCGCGTCAGCCGTCGTGCTGGCGCCCGCAGCGGTCCTGGCCACCTGGGCCGGGGGCGTGTGGTTCCTGACCCTCATCCTTCTGGCCTGCGCCCTGCTGGCCGTGGAATGGGCGATGATGAGCGCGCCCGGCGCCTGGCGGATGATGACCGGCGCCGTGGCCCTGGGTCTGTTCGCGGCGGTCGTGACGGCCCATGCGGGGCAACTTTCATTGGCCCTGGTGCTGCTGGTCTTCGGGGCCGGGGCGGCAGGCATGTTCGCGCGCAGCCGGGGGCAGGAGGCGCTGAACGCGGCCTATGGCGTCCTCTATCTGGGCTGGCCGGCGGTGCTGCTGATCTGGCTGAGAGACAATCATTCGCCGGTCGGACTGCACTGGACGGTGCTGGTCTTCGCCGTGGCCTGGGCCTCGGACATCCTGGCCTATCTGGTCGGCAGCGCCGTGGGCGGCCCCAAGCTGTGGCCGCGCTTTTCGCCCAACAAGACCTGGTCCGGCTTCATCGGCGGGCTGACTGCCGGGATGATCGCCGGGGCCGGGATGGCGCACTGGCTGGAGATGGGCCGCCTGAACATGTTCTGGGGCGGGGTGCTGGGCCTCGCCGCCGCGCTGGCCACCATGGCCGGAGACCTGTGGGAATCCGGGCTGAAGCGCCGCTTCGGGGTCAAGGACGCGGGCAATCTGATTCCCGGCCACGGCGGGCTGATGGACCGGGTCGACGGCTTGATGTTCGCGGTCGTGGTGGTGGCGCTGGGCCGCTGGCTGGTGCTCCTGCTGGAGCGGGCGGCATGATCCGGCGGCGCGTGAGCGTGCTGGGGTCGACCGGTTCGGTCGGCTGTTCGACGCTGGATCTGATGGATCAGGCCGAGGCGGCCGGGACCGGCGCTTTCGAGGTCGAGGTCCTGACCGGGGGCGGCAACGTCGCCCGACTGGCCGAACAGGCGCGGCGGTGGAAGCCGAAGCAGGTGGTGGTCGCCGATCCGAAGCGTCTGCAGGACCTGCGCGACGCCCTGAACGGGCTGGAGATCGAGGTCGCGGCCGGGGATGAGGCCGTCGTGGAGGCCGCGACCCGGCCCGCTGACTGGATCATGGCCTCCATCGTCGGCGCGGCGGGGCTGCGCTCGACCTGGGCGGCGGCGGGGACGGGGGCGACCCTGGCCCTGGCCAACAAGGAAAGCCTCGTTTGCTGCGGTCCTCGGCTGATCGAGCGCATCGGCAAGAGCGGCGGGACGCTGATCCCGGTGGATTCCGAACATTCGGCCATCTTCCAGGTGTTTCCGGCCGAGGCGCCGGAGCGGGTCGAAAGGCTGGTCCTGACCGCCTCGGGCGGGCCGTTCCGCAGGACACCGCTGGCCGAGATGGCGCGGATGACGCCCGAACAGGCCGTGGCCCATCCCAACTGGTCGATGGGCGCCAAGATCTCGGTCGACAGCGCGACCATGGCCAACAAGGGTCTGGAGACGATCGAGGCCGCCTATCTGTTCGTCATGCCGGCCGAAAAGATCGACGTCGTGGTCCATCCCGAATCGGTGATCCATTCGATGGTCGAGTACGTCGACGGCTCGACCTTGGCCCAGATGGGGCCGCCGGACATGAAGACGCCGATCGCCTGCGCCCTGGCGTATCCGCACCGTCTGGCCTGGCCGGCGCCGAAGCTGGACCTGGCCGCCCTGGGCAAGCTGACGTTCGAGGCGCCGGATTACGAGCGCTTCCCGGCCCTGAAACTGGCCCGCGAGGCCCTGACGGCGGGCGGTTCCGCGCCGACGGTGTTCAACGCCGCCAATGAGGTCGCGGCCTATGCGTTTCTTGACCGTAGGCTGGCCTTTCTCAATATTGCCGCAGTCGTCGCCGAAACCCTTGATCGAGCGACACGCTCGGGGATGGATTTCACGTCTGAAGACGCCTGCGACGCGGCCCTGGCCGTCGATGCGGAGGCTCGGCGGATCGCGGAGACCATCGTCAGCGGACTGGCCATCGCGGCCTGAGACGCTGAAGGGGCCGCCATTCCGGCGGTTGGGGAGTACGAGACGGTAATGCTGAACGGTCTGGGCCAGATCCTGATCAACATCGTGGCGGTGATGGTCGTGCTGACGCCTGTGATCGTCATCCACGAGCTCGGCCACTATTGGGTCGCGCGCGCCTTCAAGGTGAAGATCGACCGGTTCGCCATCGGTTTCGGCCGCGCCCTGTTCAGCCGCACGGACAAGCGGGGCGTCGAATGGCGCGTGGGCTGGATGCCGCTGGGCGGCTATGTGAAGTTCGCCGGCGACCTGGACGCCTCCAGCGTGCCGGACCAGGCGGGTCTGGCCGAACTGCGCCAGCGGGTGATCGCCGAGAACGGCCCGGGCGCCGAGCGCGACTATTTCCATTTCAAGCCGGTCTGGCAGCGGGCCCTGATCACGGCCGGCGGGCCGGTGGCCAACTTCATCCTGGCGATCCTGATCTTCACGGTCATGTTCTCGCTTCTGGGCAAGGCGCTGACGCCGGCCCGGGTCGCCGAGGTCGGGGCGGGTTCTCCGGCCGCGGTCGCCGGCTTCCGCGCGGGCGACCTGATCACCGGCATCAACGGACGCGCGATCAAGGATTCCCGCGAGGTGACCGCCAAGGTCGCCCTGAGCGCCGGCGATCCGATCCGCTTCACCGTCGAACGCAACGGCGCTGAAATCTTCATCACGGCGACGCCCGAACGCCGCATCGAGAACGACCCGATCGCCGGGCGCGTCAGCATCAGCCGTCTCGGCGTCCTGCTGGGCTCGACCCGCGCCGAAACCCGCTATGTCCGCTACAACCCCATCGAGGCGGTGGGGCAGGGCGTGCTGCAGACCAAAGACGTCCTGGGCACCACCCTGACCTATATCGGACGCATCTTCAGCGGCCGCGAATCGGGCGACCAGCTCAGCGGGCCGCTGGGCATCGCCAAGGCGTCCGGCGCGATCGCCAACGCGGCCGTGGCCGCCAATCCCGATCCGCTCGCCATCGCCATCAATCTCGCCTTCAGCCTGACAAGCCTTGCCGCCTTACTTTCGATCGGAATCGGCTTCATCAACCTGATGCCCATCCCGGTTCTGGACGGTGGCCACCTCGTGTTCTACGCCTATGAAGCTGTGGCGCAGAAACCCGTGGCGGCCAGGGTTCAGGAGGCGGGATACCGGGTCGGTCTTGCTTTGCTGGCGGGTTTGATGTTGTTCGCGACCTGGAACGACTTGCAGAAGCTGAACCTGTTCAAATTCCTCGGCGGGCTCGTCAGTTGAGCCGAGGCCTGCCCCCGATGGTTTCCCGTATGATGATGACCGACCGACGTGCTCCCGCCGCCATGGCCGCCCGCTTCCGGGCGCCGCTCTGCAGTGCGATGACCCTTGTCATCGCCGCGGGCTTGGGCGGGACCGCCATGGCCCAGACCGCGCCGG
>DBBK01000118.1:19631-19853 GCA_002292165.1 Brevundimonas sp. UBA986
ACCCCGGCCGCGCCGCCGACCGTTCAGGTCGCGCCCGCGGGGGCTCCGGCCCAGACGGCCGCTCCGGCCGCCGCCGCGCCGCGTCCGGAAGAGCGGGGCGTGGTCAACCGCATCCTGGTCGAGGGCAACCAGCGCATCGACCAGACCACGGTCCTGTCCTATCTGCCGATCCAGCCGGGCGACACGGTCGACGCCGTGACCCTGGACGTCGCGGTCCGTACC